>NZ_JBHTFM010000017.1:0-516508 GCF_042674865.1 Kineococcus sp. GCM10028916 | reverse complement strand
GTCCCACCCCGTCCCACCCCGTCCCACCCGCGACCCGGCGACCCGCCGGACCGCCCTGTCGGCCTGCCCGGTGCAGACCGCGACCCCGAGGAGAACCCTGTGATCAGCCGTCGAACCTGGATCCTGTCGCTGGCCGCGAGCCCGCTGGTGCTGGCCGCGTGCGGGAACGGGACCGACCCCGCCGCCGTCGCCGCCACCGCCACCGCCACCGAGGGTGCGGTCGACACCAGCCCCGAGCAGAGCGGTCGCATCGCGGTGGAGGCCGTGCCGGAGATCGCGGCGACCGTGCCGCAGGAGATCCGCGACCGCGGCACCCTCGTCATCGGCACCACGGCCGACGGCAACCCGCCGCTGGGTTTCCGTGCCGACGACGACACGACGGTCATCGGCATCGAACCGGACATCGCCCTGCTCGTCGCCGGCGTCCTCGGGCTGGAGCCCGATCTGCGGGCCACCTCGTGGGAGAACCTGTTCGTCTCCATGGACTCGGGTCAGTTCGACGTGGGGTTCTCGAACATCACCGTCACCGAGGAACGCAAGGAGAAGTACGACTTCGCCTCCTACCGCGTCGACACCCTCGCCTGGGAGGTCGCGAAGTCCTCCGGCACCACCTCGATCCAGGAGCCGAAGGACGTCGCCGGGCTGACCGTCGCGGTCGGTTCGGGCACCAACCAGGAGAAGGTGCTCCTCGACTGGGACGCCCAGAACACGACGGCCGGTCTGGAACCGGTGACGATCCAGTACTACGCGAAGTCGACCGACGTGTACCTCGCACTGAAGTCGGGGCGCATCGAGGCGTACTTCGGTCCGAACCCGACCGCGGCCTACCACGTGCTCGTCGCCGGCGAGACGAAGATCGTCGGCACCGTCCCCGGCGGTGGCACGATCCAGGCCGACATCGCGGCGACGACGAAGAAGGGCGACGGACTGGTCGACGCCCTGGCCGCTGCGCTGAACCACGTCATCGAGAGCGGCGCCTACGCGAAGACCCTCGCACGCTGGAACCTCGCGAACGAGTCCGTGCCGACGTCCGAGATCAACCCGCCCGGGTTGCCGAAGACCGACTGATCCGAGGAGAGCGACGTGGTTCTGCGAGTTCCGGTTCCCCGCACCGGTACCCCCGTCCTGCAGGTGCGCGGCACCGTCGAGCACGGCGACCAGCGCGGTCGCCTGCTCGGCTTCCCCACCGCGAACGTGGCGCTCGACGGGGACGGCCCGGCGGACGGCGTCTGGGCCGCCACCGTGCAGGTCGACCCGGTCCACGACGGCCCCGTGCACGTGGCGGCGGTCTCGGTGGGCCGGCGGCCCACCTACTACGCGGACGGGGTGCGACTGCTCGAGGCGTTCCTCCTCGACGTCAGCCTCGACCTCTACGACCGTGAGGTGCTGGTGTCGCTGCACCGCCACCTGCGTCCCCAACTGGCGTTCTCGGGGTCGGCCGACCTCGTGGAGCAGATGCACCGCGACGTGGCGGCGACCCGGGAGTGGGCCGCCGCCACGGTCGGTCGCTGACGCCGCCCGGAGGGCCGGCCCACGGGTGTGGAACGGGCGGAGGAGGCGTTCAGGAGGCAGAGTCAGCGGGGTGAGGACCTCCAGCACGCCGCCGACCTCCCCCGCCCTCCCCACCGAGGCGGACCTCGCCGCCGCGGCGCACCGTTCCGACCCGCTCGCGGACGCCCTCGCCGACCGGGTCCTCGCCGACCCCACCGGCTGGCGTCGCTTCGACGAGGCGTTGCGCCACGGCGCCGACAGCGCCGTGGACCCCGCCGTGCACGACCTGGTGCTCGACCTCGAACGCACCTGCGCCGCAGCCGACGACGAGGTCCTGGACGAGGCGGCCGAACCGACCTTCACGGCGTCGATGGGCGTCCACGTCTTCGACGTCGGGGCGGGAGCGCTCATCAGTTCCTACCGACCGCCGACGACGTCCACGATCCTGGTCCGGACGGGGCGGCTCCTGGGGGAGAACGCGCACGCCCGGCTGCTGGAGACGGCGCAGTGGCTGACGGCCGCGTCGCTGCCCGGCGGGACCCGCCCCGGCCGACGGGGTTTCGTCTCCACCGCCCACGTCCGCCTCGGCCACGCCGTCGTGCGGCGCCGCGTCCAGCGCGAGGCCCCTCCCACGGACGGGACCGTCCCGATCAGCCAGCTGGACCAGCTCCGCACCTGGCTCGACTTCACCTACGTCGCCCCGCAGTCCGCCGCGGTGCTGGGCATCGACCTCACCCCCGCCGAGTACGCGCGCTTCCTCCGGTTCTGGCGCCACCTCGGAACGCTGCTGGGGGTCGAACCGGGCCTCACGGCGGGGGTGGTCGACCTGGCCGGTGCGCGCACCCTGCACGACCGGATCGACGCCCGTACCGCAGCGCCCAACGACGACGCCCGTACCCTCACGGCCTCGGGCCTGACCGTGCTGGCCACCACGCTGGCCGAACTCACCCCGATCCCGGCGCTCGTGGCGACCCCCCTCGTCGAGGTCGTCTCCCGGGCCATGCAGGGCGACCCGCTCGCCGACGCGCTGGGCATCCCGCGACACCCGGTGCTGAGCCGGGCGGTGCCGGTCGTCGCCGCGGTGCAGCGGGCCCGCCGCAACCGGCTGCGGCGCAACCCCGCGGCGTGGGCCGCGGCCATCGCGCGGAACACCGCCGCCAACCGGGAGTTCCTCGACGCCGGGTGACCCCGCGCGCCCGGGAAGCACCGCGGGCGCGGTCGCGTTCTCCTCCTCGACAACCGGCTCGACAGGACAGGAGCGCACCGTGGCAACCGTCGACGACCTCGTGGTCACCCACGACGAACAGGCCCACCGCTGGGAGGGCCGCCTCGACGGCCAGGTGGTGGCGTTGGCCGACTACGTCCCGCAGGGTTCGTCGATCGCGATGGTCCACACCGAGGTCGTCCCGGCCCACGAGAACGAGGGACTGGCGACGAAGGTCGTCGACGCCGCGCTGGCCGACGTCCGGGCGCGCGGGTTGCGCGTCGTCCCGGCCTGTTCGTTCGTGCGGCTGCACGTGCGGCGGCACGCCGAGGAGTACGCCGACATCCTGTGAGAGCGCCGACCACGGGAGGATGTCGCCCGTGACCCCCGATGCGCCCCGTCGACGTGCCCGCAGGTCCCGTCCGGACGGGCCGGTGACCCTCGACGACGTGGCCCGCGAGGCCGGGGTCTCGTTGGCGACGGCCTCACGCGTCCTCAACGGCAGTTCCCGGGTCGTCGGGGAGGCGCTGCGCGAACGCGTGCACGCCGCGGCCGCGCAGCTCGACTACAGCGCCAACGCGCAGGCCCAGGCGATGGCCCGTGGCCGCTCGGGGGTCGTCGGTCTCGTCGTCCACGACATCGCCGACCCGTACTTCTCCTCCCTCGCCGCCGGGGTGACGGCCCGGGCCGAGGCGTCCGACGTCATCGTCACCCTCGCCGTGACGGGAGGCGATCCCGTGCGGGAACTGCAGCACGTCGCCACGCTGCGGCGGCAGCGCGTCCGGGCCGTGCTGCTGGCCGGGTCGCGCTGGGCCGACGAGGAGTCGACGGACGCCCTGCGCGCCGAACTCGACGCGTTCCGCGCCAGCGGGGGGCAGGTGGCGGCGGTCACCCAGGACGTGCTCGGCGTCGACACCGTCCTCATCGATAACGCCGGCGCGGCGCGGCGTCTGAGCGAGGCCATGGTCGGGATCGGCTACCGCGAGTTCGTGCTGCTGGAGGGTCCCGAGGACCTGCTGACCGCCCGGGAGCGGACGGCGGGGTTCCTGGCCGGGCTGAGAGCGCACGGGATCGAACCCGTCGCGCACCTGGCGGGCCCGTTCACCCGCGACGGGGCCTACGCGAGCACCGAGGAGTTCCTGGCCCGCGGTCCGCTCCCCCGGGTCGAGGGGCGTCGTCCCCTCCTGATGGCCGCGAACGACGTGATGGCCGTCGGTGCCCTCGCGGCCGCCCGCGACGCCGGCGTCGACGTCCCCGCGGACCTCGCGATCTCGGGTTTCGACGACATCCCCACCCTGCGCGACGTCGCCCCCGCCCTCACCACGGTCCGGTTGCCGTTGCGGGGCATCGGCGAGGCCGTCTTCGACCTCGTCGTCGCCGACGGGGACGGGCCGCTGCGCCAGGAACGGTTCGAGGGCGAGGTCCTCGTCCGCGCCAGCACACCGCCACAGACGTGACGGTGTGCCGGCGGGGTCCGGCCTGACCCGCCTGACCGATCGGGCCGGCCCGACGTGGCGCGTCAGAGCATGCCCGCCGCGGCGGACACGACCTTCTTGGCCGCGTCGGCCGGGGTGCTGCGCCCGAAGATCTGCTCGGTCGCGATCGTGGAGTAGTCGGTGCTCCACGACGACGCGTTGGCCGGGGTCACCTGCGGCGGGTCGACGAGTTCCGGGGTGATGGCCTGGGTGAACTCCAGGGCGATCTTGGCCTGCGGGTCCAGGACCGGCTTGATGTCCTCCTGCACCGACGGGATCGCCGGGACCCCCCGCTCGGTGGTGAGGATCTTCGTCGCGGCGGGGTTGGTGAGCACGAAGGAGACGAACTTCGCCGCGTTCTCGCTCTGCTTCGAGCGGGCGGAGATCGACCAGTACATGGACGCCTTGTTCACCATCTTCGGGGATTCCCCCGCCGCCTTCGCGGGCAGCCGCAGCAGCTTCAGCTCGTTGCCGCTGGCCGCCGCGAACGCCGAGATCTGCGTGTGGAAGAGCAGGTGGAACGCCGCCCGGTTGGTGGCGAACAGCGAGGCGTCGAGCGCGGCGGTCGAGTTCTCGCTCTGCATCGCGGCCGGCGGGGTCGCCCCGGAGGCGATGAGGGCGTCGGCGTACTCGAAGAAGTTGGTGACGGTCGCCTCGTCGGCGGGCTTCTCGTCGTCGCGGGGGAAGACCTCCTGGCCGCGCTGGCGGGCCCAGACGGCCACCTCGTTGGTGCCCACCCCGAACCCGTCGAAGCCGAAGACGCCCTGGGCGCTCAGCTTCGAGGAGATCTGGGTGGCGAGGTCGGCGAACTCGTCCCAGGTCCACTTGGTGTCGTCCGGCATCGCCACGCCGGCCTGCTCCAGCAGCTTCGGGTTGACCCCGAAGGAGTAGTTGCCGGTGCCGATGGGAGCACCGACGAACGTCTTGTCCACCATGCCGGTGTCGCGCATCTTCTCGTCCATCGCCGACAGGTCGAGCTGGCCGGAGACGGAGCCGAGGTCGAGCAGGGCGCCCCGCGTCCCGTAGGCGGCGATGTAGGACTCGTCCATCTGGATGACGTCGGGCGAGTCGTTCGCGGCGGTGCCGGTGGCGAGCTTGTCCCAGTAGGAGGTCCACTCGGAGTTCTCGACGGTGACCTTGATGCCCGGGTTGGCCTTCTCGAACTCCGCCACCGCCTGCTGGGTGAGCTTGAGCCGGGAGTCGTTGCCCCAGGTCGAGACGCGCAGGGTGCCGCCGCCCCCGGAGGCCTGCGAACCGCCGGAACTGCCGGGAGCGCAGGCGGCGAGGGCGGCGAGCGACCCGACGGCGGCGAGGCCGGTGACGGCCTGGCGCCGGGACGGACCCCGGTGCGGGGTGGGAGAGGTGTTGGTGTCCGCGTGGTTCATGTCAGCGAGGCCATTCTCGTCGAAGGTGCGCGGGTAGGATCGGTCGTGCGAACGGTCACTTGCCACCGGTGGTGGAGATCCCCTTGACGAGGAAGCGCTGACCGAAGAGGAACACCACGAACAGCGGGACGAGGGTCACGATCGACATCGCGAACATCGCTCCCCAGTTGCTGCCGCTGGTGGCGTCGAGGAACTGCTTGAGCGCGACCGGAACGGTGTAGGCGTTCGGGTCGGTCAGGTAGATCAGGGGGGTGAAGAAGTCGGACCAGGTCCAGATGAACGTGAAGATGGCGGTGGTGGCCAACGCCGGCCCCATCAGCGGGATCATCACGCGCAGGAAGATGCGGCCGTGGCCGCAGCCGTCGATGCGGGCCGCCTCGTCGAGCTCCCGCGGGATGCCACGGATGAACTGCACCATGAGGAAGATGAAGAACGAGTCGGTGGCCAGGAACTTCGGCAGGATCAGCGGGACGAACGTGTTCACCCAGCCGAGGTTGTTGAACAGGATGTACTGCGGCACCAGGACGACGTGGACCGGGACCATCACGGTGATGAGCATGACGGCGAACCACAACGTCTTGAACCGGAACCGGCAGCGGGCGAAGGCGTAGGCGGCCATGGAGCAGGCGAAGAGGTTCCCCGCGACGGCACCGACGACCACGATCGCGGAGTTCACGATGTAGTGGCCGAAGGGCTGCGCGAGGGCCGTCCAGCCACCCGTGTAGTTGCTGGTGATCAGGTCGTTGAGCCACAGCCCGGGGGTCCGGAAGATGACGTCCGTGGGCCGGAACGAGGACACCAGCAGCCACAGCAACGGGTAGATCATGATGATGCTCACGGCGATCAGCACCAGGTGCTTCACCACCGAGCGGGCGTTGCGGGACGCACGTCCCGCACCTTCCACGGGCTTCGGCCCGTGGGTCGCGACCTCGGGAGAGGCGGTCTCCTGCAGTTCAGTCATCGTAGAACACCCAGAACTTCGAGAGGAGGAAGTTGACGGCGGTCAGGACACCGATGATGAGGACCAGCAACCACGCCATCGCCGCGGCGTAGCCCATCTGGAACTGACCGAAACCCTTCTGGTACAGGTACAACGAGTAGAACAGCGTGGAGTCCGCCGGACCCCCGGTGCCACCGGAGACCACGAAGGCCTGGGTGAACGACTGGAACGCGTTGATCAGCTGCAGCACCAGGTTGAAGAACACGATCGGCGACAGCAGCGGCAGGGTGATCCGGCGGAACCGGGTCCAGCGGCTGGCGCCGTCGACGGCGGCGGCCTCGTGGTACATGACGGGGATCTGGCGCAGGCCGGCCAGGAAGATGACCATCGGCGAACCGAACGTCCAGACGTGGAGCAGGATGATCGTCCACAGCGCGTAGCTCGGGTCGGAGACCCAGCCCGTCGTGGACTGGATGCCCACGGCTCCCAGGACCTGGTTGACCAGGCCCTCGGTGCCGAACATCTGGCGCCACAGCAGGGCGATGGCGACGGAACCACCCAGCATCGAGGGCAGGTAGAAGATCGAGCGGTACAGCGCCAGACCGCGCATCCCGCGGTCCAGGACGATCGCCACGGCCAGGGCGAACCCCAGCTGCAACGGCACCCCGACGACCACGTAGATCAACGTGACCTTCAGCGAGTGGTGCAGCCGCGAGTCGGTGAGCATGTCGACGTAGTTCTGCACGCCGATCCACTCCGGCGGCTGCAGCAGGCTGTACTTCGTGAACGAGAGGTACAGGCTGGCCAGCATCGGGCCGATGGTGATGACCACCAGGCCCAGGAACCACGGGGCCAGGAACAGGTACGCGGCCTTGTTGTCGCGGCTGTTCTCGCGCCGCAGGGCGGCCTTCTCCTCACGGGTCCGGGGCCGTCCGTCCTTGGCGGTCCGGATGTTGGAGAGCTCGGAGATCGCGCTCACCGCGGCGGCCTTCCGCCGTGGGGTCCATCGAACATGGGAACCACCTTCTCGGTCGTCGTTGAGTCGAGGGGGTGTTGCGGGTGGAGACTACGCCGGGGCGGAGCGAGCGGAACCCAGCCGCGCCGAGACCTGATGCGCGGGAAGGCCGCCGTCGAGACTGCGGTAGAACTCCAGGTCGGGGGTCAGGTCGGAGCGGGTGATGCTGGTGCCCCCGAGAGCCGACGCGTAGAGCGCCGTCACGAACTCCATCGTCGGACGCGTGCTGGCCAGGGTCGTGGCGTGCGGGCGACCCGCGAGCAGGTCGTCCACGAGTTCGTCGATCTGCGCCGCGTGCTGCGAGGGCCGGTCCGCCCCCGCCGACGCCGTCCACACGTCGGTGACCCCGTCGCCCCCGGCGGAGTTCCCACCGGCGAGTTCCGGATCGCTCCCGTTGGCGGCGACCCGGTCGGCGCCCGGCAGCGGGAACCACGACCAGTCCGCGTCGGAGTAGCCGTAGAGGTGCTCGACCTCGAGGGTCCCGGCCGTGGTGTCGATCCGGATGCGGCTGACCTCCCTGGGCGAGAGCAGGCTCGTCACGACCGAGGCCAGCGCACCGTTGGCGAAGGTGACCGTCGCCGTCGCCACGTCCTCGAACTCGACCGGACGGGCGATGCGGGCGGCCGTGGCGTTCAGCGTCGTCCACTCCCCCATGAGGTGCAGCAGCAGGTCGATCTGGTGGATGCCGTGCCCGAGGGTGGGACCACCCCCCTCGCCGGCCCAGTTCCCCCGCCACTCGGGGTCGAAGTAGCTCTCCGGGCGGTACCAGAGCGTCTCGCACACGGCGACGCGCGGGGTGCCCAGCGAGCCGTCGGCCAGCAGGCGGTGCGCCCGCTCGGCCCCGGACCCGTGCCGGTGCTGGAAGACGACGTAGACCGATCCCGTGCTGGCCGCCTCGGCCTGCGCGATGAGGTCCATGTCGGCCAGGTTGACCGTCGGGGGCTTCTCGAGGAGGACGGAGACGCCGAGCTCCAGCAGGGCGGCGGTGGTCGCCGTGTGCGTTCCCGGTGGCGTGCAGACGGAGACGAGCTGCACGTCCTGGGCCACGAGGTCGGCCAGGCTGTCGCACGCGACGGCGCCGAACTCCTCGGCGAACCCCTTGGCCGACGCGGGGTTCACGTCGTGGGCGGCCACGAGCTCCACCCGGGGGTTGGCCGTGTAGGCCCGCCCGTGCGAGCGGGCGATGCCACCGCAGCCCACGACACCCACGCGCAGGGTCGATCGTCCGGCGCTCACGCCGCGAAACCCTTCAGCGTGGCGTCGCGTTGCGCCGTGATCGCCAGGCGCATCACCTCGAACGTGTGCCGCTGCGGGCAGGCCGTCTCGGTGCGGTGGCGCACGTCGTGCACGAGCGCCGGGTAGTACGGGAGGTCGACGTCGGAGCAGTCGATGCGTTCGGTCGTGCTCCCGTCCACGAGGAAGAGGTGGTCGCCCCCTTCTCGTCCGGCGAGGTCGACGTACTTGCGGAGTTCGATGAACCCCTCGGTACCGAGGATCGTCGTGCGCCCGTCCCCCCAGGTGGGCAGACCCTGGGGCGTGTACCAGTCGACGCGCACGTAACCGTGCGCCCGTTCGGCGGCCAGGGTCAGCTCGCCGAAGTCCTGCATCCGGGGCGAGTCCTCGTGCGTGTAGTTCGCGACGGTGCTCGCCACCACCTCGGCGGTCTCGGACCCCGTGTAGAAGAGGAACTGGTCGATCTGGTGGCTGGCGATGTCGGTGAGGATCCCGCCCGTGCGGTCCCGGTCGTAGAACCACGCCGGCCGTCCCGCGCCCCCGGCGAGGTGGGCGCGGTCCCCCTCGCGGTGCGGGCCCAGCCCGATGGTCTGCACGACCTGCCCGATGCGACCCGCCTGGACGAGTTCGCCGGCCTTCACCGCGCACCGGACCTCGAAGCGTTCCGAGAACGTGACCGACCAGAACCGGCCGGACTCCGCCACCGCCTTCTCGACCTCGTCGAGCTGCTCGAGGGAGATGCAGCCGGGTTTGTCGGCCACGACGTCCTTGCCGTTGCGCAGGGCCGTCACGGCGATCGGCCCCCGCCGGTCCGGGACGGCGGCGGTGACGATCAGGTCGACCGAGGGGTCGGTCAGGAGCTGGTCGGGATGTTCGGCCCAGGGGACGTCGGGCCAGCGTTCGGCGACGCCGCGGGCGATCGCGGCGTCGCGGTCGTCCGTGGCGAGACCCACGAGTTCGCAGCCCTGCGCGAGCAGGCCCGCGATCTGACCGAACGCGTGGGCGTGGTCGAGCCCGACGGCCGCGAAGCGCACGGGCCGGTCTTCAAGAGATGTGCTCACCGTTGACCTCATCTGTGGAAGCAGTGCGGACCACGAAAGTGATCGATAATCTTCGTTGACTTCGAGTACTGTAGTTATCGATCACTTCGGGTGTCAACGATGACGCTCGACAGATCGACCACTCGATCCGCAGCACCTCCCGAGAGGCTGACCATGACCCAGGAGATCTCGCCGGTGCGCAAGCGGGCGACCATCTACGAGGTCGCGGCCCTGGCCGGCGTCTCGCACCAGACGGTGTCGCGCTACCTGCGCAACAACGGCGGCCTGAAACCCACGACGACGGAAAAGGTCGCGGCGGCCATCCAGGAACTCAACTACCGCCCCAACCTCATCGCCCGCTCGATGCGGACCCGGCGGACGGGACGGGTCGCGTTCCTGCTGCCGACGACCACGGCCACCCCCGCCCTCCCGCTGCGGCTGATCTCCGAAGCGGTGGGCGTGGCCCACGGCGCCGGCTACACCATCGACCTCATCGGTCGCGAGGGGTCGGCGGGCGAGCAGAGCGAGCGGGTCCAGGAGATCGCCGACTCCGGCGAGTTCGAGGGGATCCTCGCCCTCGGCACGGGGACGCAGGCGCCCACGCCCACGTCGGCCACCCCCGTCGTGACCATGTCGACCTACGACGCGGAACTGCGCGGCACGGGTGCCCTCGCCGACGGCACCGCCTGCGGGGAGATCGTGCGGATGCTGGTGGGTCTGGGACACCGGCACTTCCTGCACGTCAGCGGCCCGCTCACCTACACCTCGGCGCGCAACCGCCGTCAGACCTTCCTGGACGTCACCGCCGAGCTCGGGGTCGAAGCCACCGTCTTCCTGGGCGACTGGCAGGGCGAGTCGGGCTACGAGGCCATCGCCACCCTCCCCCGCGACAGCCCCGTCACCGCCGTCGTGGCGGGCAACGACTACTCTGCCATGGGCGCCATCCGCGCTGCGACGCAACGGGGGTGGCGGGTCCACCGCGACCTCAGCGTGTTCGGCTGGGACGACAACGGGCTGGGTCGGTTCTGCACGCCGACCCTCTCGACCGTCGCGAACGACCTCGAGCGGCAGGGCCGGGAGGCCATGGAGCGGTTGATCGCCCTGATGCGCCACGAGGAACCCCCGGCAGCGGACCCCCGGTCGCTGCACCGGGTCCTGCCGCGCGAGTCCGTCGGGGTGGCGCCGACGAGACGTCCCCGCCTCCGCGCCGTCCCGCGCTCCTGATCAGTTGAACCAGTCGAGGGGCGAGGAGGACAACGGGCGCCAGTCCGGCGCCCCGCCACCGAGGACCATCAGGGCCGCGGCGAAGGCGATGAGCACCAGCACGCCGACGGCGACGCCCGTCTCGCGCTCCCCGCGCAGGGTGCTGCGGACGGCCTTGCGCGCGCCGCGCTGCAACGACCGGCCACCGGGGCCGTGCCAGGCCACCAGCGTCCCGGCGAGACCACCGAGGGCGAGGGTCCAGGAGCTCTGGTAGTCCAGGGCCGCTCCCCGCCCGAAGGTCCCGACGATGAAGACGACGCTGATGCCCACCAGCAGCGGGATGATCGCCGAGAACACCGTGGAGACGGCTGCGCGGAACGCGTGCCACGGGGTGGCCGCACCGACGGCGAGGGCGTCGGTCGCCCGGGGGCCCGCCTCCCACCGGCGACGGAACAACCCCGCCGCCGCGCGGTCCACGGTGCGGGCGACCGTGCCGCCCACCAGCGAGATGACCACGGCCGTGGCGGGTGCGACCGCGAACACGCCGACGAGGGCGAGCAGCGCGGCGAAGATCGTCCACGAACGTTGCGGGCGCGCGGGCTGACCGTTCGTCCCCGTCGGCGCCTGCGCGGCGGGCTGCGCGTTCGGGTACGGCTGGTTCGGGTACGGCTGACGGTTGACGACCCCGGGACCGGGCAGGGTGGGGATCCACCCGGGCGGGGCCTGCTGCGCCGGCGGGTAGGTCGGCGCGGGCGGGCGGGCGAAGGGCGCCGTCGGCGATGCGGGCTGCTGCGGCGGCAGGACGGTCGTGGACTCCGCGGGCGCCTCCCGGTGCGGCGCCGGGGCCTGCACGCGCGGCAGGGCCGCGGTCTCGTCGGCGATCAGCGACTCGAACCGCGACGGCGGCGCAGCCGGGCGGGAGGGGTCGGGAGCGGGGACGGCCGTGGTGGCCGCGACCGGGTCGACGACCGGGTCGACACGGCCCTGGCTGCCCGTCGTCGCGCCGTCGAGCGCGCGCAGCAGCGCGTCCGGGTGCGGCCGGTGGGCGGGGTTGACCGCGAGCGCCGCGAGGATCGGGCCGCGCAGGTCGGCGGGTACGGCGGAGAGGTCGACGTCGGCGCGGCGGACGCGGTCGAGGACGACCTCCATCGGGCCGGACCCGTAGGGCGGGCGACCGCTGGCGGCGTAGGCGACGGTGGCGGCCCAGCCCCACCAGTCGGTGGCCGGGGAGACGAGTCCACCGGCGACGACCTCGGGCGAGAGGTAGCCGGGGGTCCCCATGACGAGGCCGGTGGAGGTGAGCCGGACGTCGTCGGCGACGTGGGCGATGCCGAAGTCGATGACGACGGGGAGGCCGTCGAGGAGGAGGACGTTGCTGGGCTTGAGGTCGCGGTGCACGACGCCGGCCGCGTGGATGGCGTGCAGGGCTTCGGCGAGGCCGTGGCCGAGGTCGCGCAACCGGCTGCCCTGCAACGGTCCCCGGGTCTGGACGACGTGCTCGAGGGAGGGACCGGGCACGTAGCGGGTGACCAGGTGCGGCCACTGCCCGTCGACGTCGGCGGAGAGCACCTCCGCGACCCGCGGCGAGCGGACGCGTTCGAGGGTGGACACCTCGCGGGCGAGGCGCTGGCGGGCCTGGGGATCGGCGGCGATGTGGGGCTTGAGGACCTTCAGCGCCACGGCGCGGTGCTCGTCGTCGAGTCCGAGGTAGACGATCCCCATGCCGCCCTGGCCGATCTCGCGGTCGAGGCGGTACCGGCCGAGCTTGTCCCCGGGTGAGGGCGCGTAGACGTGCGGACGCCACGTCTGCTGGGGGGTCTGCTGAGGGGTGTTCTCGACGCGGAGCCCCTCGAGCGCGCCGTCGGGGCCACCCGCGCCGGGCCCGACGGCGCGGGTCCGCGCGTCGCCGGAGGAGTGCGGGTAGGGGGTGACCACGCCCCCACGGTACGGCAGGGACAGGCTCCCACCAGGGTGTGCACCGCTCCTCCACACGGTGGTGACCGGGCGGTGATGGCGATCACGACGGGTGTTCCGGCCCGGGCCCCGGTAGGGTCCGGCGAAGAGCAACCACTAGGAGGATCACCCCATGGCCGGCGATTACGACCTGGTGGTGGTGGCCAACCGGCTTCCCGTCGACCGCGTAGAGGAACCGGACGGCTCGACGTCGTGGCGCCGCAGCCCCGGCGGTCTGGTGACCGCCCTGGAACCCGTGATGAGGCGTGAGGACGGCGCCTGGGTGGGCTGGGCCGGAACGCCCGGGGACCCACCGGAGCCCTTCGACGCCGAAGGGGTGCGCTGCGTGCCGATCGGTCTGTCGGCCGAGGAGGTCCAGGACTACTACGAGGGCTTCTCCAACGGCACGCTGTGGCCGCTCTACCACGACGTCATCGTCGCGCCGGGCTACCACCGCAGCTGGTGGGAGGCCTACGTGCGCGTCAACGAGCGCTTCGCGGAGGCCACCGCGGCGCAGGCCGCGGAGGGTGCGACGGTCTGGGTCCAGGACTACCAGCTGCAGCTGGTCCCCCGGATGCTGCGGCGACGTCGTCCGGACCTGTCCATCGGGTTCTTCAACCACATCCCCTTCCCGCCCTTCGAGATCTTCGCGCAGCTGCCGTGGCGCAAGGCGATCATCGACGGCCTGCTCGGCGCCGACCTCATCGGCTTCCAGCGGGCGGCGGACGCGAACAACTTCACCCGGGCCTGCCGTCGCGCCTCCAACCTGCCGGCGCGTTCGGGCCGGATCCGGCTCGACGCCGAGGGCGGGCGCGAGGTGCGGGCGGCGTCGTTCCCCATCTCCATCGACTTCAACGCCCTGGACGAACTCGCCCAGCGCGAGGACGTGAAGGCGCGGGCCGCGGAGATCCGCCGCGACCTCGGCAACCCCGAGCACGTCCTGCTGGGGGTGGACCGCCTCGACTACACCAAGGGGATCCTGCACCGCCTCAAGGCGTTCGAGGAACTCCTGGACGACGGCGGGGTCAGCGTGGAGGAGGCCTCCCTCATCCAGGTGGCGACGCCGTCGCGCGAACGCGTCGAGCAGTACATCCAGCTGCGCCAGGACGTCGAGGTCACCGTCGGGCGCATCAACGGGACGCACGGGACCATCAAGAACACCGCGGTGCACTACCTGCACCACTCCTACGGCCGGGAGGAGATGGCGGCCCTGTTCCTGGCGGCGGACGTCATGCTCATCACCGCGTTGCGCGACGGCATGAACCTCGTCGCGAAGGAGTACGTGGCCGCCCGCCACGACGAGCGCGGGGTGCTGGTGCTGAGCGAGTTCACCGGCGCGGCCGACGAGCTCGGGCAGGCGTTGATGGTGAACCCGCACGACATCGACGGCCTGAAGGACGCGATCGTGCGGGCGTTGCGGATGTCGCCGCGGGAGGCGGGTCGCCGGATGCGGGCGTTGCGCCGTCGGGTCGGGGACCACGACGTGCAGCGCTGGGCGGCGTCGTTCCTGCAGGCGCTGGCCGAGCACCGCACCACCGAGGCGTCGGAGTCGGTCGCCGCGGCGGCCGAGGGGGCGGTGTCGTGAGCCCCTCCCCCGAGGTCCTGACGTCGCTGCGGGAGTTCGCCGCCCGCGGCCGCGTGCTGGTGGCCCTGGACTTCGACGGGGTGCTCTCCCCCCTCGTCGACGACCCGTCGGCCGCGCGGCCGCTGCCGGAGGCGAGCGCCGCACTGGAACGACTCGTCGCGACCACGGACGTCGCGCTGGTCTCCGGTCGCGACCTGGACGACCTGCGGGCGTGCGCGAACCCGCCGGCCGGGGTGGTCCTCGTCGGGGGTCACGGGACCCAGAGCTCCCTCGAGGGTGCCGCCGGCGGTCAGAGCCTGAGCGGGGCGGAGACCGATCTGCTGCAGCGTCTCGGGGCCGCGCTCGACGAGATCGCCGCCGGGCGCGACGGGGTGCACGTCGAGCGGAAACCGATGTCGGCGGTGCTGCACACCCGGCGCGCCTCCCGGCCCGACGCCGAGTCCGCGACGCAGGCGGCCCTGGCCGGACCGGCGACGTGGGACGGCGTGCACGCGTTGCGCGGCAAGGAGGTCGTCGAGCTCGGGGCGGTGGAGCTGGGCAAGGGCGCGGGGCTGCTGCGGTTGCGCGAGCGGCTCACCGGCGAGGGCCCCGCGGTCGAGGCGGTGCTGTTCGCGGGCGACGACGTGACGGACGAGAACGCGTTCACCGCCCTCTCCCCCGAGGGCGGGGACCTCACGGTCAAGGTCGGTGACGGCGAGACCGCCGCGGTCCTGCGGGTGGGCTCGCCGGTCGAGGTGGCCGAGCTCTTGAACACGCTGGCGGACCTGCGCCCCTGAGCGTTCGACGGCTCCTCGGGCGCTCAGCGCTCGACGACGCTCGCGAAGGCGTTGAGGGACTCGATGCGCGAGACGTCCACGTGGTGCACGGGTTCGTTCTCCCGCAGCGATCCGCGCACCGTGACGATCCCGCCCTCGACGCCGAGGACGAGGCCCTGGACCTTGTCGCCGCTCACGGTGTGGATGGTCACCCCGGGGTTGTCCCCGACCCCGGGGGCCCAGGTCTGCGCCGCCTGCGCAGCCGCGGTCAGCAGACGCACGAAGGTCTCGGTCGCGGGGTTCACCCGACCACCCTCCCACCGCGCGGACGCCACGGACAGTCCCCCCGGAGCCGTCCCGCAGGGTCGGTCAGCGGGCGGTGGTGGCGGCGCGTTCGCGCTGGCGACGCACGTAGGCGCGGGCCCACGGGTCGGCGAAGCGGGCGAGCACCGGTCCGAGGACCGCCATCGCCAGCACGTAGGCCGCGGCGAGCGCCGCGAGCCGGGGGTCGACCCCGGCGGCCGTGGCGAGGCCGGCGATGACGATCGAGAACTCGCCCCGGGGGATCAGTGCGGCCCCGGCCCGGATCCGGCCCGGGATCGCGATGCCGGCGCGCTTGGCCGCGACCCACCCGGTGACGAGCTTGGTGAGGACCCCGACGACGACGAGGGCGAGGGCCGGCAGCAGCACGGGCGGCAGGCTGCTCGGATCGGTCGAGAGGCCGAAGGACACGAAGAACACCGCGGCGAAGAGGTCGCGCAGGGGTTCGAGGCGCTGGTGGGTCTCCTGCTCGAGGTCGTTGGAGAGGCTGATCCCCAGCAGGAACGCACCCACGGCGGCGGAGACGTGCAGCTGTTCGGCGACCCCCGCGACGAGCAGCGCGAGGCCGAGGACGCGCAGCAGCGTCACCTCGCTGGAGCCCGCCGAGACGAACTTCGAGATGAGCGAACCCCAGCGCAGCGCGACGACGAGAGCGACGGCGAGGCAGGCGAGGGCGATGAGGACGGACCCCGTCGCCTCCCACACCCCGGAGGCGGCGAGCACCGCGGTGAGGATGGGCAGGTAGACGGCCATGCCGAGGTCCTCGAGGACGAGGATGCCGAGGATCGAGGGCGTCTCGCGGTTGCCGAGGCGGCCCAGGTCGGCGAGCACCTTGGCGACGATGCCGGAGGAGCTGACGGCCGTGATGCCGAACATGGCGAGCGCCCCGACGGGCCCGAAGCCGAGGAGCAACCCGAACGCGGCGCCCGGCAGGCCGTTGAGGAACAGGTCGAGGACGCCGACGGGTGCCTGCCGGCGGAGGTTGCCGAGCAGGTCCCCGGCGGAGTACTCCAGCCCCAGGAGCAGCAGCAGCATGACGACGCCGATCTCGGAGGCGGCGTCGAGGAAGGCGTCGGGCGCGTTCAGCGGGATGACACCGCCGGCCCCGAACGCCAACCCGGCCAGCAGGTAGAGCGGGACCGGGGAGATCCCCAGGCGTCCGGCGAGGCGACCGACGAGACCGAGCCCGAAGATGACCGCACCGAGCTCGATGAGCAGAGCAGCGGTGTGCACCTGTCGAGTTCCGTCCTTCCTCAGATCGCGTCGTCCGCACCGGGAGGGCGCGGGGTCGTCCGGGCCGCGTCAGCCCTGGTGCAGCAGTTCGGCGGTCGCCCGGACCCCTTCCTGGGTCCCGACGACCACGATCTTGTCACCGGAGAGGAACGCCTGGGACGGCGCCGGCGACGGCGTCACCTCGCCGTTGCGCACGAGGGCGACGACGGAGGCGCCGGTGCGACTGCGGATCGCGGCGTCGGCCAACGTCTTGCCCACGTAGGGCGAACCGTCCTCGAGGTAGATGCCCTCGGTGGCGAGGCCTTCGATCTGCTCACGCAGCCGGGCCAGTCGCTCGATGACCCGCGGCTGCCCGAGCAGCTCCGCCAGCACCTCGGCCTCGTCGCCGTCGAGGTCGATCACGGCGTGGCAGGCGTCGGGGTCGTCCTGGGAGTAGACGAGCAGCTCGCGCTCGCCACCGCGGGTCGAGATGACGCCGATGCGCCGACCGCGAGCGGTGGTGAAGTCGTGCCGCAGGCCCACGCCCGGCAACTTGGTCTCTTCCAGGTCCACGATCTCAGTGTCCTCCACGATCGCGGGAGCCGACGACCAGGGCGCCAGCTGTCCCCCGGACGCCACGCCGTCGCGACGTCCTGTCGTCACAACACCGTGTGACGTCCAGAACATCCCACGACATCGCGGCGCGCGGCCCTTGCCCTCGTCGGGTTCGTCGTGCATGATCCGAGCACCGCGACGGAGCGACCCTTCCTCCTGGGACCCGGCAGTGACGCCGCGGACAACTGAACACCTCGTTCCACAACGGATCGTCCGGCACGTACCTGCCGGTGGAAGGATTGACACGATGGCTACGGTCACGTTCGACAAGGCGACGCGCATCTACCCCGGGGGCGACAAGCCCGCCGTGGACGCCCTGGACCTGCACGTCGAGGACGGCGAGTTCCTCGTCCTCGTCGGCCCCTCCGGCTGCGGCAAGTCGACCTCCCTGCGCATGCTCGCCGGTCTCGAGGACGTCAACGGTGGACGCATCCTCATCGGTGACCGCGACGTCACGACGGTTCCCCCGAAGGACCGCGACATCGCGATGGTGTTCCAGAACTACGCGCTGTACCCGCACATGACGGTCGCCGACAACATGGGCTTCGCGCTCAAGATCGCCGGCACCCCCAAGGACGAGATCAAGCGTCGTGTGCAGGAAGCCGCCAAGATCCTCGACCTCGAGGCGTACCTGACCCGCAAGCCGAAGGCCCTCTCCGGTGGTCAGCGTCAGCGTGTCGCCATGGGCCGCGCGATCGTCCGTCAGCCGCAGGTCTTCCTCATGGACGAGCCGCTGTCGAACCTCGACGCCAAGCTGCGCGTCCAGACCCGCACCCAGATCGCGTCGCTGCAGCGTCGTCTCGCCGTCACCACCGTCTACGTGACCCACGACCAGGTCGAGGCCATGACGATGGGCGACCGCGTCGCGGTCCTCAAGGACGGTCTGCTCCAGCAGGTCGACACCCCGCGCCGCATGTACGACCACCCGAACAACGTCTTCGTCGCCGGGTTCATCGGCTCGCCCGCCATGAACCTGCTGACCCTGGACGTCACCGACGGTGGCGTGAAGTTCGGTGACACCGTCCACCCGGTCGAGCGTCACCTGCTCACCAACGCCGGCAACCGGATGACGCTCGGCGTGCGTCCCGAGGACCTGGAGATCGGGACCTCGGGTCTGCCCGTGCAGGTCGAGGTCGTCGAGGAGCTCGGCGCCGACGCCTACATCTACGGTTCGCTGGCCCAGGCGGGCAGCGAGGCGCACCAGGTCATCGCGCGCGTCGACGGTCGCCGTCCCCCGGAGAAGGGCTCGACGGTGTTCTTCACCCCCAAGCAGGGGCACGTGCACCTGTTCGACCACCAGTCCGGTCTGCGCATCGAGAACTGACGTCCGACGTCCACACGGGGGCCGTCACTCCTGCGGGGGTGACGGCCCTCCGTCGTGGGGTGGCACGGAACGGTCCCGATGTTGAGAGGATGAGCACGTGAGCACCCCGACGGCGGCGTCCCTGCAGATCACGGCCGCCCGCCCGTACCCCGGACTCCTCGACCTCCCCTGGGAGATCCCGCTGGAGGAGTGGCCCGAGGAACACCTCGCGGCCCTCCCCCGAGGCATCTCCCGCCACATCGTCCGCTTCGTGCGGATCGGGGGCCGCGTCATCGCGGTGAAGGAGACCAACGCCGACATCGCCCACCGCGAGTACCGGATGCTGCGGATGCTCAACCGGCTCGACGTCCCCTCCGTGGCCCCGGTGGCCGTCATCACCGGCCGCGTCGACGCCAACGGCGAGCCGCTGAACGCGGTGCTCGTCACCCGCCACCTGCAGTACTCGCTGCCCTACCGCGCCCTCTACAGCCAGACCCTGCGGCCCGACACCGCCAAGCGCGCCGTCGACGCCCTCGCGGTCCTCCTGGTGAAGCTGCACCTGCTGGGCTTCTACTGGGGCGACGTCTCGTTGTCGAACACCCTCTTCCGCCGCGACGCGGGGGCGTTCGCCGCCTACCTCGTCGACGCCGAGACGGGTGAGCTCTACGACGAGCTCTCCACCGGTCAGCGCGAGTACGACCTCGACCTCGCCCGCACCAACATCGCCGGCGAGCTCATGGACGTCGTGGCCTCCGAGGCGCTGGACGCCGACATGGACGAGGTCATCGCGATCGCCGACCGCATCGTGTCCCGCTACCGCGCCCTGTGGGTGGAGCTCACCGAGGCGGAGTCCTTCGAACGGGGTGACCGCTGGCGCGTCGAGGCCCGCATCCGGCGCCTCAACGACCTCGGGTTCGACGTCGGGGAACTGGCGATCACGACCGACATCGACGGGACGTCGGTGCGCATCGAGCCGAAGGTCGTCGACGCCGGTCACCACTCCCGGCGTCTGCTGCGCCTCACCGGTCTGGACGCGGAGGAGAACCAGGCGCGTCGACTGCTCAACGACCTCGACTCCTACGCCGCGGCCACCGCCCGCCAGGGCGAGGACGAGGAGATCGTCGCGCACGACTGGATGGCCGACGTCTTCGAACCCGTGCAGCGGGCCGTCCCGCGCGAGATGCGGGGCAAGCTCGAGGCTGCTGAACTGTTCCACGAGGTGCTGGAACACCGCTGGTACCTCTCCGAACGGGCCGGCCGCGACGTCGGCCTCGAGGAGGCGGTGAACTCCTACGTGGTGGGGGTGCTGCCGCAGAAACCCGACGAACGGGCCGTGCTGGGTGTGGACACCCAGTCGTTCCGGGTCATCGCCGACTGAAGCTCTGGAAGGACCCTCGTGCCTGCTGCCGAGAAACCCTGCGTCGCACTCACCGGCGCGGCCGGCAAACTCGGGCGGGTCGTCTTGCGCGACCTGCTCGACCACGGATACTCCGTCCTCGCCCTGGACCAGGTGCGCCCCGCGAGCCTGCTCGCGGGGGACGACGGGCAGTTCGTCAAGGTCGACCTCGCCGACCACGGCCAGGTCGTGGAGGCGCTGACCGGCCGGATCGAGGAACGCCCCGGCCCCTTCGCCGGGGTCGTGCACCTGGGGGCCATCCCCGCCCCCGGTCTCGCGTCCAACGCCGCGACGTTCCGCAACAACTCCGCCGCGACGTGGAACGTCTTCGACGCGGCGCGCGCCGCGGGCATCGACAACGTCGTGTGGGCCTCGAGCGAGACCGTCCTGGGTCTGCCCTTCGACGCCGCTCCCCCGCCCTACGCCCCCCTCGACGAGGAGTACCGCGTCCGTCCGGAGTCGACGTACTCGTTGGTGAAGGCGCTCGAGGAGGAGATGGCGCAGCACTTCTGCCGCTGGAACCCGTCGCTGACGATGACCGGTCTGCGCTTCTCCAACGTCATGCACGTCGAGGACTACGCCCAGTTCCCGTCCTTCGACGCCGACGCGACGCTGCGCAAGTGGAACCTCTGGGGCTACATCGACGCCCGCGACGGCGCCCAGGCCGTGCGCCTGTCGTTGCAGCGCAAGGGTCCCGGCGTCGAGGTGTGCATCGTCGCGAACGCCGACACCGTCATGTCGCGCACGTCGGCGGAGTTGATGGCGGAGGTCTACCCGGGGGTCGAGGTCCGTCACGAGCTCGGTGACCACGAGACGTTGCTCTCGATCGACAAGGCCCGCCGGGTGCTCGGCTACGAACCCGAGCACTCCTGGCGCGACCACGTCTGACCCCTGTCCGTGATCTTGCTGGGAGACCCAGCAAGATCACGGCCCGGTCAGGTCTGGCGGGCCAGAGCCGTCGCGGCGAACTTCGCGTCGGGGTCGAGGATGTCGAGCATCTTCACCATCACCTCGTCGAGCGTGGCGAGGTCGCGCTCGTCGAGCGGGTCGAAGACCAGCTGACGGACCCGCTCGACGTGTCCGGGCGCGGCGGTGACGACCTTCTGGAAGCCGGCGTCGGTGAGGACGGCGACCTGACCGCGGCCGTCGTTGGGGCTCTTCTCGCGGCGGACCCAGCCGTCCTTCTCGAGCCGGCTCACCACGTGGGAGATCCGGGACGGGCTCGCGTTGGAGCGGGCGCCGAGTTCGCTCATCCGCAGGCTGCGCCCCGGTTCCTCGGACAGCATCGCCAGCGTGAGGTAGGCCGTCTTGGTGAGGTCCGCGTCGCGTTGCAGCTGCGCGTCGAGGGCGGCGGGCAGGAGTTCCATGAGCGCGCTGAGCCGCAGCCACACCCGGCGTTCGTCGGTGGAGAGCCAGCGAGGCGTCTGCTCGGTCATCCCGGCATCCTAGCAGATAGTTTCATCTTCAACTAATCACCCTGCGACGGCGCCGGTAGGGGCTCATCCTGCCACGGAGGACCCCACCCCGCGAACCCCGGCGCTCACTTCGTGCTGCCGGCCAGCAGCCCGTTGACGATGTAGCGGTTGAACACCAGCGCGAGCACCGCGGGGACGGCGATGGCCAGGACGCCGGCGGCGTTCAGCAACGTGGACGGGACGACGTGGCGCCCCTGCAGCGAGGCGATGACCACGGTCAGCGGCTGCGTCGAGATGTCGCTGGAGAGGACGAGCGGGAACAGGAACTGCGCCCACGCGAACAGGAACGTGATGAGCGCGGTCGAGATGATCCCCGGCCGGGCCAGCGGCAGCAGCAGGTGCCAGAGCACCTGCATGCGGCCCGCACCGTCGACGAGCCCGGCCTCCTCGATGCTGAGCGGGAGGCTCGCGAAGTAGTTGTGCAGGATCCACGTCGCCAGCGGCAGGAAGCCCGAGACGTAGACCAGGACGATGCCGGTGTAGGTGTTCACCAACCCGAAGGTGCTCATGATGCGGTAGAGAGGGATCAGCGTGGTGTACGCGGGGAACGCCATGGTGGCCAGCAACGCGTAGAAGAGGACGTTGCGTCCCCGGAACTGCATGCGTGCGAACGCGTAGGCGGCCAGGGTCGCCAGCACGACGGTGACGATCGTGGCGAGCCCGCACTCGACGACGATGTTCAGGGACGCACGCCGGACCTGCTCGGGCACGTCCCCGGACCCGCTGAGGAGCGAGCGGAAGTTGTCCAGTGTCGGCCGCAGGGGGACGTACTCCGCGGGGCTGCGCCGCGCGTCGCCCTCGTGCTGCAGGCTGGTCTTCACCGCCCAGTAGATCGGCACCAGCGACCACAGCAGGACGAGGGCGACGCCGACCCAGCGCAGGGTCGGCGTACGGCGGTTCACAGGTCCACCCGGCGGTAGACGGTGCGCACGACCACGAACGAGAGCAGCAGGGTGATGACCGTGATGAGCAGCGACAACGCGTACCCCTGCCCGAAGTCGAGGTTCTGGAAGCTGGTGAAGTAGGTCTGCATCATCACCGAGGCACCGGTGTCGGCGGCCCCGTTGAGGACGTAGGGCTGGTCGAAGACGTTGAGGGTGGCGATGACGGCCTGGACCATCGCGACCGCGATCCCCGGACGGGCCAGCGGCAGCGTGATCCGCCAGAACGCCGACCACCGCGAGCACCCGTCGATCTGGGCCGCCTCGTAGAGCTCACCCGGGATGAGCTGCAGCGCGGCCAGGATCAGCAGCGCCGACAACGGGGTGATCTGCCAGACCTGGACGAGTTCGATGAGCGCGATGGTCAGCAACCGGTTCTGACCCAGCAGGATCGAGTCCCCCGACCCCAGGTGCAGCGACGTCGCGACGCTGTTGACCAGCCCCGAGCTCGGGTCGAAGATCCCGCTCCAGAGGATGCCCTCGACGACCCCCGGCAACGCCCACGGGAGGATGACGACGGCGATGACGAGGCTGCGACCGCGGAACGCCTGCTGCAGCACGACCGCGACCGCGACCCCGAAGACCGTTGAGAGGACGACCCCGACGACGACGTAGAACCCGGTGTTCTGCAGGCTGGTGACGACGGCGTCGTTGCGGAGCAGCCGTGCGAAGTTCCCGAGGCCGTCGAACCGGGTCGGCGGGTCCAGCGCGCTGGAGCGGAAGAACGACTGCACGACGGTGAACGCCGCCGGCACCAGGGCCAGGCCGACGACGAACACCGCCACCGGGGCGACGAGCACGTAGGGCAGGAGGTCGAACCGCCTGCGACGCAGCGTCGCGGCCGCCGGGACGTCGGTCCCGTGCGGTCGGTGCGGTGCGGACGTGGAGGTCACGAGCCGCTCGCGAGTTCGTCGGCCTTCTCGGCCATGGCCTTCACCGCGGCCTCGACGCTCAGCGAGCCCGTCGCCGCCGCGTGCAGGCTGGTGTAGACGGTGTTGGAGAACTCCGGGTACCAGGTCGGGGCCCCTCCCCCGAAGACCGGTTTCGAACTCTTGAGCATCGGGGTGAGGACATCACCCTGGACCAGGTTGCCGCCGCTGGTCATGGCCTCGACGGCGCTGAGCCGGGACGGGATCGGGTAGGCGCTGTAGGCCTTGTCCGGGCCGTTGACGCCGGCGAAGTCGGTCTGCTGCTTCTGGGACGTGAACCACTCGATGAACTTCGCCGCCGCGTCGGGGTACTTGGCCTGCTTCGGGATGCCGACGCCGTCGGGGTTGCTGAGGTTGGCCGTCGGCCCGTCCACCCCGGGGGTCGGGACGTAGCGGACCTTGCCCACGACGGAACTCGAGGCCGGCACGTCGTAGAGGGTCCCGACGGTGCCGGAGTAGTCGGAGAAGGTGCTCGCGACCAGCCCCTGGGCCATCTGGGTCTGCTGCCCCTGGCTGTCGGTGACGTTGATGTTCCCCGGGGCGACGAGGCCCTCCGTCAGGGCGTCGACCATCCACTGCGCGGCCTCGTACCCGCCGGAGCCGGCGTCGGCGAACTGCGGCTTCCCGTCCGCGTCGAGGACCGTCCCCCCGAAGGCCGCGGTGGTCTCGTACCAGTAGGTCGAGAGTCCCTCGGCCGCGGCGAAGGGGATGTTCAGCGGGTGCTCCGCGATGCCCTTCGCCTTGATCCGGCGCAGGGCGTCGGTGTACTCCGCGATCGTCGTCGGAGCCGGGTTCGCCCCCGCGGCCGTGAACATCTCGGTGTTGATCGTCGTCACCATGAAGGAGGCGTCGTAGGGGATGCCGACGACGTGGCCGTCGGTGGTGAAGGAGGCCAGCTGGGGGACGTCGGCGGCCATCCCCTTCGTGTCCAGGTAGGACTCCATGGGGTAGAACCAGCCGAGCTTGCCGAGTTGCCCCACCCGGGACCAGTCGACGTTCGTCGCGTCGGCGAAGTAGGTCTTCGCGGTCGCTGCGGCCGAGATCTTCGTCTGCAGGCTGTCCCAGTCGAGGTTCACCCACTTCACGGTGATCCCGGTGTCGCTCCGGAACGCGTCGAGAGCGGCCTGCGGCAGCGGTTCACCGGCCAGCGCGACGGTGATGGTGACCCCGCTGGTCTGGGTGGAACCACCCCCGCCGGACCCACTGCCGCCGCCGCACCCGGCGCCCAGGAGACCCACCCCGGCGACGGCGGTGACGAAGCTGCGCCGGGACCAGGAACCCGGAAGTGTCGACCGCGGCATGGCGCCTCCTCGTTCACGAACGGCACGGAGAACGCTCACCACGCTGTGAGCAGTTCTGCGCATTTGTCGAAGTGAACACTAGGAGTCGCGTCCGGCCGCGTCAACGGGTTCCCGCACACGCTCGTCTCGCGGTCACGTGGATGGTCGAACGCGCAGAAGTGCTCAGCGAGCTAGGCTGTCCCCGTGCGGAAGGTAGAACGACTCAGCGCGATCCTGGACCGCGTCTCGGACAGCGGGAACGTCGACGTCGTCGAGCTCGCGGAGGTCCTCGGGGTCTCCGGCGCCACCGTCCGGCGCGACCTGCAGTCCCTCAGCACGAGCGGTCTGCTGGTGCGCACGCACGGCGGAGCCGTCGCCAACGACGTCGGCGACGAGCTCCCGGTGCGGATGAAGGCGGCGCGACGCCAGAGCGAGAAGCGACGCATCGGCGTGGCCGCGGCGGCGATGATCCCCGAGGGCGCCGTCGTCGGGATGACGGGCGGGACCACCGCTCTCGAACTCGCCCGCGAGCTGCGGGCCCGGCGCGGCATCACGGTGGTCACCAACGCCCTCGACATCGCGGTGGAACTCGCCGGCCACAGCGGCATCCGCCTCGTCGTCATCGGCGGGATCGTGCGGCACTCCCTGGAACTCGTCGGGCCGGCCGCGGAGTCGATGCTGTCCAACTACCACCTCGACATCGCCTTCGTCGGCGTCGACGGGCTCACCGTCGAGGACGGCTGCAGCACCTACGACGAGATGGAGGCGCAGACCGACCTCGCCTTCCTGCGCCGCGCCCGGCGCAACGTCGTCATCGCCGACAGCTCCAAGATCGGGAAGGTGACGTTCGCCCGGATCGCCGGCCTCGACGAGGTCGGTGAGCTCGTCACCGACCGGGGCGCCGACCCCGCCCAGCTCGACGCCCTGCGCGCGGCCGGCGTCACCGTCCTCACCGTCTGACTCCCCCCCGCGGAAACAACACTCTCCGCCCTCCCGGTGGCCCGTGAGAGGGCGGAAAGTGTCGTTTCCACGGGGGTGGGGTCAGCGGTGGCGCGCGACCTCGTAGAGGGCGATCCCGGCGGCGACGCCGGCGTTGAGCGACTCGAAGGCACCGGCCATCGGGATGCTGACGACCTGGTCGCACTTCTCGCGCACGAGGCGCGACAACCCGGCGCCCTCGGCGCCGACGACGAGGACGATCGGGCCGTCGGCCAGCTTCAGCTGGGGCAGCAGGACGTCACCCTCGGCGTCGAGACCGACGACGAACAGACCGGCCTTCTGGTACTCCTCGATCGCGCGGACGAGGTTCGTCGCCCGCGCCACGGGGGTGCGGGCCGCGGCACCGGCCGACGTCTTCCACGCCGAGGCGGTCATGCCGGCCGCCCGACGTTCGGGGACGACGACACCGTGACCGCCGAACGCGGCGACGGAGCGGACGACGGCCCCGAGGTTGCGGGGGTCGGTCACGCCGTCGAGCGCGACGATCAGCGCCGGACGTCCCGAGTGCGAGGCCCGGTCCAGCAGGTCCATCGGGTGCTTGTAGTTGTACGGCGGGACCGTGGCCGCGACGCCCTGGTGGACGGCGTTCTCGGTGTGGCGGTCGAGTTCCTGACGCGACGCCTCGAGCAGGGGGATGCCCTTGTTCCCGGCGGTGGAGAGGATCTCCTTGATCCGCTCGTCGGACTCGACCCCGGACGCCACGTAGATGCCGGTGATCGGCAGTTCCGCGCGCAGCGCCTCGACGATGGAGTTGCGGCCCGCGATCCACTCCGTCTCACCGGCGGGTTTGCGCCGCGTCGGCGGACGACCGCCGGGACGGGCGTTCGTCGTCGCCGCCCGGTGGGCCGCCTTGCCGGCCGCCTTCGCCGCCGGGTGGTAGGGACGCTCGGTCGCCTTCGGCGTCGGCCCCCTCCCCTCGAGGCTTCGGCGGTTCTTGCCCCCGGAGCCCCCGGTCGGACCCTTCTTGCCCTTGCTGACAGCGCCGCGACGCTGAGAGTTCCCTGCCACTAGTGCTCACCCTCCAGAACCCACCGAGCCCCGGTGGGGGTGTCCTCGATCACGATGCCCGCATCCTTCAGGGAATCGCGCACCGCGTCGGCGGTGGCGAAGTCCCGTGCGGCACGGGCGGTTGCCCGGTCGTCGAGCCGTGCGCGCACCAGCACGTCCAGTGCGGTGCGCGCGGTGTCCGTGCCGCCTGCCTGCGAGGCCCACGGTTCCGCGAACGGGTCCAGGCCCAGCACGTCCAGGCCGGCCCGGACCTGTTCGTAGGCGCTCTTCAGCGCCGCGTCGTCGCCCGCCGCGAGGGCGGAGTTGCCCGCCCGCGCCGTGTCGTGCAGGACCGCGAGCGCCGCGGGGGTCGCCATGTCGTCGTCCATCGCCGCGGCGAACTCGGCGGAGACGTTCGCGACGGCGGTCCGGCCGAGGCGTTCGGCGGCCCGGCGCACGAAACCCTCCAGCCGCGAGTACGCGGCCTCGGCCTCCACGAGGGAGTTCTCGGAGTACTCCAGGTGCGTGCGGTAGTGCCCGGCGACGAGGTAGTAGCGCAGCACGACCGCGCGGTGGGTCTGCAGCAGGTGCGGGACGCCGAGGACGTTGCCGAGCGACTTGCTCATCTTCTCGCCGGACATCGTGACGAAGTAGTTGTGCAGCCAGTAGTTCGCGAACCCGTCGCCGGCGGCGCGCGACTGCGCCTGCTCGTTCTCGTGGTGCGGGAAGCGCAGGTCGAGACCGCCGCCGTGGATGTCGAAGCGGGGGCCGAGGTAGCGCCCGGCCATGGCCGAGCACTCCAGGTGCCAGCCGGGCCGGCCCGGGCCCCACGGCGTCGGCCAGGACGCCGTCGCGGGTTCGCCGTCCTTGCGTCCCTTCCAGAGGGCGAAGTCGCGGGCGTCGCGCTTGCCGCGGGGGTCGGCGTCGGTGGCCGGTTCCATGTCGTCGAGCTTCTGGTGGGTGAGCTCGCCGTAGTGGGGCCAGGAGCGCACGTCGAAGTAGACGTCGCCCGACCCGTCGCCCGCGGCGTAGGCGTGACCGCGCTCGATCAGGCGCCCGATCAGCTCGACCATCTCGGTGACGTGGCCGGTGGCGCGGGGCTCGACCGTGGCGGGCAGGACGCCGAGGGCGTCGTAGGCGGCGCCGAACTCGCGCTCGAAGCGGTACGCGTGGGCCCACCACTCCGTCCCGGCCTCGGCGGCCTTGGTGAGGATCTTGTCGTCGATGTCGGTGACGTTGCGGACCATCGTCACGGCGTAGCCGCTGCGGGTGAGCCACCGGCGCAGGACGTCGAAGGCGACCTGGGCGCGGACGTGGCCGAGGTGGGGTGACCCCTGCGGCGTCGCGCCGCAGACGTAGATGCCGACCTGCCCGGGGACGAGCGGCGCGAACTCGCGCACCGCGCCGGCGGCGCTGTCGTGCAGGTGGAGGGTCACGGACTCCAGGATACCGGGGCTCGCGCTGTCTCCGAGCCCGTCGTTAGTGTCCTTCCCATGGCTTGGACCGTTCCCGGAGTGATCTCGCGCGCCAAGGGCGCCCCCGTCGAGACCGTCGACATCGTGGTACCCGACCCGATCGCCGGTGAGGTCGTCGTCGACGTCGCGGCGTGCGGGGTCTGCCACACCGACCTGCACTACCGCGAGGGCGGGATCAACGACGACTACCCGTTCCTGCTGGGCCACGAGGCCGCCGGCACCGTCTCCGCGATCGGCGAGGGCGTCACCAACGTCACGATCGGCGACACCGTCGTCCTCAACTGGCGCGCGGTGTGCGGGCAGTGCCGCGCCTGCAAGCGGGGCCGGCCGCAGTACTGCTTCGCCACCCACAACGCGTCGCAGAAGATGACGCTGACCGACGGGACCCCGCTCTCCCCCGCGCTGGGCATCGGCGCCTTCACCCCCAAGACCCTCGTCGCGGCCGGTCAGGCCACCAAGGTCGACGCGGGGATCGACCCCGCCGTCGCGGGCCTGCTGGGCTGCGGGGTCATGGCCGGGATCGGCGCGGCGGTCAACACCGCCCCCGTCCAGCGCGGCGACACCGTCGCCGTCATCGGGTGCGGCGGGGTGGGGTGCGCGGCGATCGCGGGCGCGGTCCTGGCCGGGGCCCGTCGGGTCATCGCCGTCGACCTCGACGACAAGAAGCTCGGGTGGGCGAAGCAGCTCGGCGCGACGCACACCGTGAACTCGCGGGGGCTCTCCGAGGACGAGGTCGTGAAGGCCGTGCAGGACCTCACCGACTCCTTCGGTGCGGACGTCGTCATCGACGCCGTGGGCCGCCCGGAGACGTGGCGGCAGGCGTTCTACGCCCGTGACCTCGCGGGCACCGTCGTGCTCGTGGGTGTGCCGACGCCGGAGATGCAGCTGGAGGTGCCGCTGCTGGACGTGTTCGGTCGTGGCGGGGCGCTGAAGTCCTCCTGGTACGGCGACTGCCTGCCCGAGCGGGACTTCCCGCAGCTGCTGGAGCTGCACGCGAACGGCCGGTTGCCGCTGGACGCGTTCGTGTCCGAGCGGATCGGGCTCGGCGACGTCGAGGAGGCCTTCGCGACCATGAAGTCCGGTGACGTGCTCCGGTCGGTCGTGATCCTGTGAGCGCGCGGATCGAGCACCTCGTCACGTCGGGCACGTTCTCCCTCGACGGGCAGACCTTCGACGTGGACAACAACGTGTGGATCCTCGGCGACGACCGCGAGGTCGTCGTGCTGGACGCCCCGCACGACCCGGACGCCATCGCGGCCGCCGTGGGCGAGCGGACCGTCCTCGCGGTGCTGTGCACGCACGCTCACGACGACCACGTGCGCCAGGCTCCGGCCCTCGCCGAGCGGTTCAGCAGCAGCGAGCACCAGGTGCCGATCCTGCTGCACCCCGCCGACCGCGAGGTCTGGGAACTGACCCACCCGGGCGTCCCCACGACCGACCTGTCCCACGGCGAGATCGTGACCGTGGCCGGGACGGAGCTGCACGTCCTGCACACCCCCGGGCACACCCCGGGCGCGGTGAGCCTCTACGCGCCGGAGCTGTCGACGGTCTTCACGGGCGACACCCTCTTCGCGGGCGGCCCGGGGGCGACCGGGCGGTCGTTCTCGAGCTTCGCGACGATCGTCGACTCGATCCGCGACGTGCTCTTCGAGCTCCCCGCCGACACCCGCGTCCACACCGGCCACGGGGACGACACGACCATCGGCGACGAGTCCCCGCACCTGCAGGAGTGGATCGCCCGCGGCCACTGAACCCTCCGACCTGAGATCGTGCCGGGAGACCCGGCCCGATCTCGGGTCGGGAAGTGCGGGGTGCCCGACCGTGGATCTCCTGAGAGCATCCCCGGGTGAGTGACCAGCAGGACAGCCCGCCCACCGCCTTCTCGCGCGGTCCGCGGGAGCGCCCGACCCGAGTCGTCGAACGAGGGATCAACGAAGCGTCGCGCTGGGCGTTGCGCCTGCTGATCCTGGGCATCGGGTTCGCCGGTCTGATCTGGCTGCTCGGCAAGGGGTGGTCGCTGCTGCTGCCGCTGCTGCTCGCGATCCTGCTCAGCGCGATCCTGTGGCCGCTGGCTCAGGTGCTGCGCGCGGTGATGCCGCGTTCCCTGGCGGCGCTGCTCTCGATCGTGCTGCTGATCGCCGTGGTCGTCGGGATCTTCGCCGCGCTCATCCCCAACGTCGCCGGTCAGGCCGGGGACGTCGCGGACTCCGCGGTCGCCGGGTTGGACAAGGTGCAGGTCTGGGTCACCGGGCCCCCGCTGAACCTGGGTGACGACCAGATCGGGAACCTCATCGATCAGGGCATCACCGAGCTGCAGACCAACGCGCAGAGCATCGCGCTCAGCGTCGTCGGCGGCGTCGGCACCGTCGGGGCGAGCGTCGGGTCCGGACTGGTGACGTTCCTGCTCGTCCTCGTGCTCTCCTTCTTCTGCCTCTCCGACGGCGACCGGCTGCTGCCGTGGTCGCGTCGGTGGATGAGCGAGGGCGCGCACCGCCACGCCACCGCGCTGGGCGGGCGGGTGTGGGCGGCGATCCGCGGCTACATCCTGTCCCAGGCGGCCGTGGCCCTCGTGGACGCCGTGTTCATCGGGGTCGGGATGGCGATCGTCGGGGTCCCGTTCGCCCTGCCGCTGGCCGTCGCGATCTTCTTCGCCGCGTTCATCCCCATCGTCGGCGCCGTCGCGACGGGCGTGCTGGCCGTGCTCGTCGCCCTGGTCACCCTCGGCTGGGTGCAGGCGCTGATCGTCCTCGGGATCGTGCTGCTGGTCCAGCAGCTGGAGGGCAACGTCCTGCAGCCGCTGCTGGTCGGCCGTTCGCTCGCGCTGCACCCGGCGGTCGTCATCGGGTCGGTGACCGTCGGCGGGACCCTGTTCAGCATCACGGGGGCCTTCCTCGCCGTGCCGGTCGCGGCCATCGTGACCGTGGTCCTGCGCTACGTGCACCACGAGCTCGTCCCCGACGAGCCGGAGAACCCGAACGTCCACGAGGGCTCGAAGAAGCGACGCCGTCGCGTGCCGTCGCCGGACGACACCCCCGCGCAGCCGAATCCCGGGGCGGAGTCCGACCCGGCCTAGCGCAACGACCCGGCCAGCCCCGAACGCGCCCGGTCGCCGCCCCGAGCGGCGGCCGCGGCGCGTTCGCCGTGCAGGCCCAGAGCGCTGAGGCAGGTGAGCGCGACCTGCTCCGCGAGACCCGGCGTCGGGGGCAGCGTCGCCACCATCTCCACCAGGTGCAGGCAGGCGTGACCGGCCACCTCCGCCGACACCGGGTGGCCGGCGGGCAGGAGCTCCCGCGCCAGGTCGGAGTAGACCGCCAGCAGCTGCCGGCGGTGCTCGCGGAACTCCTCGAACCGGGGCTGCTGCACCTCCGGCGCGACGTAGAGCGCCGCGATCCCCAACGGTCCCGCCAGCAACGTCGCGACGTCCACGACGACGAGGGCGTGCAGCGCCGCCGCCGGGTCCGGGGCCGCTGAACGCAGCGCGTCGACGACGTCCAGGGTCGGGCGGACCGAGGCCTCCAGCAGTTCCAGCAGGATCTCGTCCTTGCCGGCGAAGTGGTAGTACAGCGACGCCTGCCGGATCCCCACCCGGTCGGCGATCGCCCGCGTCGACGTCGCCGCGTACCCGGACTCCCCGAACAACGCCGCCGCCGCGTCGAGGATCTCCTGGCGCGCCGAGCGGCCGGAACCGTCCCCGGCGCGGGTGCGCGGACGACCCACCCGACCCGCACCGCTGCTCACGGCGCCGATGCTGCCACCACCGCCCGCGACGCCGGGCCCCGGGCGTGCTGCGCCGCGGGCCAGGACCCGAACCCGGTGATCTCCTCCGCGCCCACGAGCGCCGCGGGTTCGGCCAGGAACCCGCGCACGGTCGAGCCGTCCTCGAGGGTCACCGTGCCGATCGTCATCGGTTGCGGCAGCCCCGCCACGAACGTCCCGAACCCGACCGCGGGCAGGCGCCACACCTCCCCCGCGATCGAGGCCCCGTCGGCGTCGCGCACCATGCCCGGCTTCGGCGGGACGGTGTCGAGGGCGAAGAGCCGGTACCCCGGGGCCGTCCGCACGGCGCGGACCAGGCTGGCGCCCGCGGCGACGAGCTGGTGGTTCAGCGGGTGCCCCCACAGGTGCGCCCCGACCACCAGAAGGTCCACCGACGGGTTCGCCCACCGCGCCGCCAGGACCGCGAGCGAACGGTCGCTGAACGCCGGACCGGTGAGCATGACCCCGAACGGCAACCCGCCCACGGTCCCCGCCGGGACGGCGAGGGAGGCCAGGTCGAGCAGGTTCGCGAAGTTCGTGAACCGCCCCATCCGGGAGTTCGCCCCCACCGGGTCGGCCGCCACCTCCGCCAGGGTGGGGTGCCACGTCGTCGTCGGGGTGAGCAGGGCGTCGAACCCCGCCAAGAGCTCGCGGGAACGGGCCGCGAGGACGTCGAGGCGCTCGCGGTCGCGGAAGACCTCGACGGCGCTCACCGACTCCCCGGCCGCCACGATGGCCGCGACGGTGGGGTCGAGGTCGGTGCCGACCAGATCGGGGTGGGCCGCGACGTGCGCGCCCACGGCCGCCGTCCGCTCGGCGACGAAGGCGCCGCCGTAGAGCAGGCCCGCGACCTCGAGCAGCGGGGCGATGTTCAGTTCCACGACCTCGGCGCCGCTCGCGCGGACCCCCGCGACGCAGGTCGCGAACGCCTCGGCCCAGCCGTCGGCCAGACCCGCCAGGTGCTCCGGAGTCGGGACGGCGATCCGCGGTCGTGCGGGTGGGGCAGGCAGCGGTTCGTCCACCCGGGCCAGGGGGTCGAGACCGTCGGGGCCCGTGAGGAGTTCCGCCGTACGCCGGGCCAGGTCGAGGTCGCGGGCGAAGACGGTGACGCAGTCGATGCTCCGGCAGGCCGGGACCACCCCGGTCGTCGGGACCAGACCGCGGGTCGGTTTCACCCCGACGATCCCGTGCAACGCCGCGGGAACCCGTCCCGAACCCGCGGTGTCGGTCCCCAGGGCGACGTCGACCAGCCCCAGAGCGACGGCCACGGCGGACCCGGAGCTCGACCCGCCGGAGATCCGGTCCGGGGCGAAGGCGTGCCGGACCGCCCCGTGCGGGCTGCGCGTCCCCACCAGGCCGGTCGCGAACTGGTCGAGGTTGGTCTTGCCCAGGACGAGCGCCCCGGCGGCCCGCAGTCGGGCGACGGCCGTGGCGTCGCCCGACGGTGCGTAGGCGAAGGACGGGGCTCCCGCGGTGGTCGGCAGGCCCGCGACGTCGATGTTGTCCTTCACCGCGACGAGGACGCCGGCCAGCGGCGCGTCCGGGTCGATCCCGGCGGCCTCCGCGAGCACGTCCTCGAGGGGACGCAGGCTGATCCAGACCTCCGGCCGGTCGACGGCGGCGATGCGGGCGTAGGCGTCACGCACCTTCTGCTCGAGGTTCACGCGGCGACCTCCTGGGCGGGACGGACGGCGAAGAGGACCTGGCCGGCGGTGACGGCCTCCCCGGGTCTCACGTACACCTCGAGCAGTTCCCCGTCGGCGGGTGCGGTCACGGCGGTCTCCATCTTCATGGCCTCCAGGGCGAGGACGCGGTCCCCGTCGGTGAGGGTCGCGCCGGGTGCGGCGGACACCTGCCAGACGGTCGCGGCGAACGGGGCCGGCACCCCCACCGCACCGGCGGGGAGGTCGACCGGCCCGGCCGCGACGGCGGGGGCGGGTTCGGGGCGGACGTCGAACTCGCCCGAGGCGCGCCAGCGTTCCTTCTCGGCCGCGAACGCGGCGGCCTGCTGGGCGCGGAAGACCTCGATCTCGCCCGCGTTCTCGGCGAGGAAGCGTTCGTGCTCGGCGAGGGAGAACTCGCCCTCCTCCGTCTCGAACTCCCCCCGCCCGGCGTCGGTCTCCGCCCGCAGTTCGAGCAGTTCCTCGGCGGACACCGGGTACCACTCGATGCGGTCGAAGAACCGCAGCGCCCAGGGGGCGTCCTGGAACAACCCACCGCGCCGGAACCGGTTCCAGACCTGGACCGTGCGGCCCACGAACTGGTAACCGCCGGGTCCCTCCATGCCGTAGACGCAGAGGTAGGCCCCGCCGATGCCGACGGAGTTCTCCGCCGTCCACGTCCGCGCGGGGTTGTACTTGGTCGTGACGAGGCGGTGCCGCGGGTCGAGCGGGGTCGCCACCGGGGCGCCGAGGTAGACGTCCCCCAGGCCGAGCACCAGGTACTGCGCGTCGAAGACCGTCCGGAAGACGTCGTCGACGGAGCCGAGACCGTTCATCCGGGCGATGAACTCGAGGTTCGACGGGGTCCACGGGGCGTCGTCGCGGACCCCCGTCATGTACCGCTCGATCGCGAGCTTCGTCGCGGGGTCGTCCCAGGACAACGGCAGCCGGACCCGGCGCGAGGGGACGACGAGGTCGTGGGTCGCGGGGAGGGCGTCGTCGAGTTCCCGCAGCAGCCCGACGAGCTGCGAGGCCCGCAGCACCGAGGCGTCGGTGTGGACCTGCAGCGAGCGGATCCCCGGGGTCACGTCGAGGATCCCCGCGGGGCGGTGGTCGTCGAAGGCCCGCATGAGCGCGTGCACCCGCATCCGCAACCCGAGGTCGAGCACCTGCTCGCCGTACTCCACGAGCAGGTTGTCGTCGCCGTCGCGGCGGTAGGTCACCGCGGGACGCCCGGGGGCGGCCGGAACGCGAGCCAGGACACCGTCGTCCCCGTCGCCCGCGAGGTCACGCAGGTCGTTGCGCTGCAGCCGGGGCCGGGCGGCGTCCACCTCGCGGACGGGGTGGAAGCGCACGCGGTCCCCCGGTCGCAGTTGCCCGAGCTTCCACAGGTCCCCCGAGGCCACGACGGCGGGGCAGACGAAACCCCCCAGCGAGGGTCCGTCGGGGCCGAGCAGGATCGGGGTGTCCCCGGTGAAGTCGACGGCGCCGACGGCGTAGGGGGTGTCGTGGATGTTGGAGGGGTGCAGCCCCGCCTCGCCGCCGTCGCTGCGGGCCCAGCGCGGGCGCGGCCCGATGAGCCGGACCCCGGTGCGCGCGGAGTTCAGGTGCACCTCGTAGTCGGTGGCGTAGAACTCGTCGAGGTCCGCGCGGGTGAAGAACTCCGGGGCGGCGTGCGGGCCCTCGGTGACCGCGATCCGCCACTCCCCCGTGTGCTCGGGGCGGCGCTCGAGCGGGACCGGACCGGCGATCCGGGAGAACCCGGTCCCCTCGGGAACCCCGGGACGCAGGACGTCGCCGGCCTGCAGCGCACGGCCGCCGTGACCACCGAAACCCCCGAGCGTGAACGTCGAGGAACTCCCCAGGTACTGCGGCACGTCGAGACCGCCCCGGACCGCCAAGGCCAGGCGCAACCCCGGACCCGCCGCCGTGCCGACGCTCAGCACCGAACCGGCGGCCACCTCGAGAGGTTCCCACATCGCGACCTCGACGCCGTCGACGCTCACCCGCGCGGGAGCTCCGGTCACGCACACGACCGACGCGGTGGAGAAGCGCAACGTCGGGCCGGTGGCGGTGATCTCGAGACCGGGTGCGCCCACGGGGTTCCCGACCGCGAGGTTCGCCTCGCGCAGCGAGAGCGGGTCCATGGGCCCCGACGGCGGGACCCCGACCTGCCAGTGCCCGAGCCGGCCCGGCAGGTCCTGCACCGTGGTCATGGCCCCGGGGGCGAGGACGTCGATGCGCGGGTCGGGGTCCTCGGTGACGTCGAGGGTCGAGGTGGAGTGCGTGGCGCAGCGCAGGGGCAACTCGTCCACGAGGTGACGCAGCAGGCCGAGGTTGGTGACGACCCCGTCGATCCGGCTGCCCTGCAACGCCTCACCCAGCAGGTCGAGGGCCGCGTCGCGGCCGGGGGCGGAGGCGATCACCTTCGCCAGCATCGGGTCGTAGAAGGGGGTCACCTCCAGCCCGGTCTCGATCCAGCCGTCGACCCGCACCCCGGACAGTTCCGGGAACTCCGCCCGCGTCACCAGACCCGGGCTGGGGGCGTTCTGCCTGGCCGGGTCCTCGGCGTAGACGCGGGCCTCGACCGCGACGCCCCGCGGTTCCCACTCGCGCTCGAACGCGTCGGTGACGGCGGGGTCGGTGTGACCGTCGCGGGCGAGGCGGAGCATGAGGTCGACGAGGTCGACGCCGTAGGCGAGTTCGGTCACGGGGTGCTCGACCTGCAGCCGGGTGTTGACCTCGAGGAACGCCGCCTCCTCGCGCACCGGGTCGTAGACGAACTCGACCGTCCCGGCGGAGCGGTAGCGCACCGAGGCCATGAGTTCGGCGGCCGTGGTGGCGATCTCGGCGCGGACCGCGGCGGGCAGCGCGGGGGCGGGAGCCTCCTCGATCACCTTCTGGTTGCGACGCTGCAGCGAGCAGTCGCGGTCGCCGATGACGGCGATCCGGCCCTGCCCGTCGCCGAACACCTGGACCTCGACGTGGCGGGCCGGGCGGACCAGGCGTTCGAGGAACACCCCGGCCGAACCGAAGCTGGCGGTCGCCTGCCGGACGACGCGGTCGTAGGCGTCGCGCACCTCCTCGACGGTGGCGCAGGCCTGCATGCCGATCCCGCCGCCACCCCCGGTGGCCTTGAGCATGACCGGCAGGCCGACGGTCTCGGCCGCGGCGACGGCCTCCTCGACGGTAGCCAGCAGTCCCGTCCCGGCGAGCAGCGGGACCCCGGCGGCCGCGGCGAGTTCCCGGGCGGTGTGCTTGCTGCCGAACTTCGTGATCTGGTCCGGGGTGGGTCCGACGAACGCCAGACCCGCGTCCTCGCAGGCCCGGGCGAACCCGACGTTCTCGGAGAGGAACCCGTACCCGGGGTGCACGGCTCCGGCGCCGGTGTCGAGGGCGGCCTGCAGGATCGCCTCGGTGCGCAGGTAGGACTCCCGCGCCGGCGCGGGCCCGAGGCGGACGGCCGTGTCGGCCTCGCGGACGTGCGGCGCGGCCCGGTCGGCGTCGGAGAACACCGCGACGGTGCGCAGCCCGAGGGCGCGGGCGGAACGCTGGATCCGGCGGGCGATCTCGCCGCGGTTGGCGATCAGCAGGGTGTCGAAGCTCACGAGGGAACCGTCACGATCATGCGCAGGGGCGTGGGGTCGAAGTCGTTGCAGGGGTTGTTGACCTGGGGGCAGTTGGACACCACGACGAGGACGTCGACCTCGGCCCGCACGGCGACGCGCTTGCCCGGAGCGGAGATCCCGTCGACGATCCCCAGAGAACCGTCGGCCTCGACCGGGACGTTCATGAACCAGTTGAGGTTCGACACCAGGTCCCGCGCGTCGAGGCCGTTGCGGGCGCCCTCGGCGAGGAAGTTCTCCCGGCACCCGTGCTGGTGGGCCGTGTGGTGGCCGTAGCGCAGGGTGTTGGACTCCTTGCCGCAGGCGCCGCCGATGGTGTCCTGGCGTTCCACCTCGTTGCCGACCACCGTCATCAGCGGGTTCCCGTACTGGCTGCGCAGCACGGTGCCGGTCCGGACGTAGGCGTTGCCCTGCCAGGCCAGGGTGTCGGGCACGCTGTAGCGCTCGGACCGGTCGGCGTCGGCGAAGACCAGGCAGTCGGCGGACTGGTTCCCGCCGACGTCGACGATCGTGAGCACGTGCCCGGCGCGCACGACGGCCGACCACGGGGCGCGGGCGGCGACCCGGTCGTCGCGGACGACCTCGCCCGCCACCAGCGGGGAACCCCAGTCCCAGCGGGTTCGCGTCGTGACGGTCATCGTGCCTCCACGTGGTCCAGGGTGTTCAGGTACGCGCGGTGCAGTTCCGGCGTCGCGGTGAACCGCGCGTCGGCCGGGCCGGTGGGGGTGCTGCGCCAGGCGTGCACCCGCAGCGGGCCCACGGTGAACTCCGGGCGCGGGTCCAGCGGGTGCGCGGTGTTCGCGACGAGGACGGTGAGCGGCATCTCGGCCAGCAGGTCGAGGGAGGTCCCCGGACCGGCGGAACCCAGCCAGCGGAAGCTCCCGTCCTCCTCGACCCGCACGCCCTGGAAGAACGACACCGACGGGGGCAGGTCGCGCGGGCCGAGGCCCTGCTTGCTCGCGGCCAGGGTGAGCAGACCGCGGCCGGAGGGGCTCGGTCCCTCCGGAGCCGAGTCGCCGTACTTCCGCACGTTCCACGCGTCGGAGGTGGTGCCGCAGAACGCGTCGTGCCGGCCGGCGGAGTCGGCGACGACGGTCGCGAGCACGCGCCCGTCGCCGGAGAGCAACGGGTGCCCGGCCCCGAGGTAGGCCTGCCACGGGATCTTCTGGGTGTCGGCGACGTTCAGCCGCTCCCAGGGGGAGAGCGCGGAGAGCAGCACGACGTTCGCGCACGCGTCGCCGGTGACGTCGGTGAGACGGATCCGGGTCCCGCGGGCCAGCACCTTGGAGGTGTAGCCGCCCGGCGCGACGGTCTCGGCCCACGTCAGGTCCGCGGGGTCGACGTCGTCGGGGGCGAACGGTGAGCTCGAGGCGGGCAGGTAGGGCATCCACTCGGCGGTGGTGCCGGCCTGGGCGCGCGCGTCACCGCGGGCGGCCAGCACGGTCGAGGTGTCGCGGGTCACGCGGGTTCCTCCACGGGGTGGGGGCGGGCGCCGGCGACCTGCCGCGCGCCCAGGACGATGGGCCCCTGGTGGCGGGCCCGGTTGCGACGGTGGACGAAGAACCCGACCACCAGGGTGGTGGCGATGAAGAGCAGCGCGCTGTACTGCAGCCACCAGGTGCCGTCGGTGAGGTCGTAGACGGCGGCGCGCGGCCAGGCGAGGTTCACGACCATGACCACCTGGTAGGCGACGGCCAGGACGTTCACGACGATCCCGAACCGGCCGAGGGAGAACAGCGGCCGGCCGAACTCGTCGACCCCGTCGGGCAGGCCGCCCCGGAACCGGCGCACCAGCAGCGGCACGGTCACCCCGAGGTAGGCGAGGTAGAGCATCGCGATGCAGAGGCTGGCGAGGGCGGTGAAGACGGCGCTCTGGTGCCAGTTCACGGCCAGTGCGATCGCCGCCCCGGCCCCGACGAGCACCGAGGCGCCGATGGGGGTCCCGGTGCGCGGCGACACGCGACCCAGCACGGTTGCGAACGGGAACGCCCGCTCCCTCGCCATCGAGTAGACCATCCGCGAGCCGGAGGTCTGGACGGCCAGGGTGCAGACCGCGACGGCGATCGCGACGCAGACGAGGAGGAGCCGGCCGCCGACGTCACCGAGGCGGGAGGTGAGGACGTAGGCGAGGCCCTGCGAGGCCAGGGTCCCGTCGGTGAGGCTGGGGGCGGCGACGAGTCCGGCGATCAGCAGCAGCGCCCCACCGACGCCGGAGACGACCAGGGCCCGCACGATCGTCCGGGGCGTCGTGGCCCGCGGGGCGTGGGTCTCCTCGGAGAGTTCCCCGGCGGAGTCGAAACCGACCATGACGTAGGCGGCCATGAGGGAACTCGCGAGCCACATCGAGAGGTAGGGGCCGTCGGCCGCACCCGTCGTGGTGGCGACGACCGCCGGACCGCGCTCGGCGTGGGCGAAGAGCGCGATGACCAGGGCGATGACGCCGACGATCTCGATGGCGACGCCGGCGGAGGTGATGACGGCCATCAGCCGGACGCCGATCACGTTGATCGCGGTGGTGACGACCAGGAGCAGGAGGCCGAGGACGACCGCGTTCTGCGCCCCCGTCGCGGACGTCGGCGCGGACTCCGCACCGGGACCGCCGACGAGCTGGAACCCGGACCAGACGCTCGGGAGGACGGCCTGCAGCGCGATGGCGGCGGTGGCCACCGTGAGGACCTGACCGACGACCATGACCCACCCGGTGAACCAGCCGAAGTCGGTGCCCGCCAACCGGCTCGACCACTGGAACACCGCACCCGAGATCGGGTACCGCGCAGCGAGTTCCGCGAAGCAGAGGGCGACGAGCAGTTGCCCGGCGAACACCGTCGGCCAGGTCCAGAAGAAACCCGCCCCGCCGAAGCTGAAACCGAGGCCGAACAGCTGGAACACCGTCGTGAGGATCGACACGAAGGAGAAACCGGCGGCGAACGAGGCGAACGGTCCGACGCTGCGGTGCAGCTGCTGGCCGTAGCCGAAGCGGCCGAGGTCACCGGTCTCGGAACCCCGACCGTCGCCGGCGCCGGGGTGCGTGCGTGGTGCGGGAACGGTCATCAGTCGGGCCTTCCGCTCGGTGACTCACCACCTCTACCTGTCGGGTGACAGGTATGGGGACGAGTCTGGCCGGAGCCGTGTTTCGAGCGTGTTTCCCCGTCGTGAAACCTGTGTTGCGGCTCCCCCCCGAACCAACTTCTGGGGACTTCCCCACCCTTCCCTGGCTCGGGAAGGGTGGAGAAGTCCCCAGAAGTTGGTCAGGCGAGGGTGAGTTGGGCGCGGCGGAGGCGCACACCGATGGCGGCGACGTGGGCAGCGGCGGCGAGGCGGGCCGCCGCGACGTCACCGGCCTCCACCGCGGCGAGGATGCGACGGTGCTCGGCGACGGCGAGTTCGCGGTGGCGCTGCTCGGCCCACAGTCCGGCTCCGGACAGGTGGGCGCGGACCTCGAGGCGACGCAGGGTGTCGGCGAGGGTCGCGTTGCCGGAGAGTTCACGCATGGCGCCGTGGAACTCGAGGTCCAGTCCGGCGTCGCGCGCCGGTTCCGGGGTCCGGGTCAGGGCGGCTTCCTCGGCGTCGACGAGCGCGGCGAGCCGGGCCAGCCCGTCCCGGTCCACGCGCTCCGTCGCCTCCGCCGCGGCCAGCCCGTCGAGGACCTCGCGGACGCGGAACACCTCGGACAGGTCCTCGGCCGTCACCGTCGCGACCTTCGCCCCCGCGTGCGGGGCGGACACCGCGATCCCCTCGGCGACCAGTCGCTGCACCGAGTCGCGCACGGGACTCCGGCTCACGCCGAGTTCCGCCGCCAGCGCGGGAACGCTGAGCGGGGTCCCCGGGGGCAGGCGACCGTCGAGGATGCGGGCGAGCAGGGCGGTGTGGACGGTGTCGCCCAGCAGTTCGACGCTCACGCCGCGGGGGTGCCGTAGTTCGCGCGGATCCGCTCGGCGATGTAGTCGGCGGCGGTGATCGGCGGGTAGCTGCCACCGGGGGTCTCGATGAGGACCTCGCGGTTGGCCTGGGCGAAGAACGGCATGCTGTAGCGCGCTCCGGTGTACTCCCCCGCCCCGGGCATCCGCACGCGGTGGAAGGTGGACCGCAGCTGGTCGTCGCTCCACCGCATCAGCATGTCCCCGATGTTGCAGGTGATGGCCTCGTCGGAGGGCACGACCGACGTCCACTCCGGCGCGTCGAGGTCCCGGCCCGGGCAGACCTGCAGTCCCCCTTGACCGGTGCGCTGGAACAGCAACGTGAGGCAGTCGAAGTCGGTGTGCGCTCCGGCCCGCCAGACCCCGGGTTCCACGGCGACGTCGCCGGGGAGCTCCGGGTAGTGCAGGATCCGCAGGGTCGACTGGTAGGTGTCGGCGGAGGGGTCGTGGGCGCCGGTGAAGAACTCGCGCGCGAAGCCGAGCTTCTCCGCGAAGCAGGACAGCACCCGCATCGCGAGTTCCCAGCACCGCGTCTCGAACCCGAGCATGAACTCGCGGAACTCCGGGAGTTGCGCGTCGGAGGGGAAGAGCGGGCCCATGTGCGGACGGGTGATCTGGTAGGACTCCTTGCGGTCCGGGGTCCCCACCGAGGGACGGACCTGGGTCCCCGACTCCCAGCCGGAGTTCTTGGGCCGGTCGAGGGGGTACCGCTGCTTCACCTCGACGGGGAGGTCGAAGAACGCCTTCGCCATCGCGAACGCACGGTCGACGGCGGCCGCCTCGATGCCGTGGTTCACGATCTGGAAGAAGCCGACCTCGGTCGCCGCGGACCACAGCTGCTCGGTGATCTCGCTGCGGCGGGCCTCGAAGTCGGAGAGGTCGATCTGCGGGATGGCCCGGTCGCGTTCCGTCCCGAGGTCGCCCATGCGGGACTCGCGGTCGAGCTCGGTCATCTGCTGGGGAGCGGTCATGACCCCACCGTGGCGGTTGCATGCAATCCGACGCAAGAGCCGCCGTGTGAACATCGTGTTGCATGTGATCCGGAGGTCTTCCGCGGGCCACGCTCCTCGGTCAGAGTTCAGGGGTGAACCTCACGACGAACGCCCCCCGCACGTTCCCCACCGCCGTCACCGACGTCACCGTCTGGGACGGCGCGACCTGGCGGGAGCACCAGGACGTGCTCCTGCGCGACGGAGCGGTCGCGGCCATCCGCCCGCACGAGAACGGCACCGAGGGTCTCGACGGCACCGGCGCCCACCTGCTCCCGGGGTTCGTCAACACCCACACGCACCTGCAGCAGGCGACGTGCCGCGGGGTCGGGGAGGGGCAGCCGCTGCTGTCCTGGCTGCTGGCCGTCGGGCAGCACATGGCCGCCGTCACCCCCGAGTCGGCCTACCTCGCCGCCGTCGCCGGCGCCCTCGACGGTCTGCGCAGCGGGTCCACCACCCTCGTCGAGCACATGTGGCCGCACCCCTCGGAGGAGGTCCACGCCGCCGTGCTGCAGGCCCTGGAGGACGTCGGGGTGCGGGCCCTGCTCGGCCGCGGCGTCGCCGACCGCCCCGACCCCAGCCGGAAGTGGGGTTTCGACCCCCGGCTCATGCAGCCCCTGGACACCGCCCTCGACCACGTGGAGCGGTTGGCGGCCACCACCCGGGGGACGCGGGTCACCCCTGCCCTCGCGGTGCCGAACCCGCGCAGCCTCACCCCGGAGGGGCTGCGCACGGTCCACGGGTTCGCGCTCGAACGCGACCTGCGGATCTCGATCCACCTGCTGGAGACGAGCACCGACGAGGACATGTGCCGCGAGCACGCCGGAGTCGGTGCGCTGCAGTACCTCTCGGACGCCGGGTTCCTCAGCGACCGGCTCCTCGCCGTGCACGGCGTCGCCCTCACCGCGCACGACGTCGCGGCGCTGGCGGCGGCGGGGTGCGCGGTCTCGCACAACCCGGTCTCGAACATGCGGCTGGGTTCCGGGGTCGCCCCCGTCCCCGACCTGCTCGCCGCCGGTGTCGCGGTGGGGCTGGGCGTCGACGGTGCGGCCTCCAACGACCGGCAGGACATGCTGGAGACGATGCGCACCGCCGCCTACCTGCAGCGGGCCACCCACCGTCGCGCGGACCTGCTGGGCTTCGCCGACGTGGTCGCCCTCGCGGTCGACGGGGCCTCCTCGGTGCTGGGCCTGGCGCAGCGGCCCGGTGGAGGCGTCACCGTGGGCACTCCGGCGGACCTCACCCTGGTGCGCTTCGACCGCGACTTCGGGTGCCTGCCCGTCCTGGACCCGGGGGCCGGCCTGCTCACCACGGGAACCCCGCGGATCGTGGACACCGTCCTGGTGGACGGGGAGGTCGTGGTCTCCGACGGTCGCAGCACCCGCATCGACGAGGAGGAGCTCGTCGCGGCGCTGCTGGCGTGAGGTCGGTCAGCCCAGGCCGGTCAGTGCAGCCGGTCAGCGGAGGCCGGTCAGCGCAGGGCGACGAGGGCGGTGGCGATCGCGGCGATGCCCTCGCCCCGCCCGGTCAGGCCGAGGGCGTCCGTCGTCGTCCCGGCGACGGAGACGGGCGCGCCGCAGGCGGTGCCGAGCGCGGCCTCGGCCTCGGGGCGGCGGCGGCCGATCTTCGGCCGGTTGCCGATCACCTGGACCGAGACGTTGCCGATCTCGAACCCGGCCGCCCGCACGAGGCGGGCGGCCTCCGCCAGCAACCGCGCCCCGGAGGCACCGGCGAACTCGGGACGGGCGGTCCCGAAGTGGGCGCCGAGGTCGCCGAGACCGGCCGCCGCGAACAACGCGTCGCAGCAGGCGTGCGCGGCGACGTCGCCGTCGGAGTGACCCTCCGGGCCGAACTCCTCGCCCTCCCAGAGCACACCGGCGATCCAGCACGGACGGCCGGCGACGAGCTGGTGCACGTCGACGCCGGTCCCGACGCGGGGCAGGGGGGTCACGGGGCCTCCTGGGCCAGCAGCGCGTGGGCGAGGACGAGGTCGACCGGGCGGGTGACCTTGAACGCGTGCTCGTGGCCGGGCACCGTGCGCACGGGGTGACCCAGGGATTCGAGCATCCCGGCGTCGTCGGTCGCGGCGGCACCGGGGAGCGCGGTGGCGTGCGCGGCGCGCAGAGGGCCGGCCGCGAAACCCTGCGGGGTCTGCACGGCGACGAGCTCGCTGCGGTCGACGGTCTCGACCACGAGCCGGCCCGCGACCCGCTTGATCGTGTCCGACACCGGGAGCACCGGGATCACCGCGGGCGCGCCGGCGCGCACGGCCTCGACGACGGCCGTGAAGACGTGGGGAGGGGTGAGGCAGCGGGCGGCGTCGTGGACGAGGACGACGTCGACGTCGTCGGCGAGCGCTTCGAGGCCCAGCCTGACCGAGTCCTGCCGCTCGGCCCCGCCGGCGACGACGACGACGTCACCGTGCAGGGGGGCGAGCAGGGACATGACCTCGTCGCACGCGGCGGCGGGCGCGACCGCGACCACGACGTCGATGACGCCGGAGGCCGCAGCGCGCCGCACCGCGTGCACGAGCAGCGGTTCACCCGCCAGTGGAACGAGAGCCTTGGGACGTGAGGCCCCGAGGCGGTCGCCCCGACCTGCGGCCGGGACGACGAGCGCGGATCTCAGGAGGCCAGGACCTCGTCGAGCAGCGACTCGGCCTTGTCCTCGTTGGTGTTCTCCGCCAGTGCGAGCTCGGAGACCAGGATCTGCCGCGCCTTCGCCAGCATGCGCTTCTCACCAGCGGAGAGACCGCGGTCCTGGTCACGTCGCCAGAGGTCGCGCACGACCTCCGCCACCTTGACCACGTCACCGGACGCGAGCTTCTCGAGGTTCGCCTTGTAGCGGCGGGACCAGTTCGTCGGCTCCTCCGCGTACGGCGTGCGCAGGACCGAGAACACCCGGTCCAGCCCCTCGCGACCCACGACGTCACGAACGCCGACGAGGTCGACGTTGTCCGCAGGAACTTCGATGGTGAGATCGCCCTGGGCCACCTTCAGCACGAGGTAGAGCTTGTCCTCGCCCTTGATGGTCCGGGTCTTGATCTCTTCGATCAGTGCCGCCCCGTGGTGGGGGTAGACAACCGTTTCGCCGACCGTGAAAGCCATAGAAATTGACCCCTTTCCCTGGTTCCAGATTACCACGGCGATCGGGTTGTGGACAGTCCCGATCGGAGCGTTTGCGCAGGTCAGAGGCTCACAGTCGGCGGTCGGGGGCTTGACAGACCCCGCATCGCATGCTTCGCGCACCGGATCACCCCTCGCCCAGGGTGATCATCGGGACACTCTCGGCACGTCCGCCGCGGGCCCCACGTCGTGACGGGAGCGTGATCGGCACGTGACCGGATCGCACCCCGTCATCGGGTGCGACGCCCCGCTCCGCTGCGAACACGGCTACGACTGCCGGTAGTCTGAACGCGTGAAGCTCCGCCTGCGCCGAACCTCCTCGCGCCGCCCCGTGGCCCAGCGCTCCGCCTTCGCGGTCGTGACCCTCGCCGCCACGATGGGTGTGGCCGGCTGTGCGGTCTTCTCGCCCGCCACGGTGCTCAAGCCGTACGAGCCCAGCGACGGGACGGGCACGACCGTCGGCGCCGTGACGGTCCGCAACGCCCTCGTCGTCTCCTCCGGGGTCGACGAGCCCGGCGTCCTGTCCGTCGTGCTGGTGAACCCCGGTCCGGACCCCGCCACCGTCTCGGTGTCGGTCGACGTCGACGCCGGCGCACCCGCGGCGCAGTCGTTCTTCCTCGCGGCCGGTTCGTCCCTGCACCTGGGTGACCCCTCCGCCGTCGCGGACGACGCCGCCGCCACCGACGACGACTCGGGCACGCAGTCCCAGGTCGGCTGGGTCCAGGTCCCGCAGGTCCCCGTCACCCCGGGCGAGACCGTCCCCGTCACCTTCCGCGTGGACGGGCAGGCGCAGGCCGTCCAGGCGCCGGTCGTGCTCCCCTGCTTCGAGTACGCGGCGATCACGCCGACCGCTCCCTCGGACACCGCGAGCGCCTCGGCGACGCCGTCACCGTCCGTCACCTGCGGCCCGGCCGTGGGCGAGGAGCCGTCGGCCGCCGAGGGCTGAGCACCGCGTCACGCGAGAGAGGGGGTGGCCCGATGGGCCACCCCCTCTCTCGCGTCCGGGCTCAGCCCTCGAACTTGTAGCCCAGCCCGCGCACGGTCACCAGGTGCCGGGGGTTCGCGGGGTCCGGTTCGATCTTGGCCCGCAGCCGCTTCACGTGGACGTCGAGGGTCTTGGTGTCCCCCACGTAGTCCGAACCCCAGACGCGGTCGATGAGCTGCACCCGCGTCAGGACCCGCCCGGCGTTGCGCAGCAGCAGCTCCAGCAGCTCGAACTCCTTGAGCGGCAACGGGACCCGCTCGCCGCGCACGGTCACGACGTGGCGGTCGACGTCCATCCGGACGCCACCGGCCTCGACCGTCGTCTGCACGAGGTCCTCGGGTTCGGCACCACGACGCAGCACGGCGCGCACCCGGGCCAGCAGCTCCCGCGAGGAGTACGGCTTGGTGACGTAGTCGTCGGCACCGATCTCCAGGCCCACCACCTTGTCGATCTCGGAGTCCTTCGCGGTCAGCATGATGACCGGGACGCTGGAACGCGTCCGCAACTGGCGGCAGACCTCGGTCCCGGGCAGGCCGGGCAGCATGAGGTCGAGCAGCACGAGGTCGGCACCGGCCTTGTCGAACTCCTCGAGCGCGTCGTTGCCGTTCTCGGTGACGGCCACGTCGTAGCCCTCCCGCCGCAGCAGGTAGGACAGCGGGTCGGAGAAGGACTCCTCGTCCTCCACCACCAGGATGCGCGTCACGGTCGGACCTCCAGTTGCGAGTGCGGCGAGGGGTTCTGCGCCGTGTGTTGCTGCGGGTGCGGTTGCGGGTGCGTCTTCGGGGTGTGCGGTGCGGCGTCCCCGACGGCGCCGGCCGTCGTGGACGTGGGGCCGGCGTCCGCCGCCTCCGGCGGCGGGCCCGGCAGTCGCAGCGTGAAGGTCGACCCCTCCCCCTCGGCGCTCCAGACCTTGACCTCGCCACCGTGGTTGCCGGCCACGTGCTTGACGATCGACAACCCGAGTCCGGTGCCGCCCGTCGAGCGCGAACGGGCGGGGTCGACGCGGTAGAACCGTTCGAAGATGCGGTCGAGGTCGGCGGCGCTGATCCCGACCCCGCGGTCGGAGACCGCGATGTCCACCGTCGAGAGCTGCTGTCCCGCGAGCTTCCCGGCGATCCCACCGGAACCCCTGCGCACCTCGACGACCACCCGGCTGCGTTCCGGGGAGTACGCCAGGGCGTTGTGCACGAGGTTGCGCAGCGCCGTGACGAGCAGTTCGCGGTCACCCCGCAGCTGCAGCCCGCGGACGCCGGCGACGACGACCTCCGACCCGCGCCCCTGGGCCAGGGTGCCCACCCGGTCCACGGCCTCGGCGACGAGGCCGTCGACGTCCATGACCTCCGGCTGCACCACGTTCTCGGCGGCCTGCAGGCGCGAGAGGTCGATGATCTCCTGCACCAGGGCCGTCAGGCGCTTGGCCTCGCGGCGCATCCGACGGGAGAAGTGCCGCACGGCGTCCGGGTCGTCGGCGGCGTCCTCGACGGCCTCCGACAAGAGCATCAACGCACCCACCGGGGTCTTCAGCTCGTGGCTGACGTTGGCGACGAAGTCCCGTCGGACGGCCTCGATGCGCCGCGACTCCGTCCGGTCCTCGAGCAGCAGGAGGACGTGGTGCAGGCCCAACGGCGTGACCCGGGCCAGCACGACCGCGGGCGGGCGGCCCAGCCCCGCGCCCAGGTCCGTCTCGACCTCGCGGACCCGGCCGTCACGTCGACAGGCGCGCACCATGTCGCGCAACTGCGCGTCGGTGAGCTCGTTGCCGCTCACGACACCCGTGGCGTAGGAGGCGGCACTGGCCTTCACCACCTGGTCGTCGGCGGAGAGGACCACGGCGGAGGAACGCAACGCCATCAGGACGTCGCTGACCCCCGCGGGCAGCCCGCTCGCCGGCGGGGCGGGGGGCACGGACGGGTGCTGGAGGCGTTCGGAGACGCGGAAGGCCAGCACCCCGGCCGCGCCGGTCAGCACACCGACCACCGCGGCGATCGACACGGAGACATCGCCCAGCACCCCGCAAGCCTACGGTGACCGGGGGACCACCCCGAGCCGTCGACGCCCGGACGCGGCCCGGCCACGCAGATGTTCACCTACGGGGAGCCGCTCGTTCACCGGGCCCTGCGAGCCTGCCCGGGTCACCATTGACCGAGGCGTCTCCAGAGCACGGGACGTCCGGCCGTCACGAAACCCCGGAGGACCTTGCCGTGCGCAACGTGTACCACGACGAGCTGGCAGGTCTCGTCGAGACGCTGGTCGAGATGACCCAGCTCGCCGAATCAGCCATGACCCGCGCGACCAGCGCCCTGCTGGACGCCGACCGCGAACTCGCCGAGACGGTGATCTCCGCCGACAAGCGCATCGACCAGCTCCAGCGCGACCTCGAGGAGCGGGCCGTCGACGTCCTCGCCCGCCAGTCCCCCGTCGCGACCGACCTGCGCGTCGTCGTGACCGCGCTGCGGATGAGCTCCAGCCTCGAGCGGATGGGCGACCTCGCCCGCCACGTCGCCAAGCTGGCCCGGCTGCGTCACCCCGAGCCCGTCGTCCCGCCGGAACTGCGGGCCACCGTCCTCGAGATGGGTCAGGTCGCCGAACGGATCGTCGCGAAGGCCGGCAGCGTCATCGCCACCCGCGACGTCGCCATGGCCGCCGAGATGGAGGTCGACGACGACGAGATGGACCGCCTGCACCGCCAGGTCTTCGAGCAGTTGCTCTCCCGCACCTGGGACCACCCCACCGAGGTGGCCGTCGACCTCACGCTGTGCAGCCGCTACTACGAGCGCTTCGCCGACCACGCCGTCTCGGTGGCCAAGTCGGTGCTGTTCATGGTGACCGGCACGCGTGAGGAGGACGTTGCGCCGCAGACGGTCTGACCGTCCCAGCCCGCCGCGACGCCGCGGCGGGCTCGGACGCGCCCACCACCCCACCGGGGTGTAGCGTCGATCGCGTGATCACGCGGGGGGGCGCACGCCGGTCCCTGCTGGGGCTGGTCTGCGGTGTCCTCTCCACGGGGGCCGTCCTGGCCGGTTGCGGAGGTGGCGACAGCCCCGATCCGGCCCCCACCACCACCACGCGCAGCCCGACCGAGACGACGACGTCCCCCGCGAGCGCCGTGACGGAGAGCCCCACCAGCAGCGGCCCGACCTTCGACTGCGCCTCCGTCGACGCGGCCCAGAAGACCCTCGACGACGCCTACGCGGCCGAGCTGAGCCGACTGGGCATCCGTCGCGGCGACTCCCAGGCGCAGTCCGTGCTCACCCTGGTCACGACGACCGAGGGACCGGGCTACTACGCCGCCGTCCTGGCGGCCTCCCCGCCGGAGGAGTCGCAGGACGCCCAGCTCGTCCTGGACTACTACCAGCGCCTCGCCGCCCAGGCGGGTGACCTCACCGCGGGCAGCGGATCGGCGGAGGACCTGGCCGCGGCCATGGACCGCCTCGACGACGCGACCCTGGCGGTGAGCCCCGACGCGAACTCGGCCGCCCAGGTGGTGTCTGCCCAGGAACGGTTGCAGGCCGCCGTCGAGGACGCCTGCTCGAGCGGCTCGAACGCCAACCCGTCGAACCCGTCGAGCTCGCCGAGCCCCTCGGGACCCACGAGCCCTGCGAGCTCCACGAGCGGCTAGCGCCGGACGAGTCCGGCGAGGACGGTCGCGACCTCCAGCGCCGCGGCGTCCTGGTCGAAGTCCCACGCCCGGCTCACCGCACCGGAGGCCTTGCGACGCAACGGCTCCGGGTCGCGGACGAAGGCCGACAGCGCGTCGGCGAGGGCGGTCACGTCCTCGGTCGGCACCAGGTCGCCGAGTTCCCCGCCCCGCAGGACGTAGCGGGGTCCCGTGGGGCAGTCGGTGGCGATCACCGGCCGGCCGTGGGCCAGGGCCTCGAGCAGGACCAGGCTCCCGTTGCCCTCGTAGCGCGAGGACAGGACGAACGCGTCGGCGCCGGCGAGACGGGCCTGGAGGTCCCCGACGTGGCCGGCGAACTCCACCCGGTCCCCGAGACCGAGCAGCTCGGCCTGCGCCCTCAGGTCGGCGTCGAGCTCCCCCGCGCCGACGATCTCCAGCTCGACGTCGTCCCCCGCGGCGACGACCCGGGCCACCGCCTCGAGCAGGACGTCGAAACCCTTCTGCTGCGCGAGGCGGCCGGCGGCGACGAACCGGGTGCGGCCCGACGTCGGACGACGGGGGCCGCCCTGGTCGAGCACGGCCTGCCGGGTGGCGGCCACGTCGATGCCGATGTCGGCGACGTGGATGCGCTCGGCCGGCAACCCGACCTCCACGACGTCGTCGACGAGGCCCGGCGAGACGCAGATCGCCGCGTCGACCCGTTGGTGCACCGACGTCAGCAGGGGGCGCAGCCGCGCCGGGGTCCAGGCCGCCACCGCGCGCGGCAGCGAGCTCTGCACCAGCACGACGAACGGCTTCCCGGCGATCTTCGCTGCGGCCCAGCCGATCAGCAGGCCGTAGCCGACCTCGCTGCCGGACACGACGACGTCGGCCCGGCGGGCGTGGCGCACCGTGGTGGCGACGATCCGCGGGACCGCGCTGCGGAAGCGGCGCACCTGCGCACTGCCCCAGCGGGTGTCGAGCGCGGGATCGGGCTGGAGCATGGGCCCGTCGGGCTCGACGTTCTCGAGGACCAGGAACCGGACGCGGGCACCCATCGCCTGCCAGCGGCGGGCCAGGTCGAGGGAGACCCGGAGACCGCCGTTGTCCCGCAGCGCACCCTCGATCACCAGGACCCGCGGACCGGGCCCCGTGGTCCCCGAGGTCGGCGAGGTCGGCGAGGTCGGCGAGGTCTCCGTCACCGGGCGGCTCAGCGACCCTGGTTCGCGACCGCGGCGACGGCAGCGGCGGCAGCGGCCGGGTCGAGGTACTCCCCGCCCGGGACGAGCGGCTTGAGGTCCGCGTCGAGGCGGTAGACCAGGGGGATGCCGGTGGGGATGTTCAGCCCGGCGATGTCGGCGTCGGAGATGCCGTCGAGGTGCTTCACGAGCGCGCGCAGCGAGTTGCCGTGGGCCGCGAGCAGGACGGTCTTGCCGGCCTGCAGGTCCGGGACGACCTGCTCGCTCCAGTAGGGCAGCATCCGCGCGACGACGTCGGCCAGGCACTCGGTGAGCGGCGCGTCGGCGCCGAGGTCGGCGTAGCGCGGGTCGGCGTCCTGGGAGAACTCCGAGCCGACCTCGATGGCCGGCGGCGGGGTGTCGTAGGACCTGCGCCAGAGCATGAACTGCTCCTCGCCGAACTCGGCCAGCGTCTGCTTCTTGTCCTTGCCCTGCAGCGCACCGTAGTGGCGCTCGTTGAGGCGCCAGGAACGCTTCGTCTCGATCCAGTGCCGGTCGGCCGCGTCGAGGGCGAGGAACGCCGTCGTGATGGCCCGGCGCAGCAGCGAGGTGTGCACGACGTCGGGCAGGACGTCGTTCTCGACGAGCATCCGCCCGCCCGCGGCGGCCTCGGCCCGCCCCTTCTCCGAGAGGGCCACGTCGACCCAGCCGGTGAAGAGGTTCAGGGCGTTCCACTCGCTCTCGCCGTGCCGCAGGAGGACGAGGGTGTGCGCCGCTTCAGTCATGGGACGAGCCTACCGAGCGCCGCGGGCCCGTTCGAGCGCCCTCTCCTGCGCGGCCCGCCGGTACACCTCGAGCGTCGCCTCCGCGGTGGCGCCCCAGCCGAACCCCTGGGCCCGGCGCGCGGCCCGTTCGCCCATGGCCGTGCGCCGGGCCGGGTCCTCCAGCAGCGTCCGCAGGGCGTGCGCCCACGTGCGCGGGTCGTGGTCGGGGACGAGCAGCCCCGTGCCCCGGCCCTCGTCCTCGCCCCGGTCGTCGCGCACCGCCGTGCGCAGCCCGCCGACGGCCGCGGCGACGACGGGGGTCGCGCAGGCCTGGGCCTCCAGGGCGACCAGGCCGAAGGACTCGTTGTACGAGGGCACCGTGACGACGTCGGCGGCCCGGTAGTGGTCGGCCAGTTCCCCCGGGGGCACCGGGGCGGCGAGGCGGACGACGTCCTCCAGCCCGAGGGAGCGCACGAGTTCGGCGAGGGAGTCGGGGTGCGCCGTCCCCGAACCGCTCGGGCCACCGAGGACGACGACCTTCAGCCGCGAGCGCCGCCAGGGCTGTTCGCGCAGCAGTTCGGCGCTCGCCCGCACGAGCAGGTCCGGGGCCTTCAACGGCTGGATGCGGCCGACGAAGAGCAGCACCTCGGCGTCCTCGGGCAGCCCCAGGCGACGACGCGCGGCAGCGCGGCCGGGCCGCGCGGTGAACGTCGTGAGGTCGACCCCCGGGGGGACGACGACGACCTTCGCGGGGTCGGCGCCGTAGAGGTCGAGCAGGTCCTGGCGTTCGGCGTCGGTGTTGGCGACGAGGCGGTCGGCGGCGTCGACGACCTGCTGCTCGCCGATGACCCGGCCGGCCGGTTCGGGGGTGTCCCCCTCGGCGAGCGCGGCGTTCTTGACCTTGGCCATGGTGTGCATGGAGTGGACCAGCGGGACGTCCCAGCGGTCGGCGGTGAGCCAGCCGACCTGGCCGGAGAGCCAGTAGTGGGAGTGCACGAGGTCGTAGTGGTGCTCGGCGTGACGGGCCTCGGCGTGCAGCATCCCGGCGGTGAAGGCGCAGAGCTGGCCGGGGAGGTCGGCCTTGTCGAGCCCTTCGTAGGGGCCGGCGTCGACGTGGCGGCAGCGCAGGCCGTCGGCCAGCTCGACGACGGGCGGCTGGTCGGAGGAGGTGCGACGGGTGAAGACGTCGACCTCGATCCCGCGCCGGGCGAGCTGGCGGGCGACCTCGACGACGTAGACGTTCATGCCCCCGGCGTCACCGGTACCGGGCTGGGCGAGCGGGGAGGTGTGCACGGACACGAGGGCGACCCGCTGGACCTGCGACGTGGCACGCACCCGTGGTCCTCCCGGCTGAAATAGTCTTCCGACGTGCCCCGGCAGTCTGCCTCCCGCGTCCGCGTGGACGCCTCCGGGGTGCACCCCGCCGGCTCCCCCGTCGGTGCGGTGACGCGCGGGACCACCGGTCCGGACCGCCTGCGCCGCGTGGAGCGCTGGCTCGCGCAGACCCAGGACGGGCGGTTGCGCCGGGCGCGGACGCCCCTGGTCGTGGACCTCGGGTACGGGGCGTCGCCGGTCACCGTGACCGACCTGCAGCGCTGGTTGCGCCGGGTCCGCCCGGACGTGCGGGTGGTGGGCCTGGAGATCTCCCCCGAGCGCGTCGAGTTCGCGCGGGCGGGGACCGCGGGGATCGCCGGGGCGCCCGAGTTCGCGGTCGGCGGCTTCGAGCTCGGCGTCCCCGGGGGTGGTGCACCGGTGCTGGTGCGGGCCTTCAACGTGTTGCGGCAGTACGAGACCGCGGAGGTCCTGGCCACCTGGGACCTGATGCGCTCGCGGTTGGCACCGGGCGGTCTCGCCGTCGACGGGACCTGTGACGAACTGGGGCGGCGTGCCTGCTGGGTGGCCCTGGACCGCGACGCGGGTCCGGTGTCGCTGACGATCTCGGTGCGCCTCGCGGGTCTCCCGCAGCCCTCGGCGGTCGCCGAGCGCCTGCCGAAGGTGCTCATCCACCGCAACGTCGCGGGTGAGGGGGTCCACGACCTGCTGCGGGCGGCGGACGCGGCATGGGCCCGGGCGGCCCCGGCGGGGACGTTCGGGGTGCGTCAGCGCTGGATCGCGACGTGCCGCGACCTGGCGCGGGACTGGCCCGTCCTCGACTCCGTCGCGCGCTGGCGCCTGGGCGAGCTGAGCGTGGCGTGGGAGTGCGTCGTGCCGCGTGGGTGAGGCGTCGGGGGAGGATGCCGTCGTGACGGGACCGGTGGAGCCGCCCGCGGGGGCCCCCGCCCGCCCCACGATCAACGACATCGCCCGGCTCGCGGGCGTCTCCAAGGCCTCGGTCTCCTACGCCCTCAACGACCTGCCGGGCGTCTCGGAGCAGACCCGGGAACGCATCCGGGCCGCGGCCGGGCGGCTCGGGTGGCGTCCCAGCGCCGCGGCGCGGTCGCTCTCCAACGCGCGGGCGGGGGCCATCGGTCTGGCCATCGCGCGCGACGTGCGGCTCTTCGAGGAGGAGCCGTACTACATGCGGCTGCTCGCGGGGATCGAGAGCGTCCTGGCCCGGGAGGGGTTCTCGCTGCTGCTGAGCGTCGTCCCGGACGCCGCGACGGCCGTGGAGGTGCTGCGCGACTGGTGGGCCGAACGCCGGGTGGACGGGGTGATCCTCACGGACCTGCTCGTCGACGACCCCCGCCTCGCGCTGGTCACCGCCCTCGGGATCCCCTGCGCGTTCCGCGGCGGCATCGACGACCGGTTGCCGGCGGGCGGGCACCTGGCGTTGACGCTGGAGGCCGAACGCGAGGCGTTCTCCGCGGTGGTCGCCCACCTGGCCGAGCAGGGCCACCGCGACGTCGCCCGGGTCAGCGGACCGCGGGAGTTCCTGCACACCCGTCGTCGCGACGTCGTCTGGGGCGAGGTGACGACGGCCGTCTTCGGTGCGCCGCAACCGGTCCTGGTCTCGGACTACACCTCCCAGGGCGGGTTGGCGCGCACCCGGGAACTGCTGGCGCGCGCGGTCCCGCCGACGGCGGTGGTCTACGACAACGACGTCATGGCCGCGGCCGTCGTCGCCGAGCGGCGCGCGCTGGGCCTGCGGATCCCGGAGGACCTCGCCGTCGTCGCCGGTGAGGACTCGATGCTGTGCCGGCTCGCGAGCCCGGCGATCACGTCGTTGCAGCGCGACGTCGTGGCCGACGGGGCCCGGAGCGCGCGGTTGCTGCTGGACGTCCTGGGCGGCCACCCGTCGACCGCGACGGTCGGGGAACCCCGGCGGCTCGTGGTGCGTGCCAGTTCCCAGGGCTCCGGGGAAACGGGTCTCACGCCTCCAGGAGGATCGTCGTCGGCCCGTCGTTGACGAGTTCGACCGCCATGTCGGCGCCGAACCGGCCGGTCTCGACCTGCAGCCCGTGCCCCCGCAGGGCCTGCGCGACGGCGTCGACGAGGGGCTCGGCGACCGGTCCCGGCGCCGCGGCGTTCCAGGTGGGACGGCGGCCCTTGCGGGTGTCGGCGTAGAGGGTGAACTGGCTGACGAGGAGCACCGGGGCGCCGACATCCGCGGCGGCCTGCTCACCGCGCAGGATGCGCAGCTGCGCGACCTTGCGCGCGACGAGCTCGACCTGGGCCGGGCCGTCGTCGTGGGTCACGCCGAGCAGGACGAGCAGACCGGGCCGGTCGAGGGCGCCGACGACCTCGCCGTCGACGGTGACGCTGGCGCGGGTGACGCGCTGGACGACTGCCCGCACGGGCTGCTCCTCGGTTGCTCCGTCCGGGTGGACGGATGGTGACGATCCGGTGGACCCGGGCTGAACCTCACCCGACGTGAAGGTTGCGAGCTTACGATCGGCGGGTGCTCCAGACCCTCATCGACGGCCCCGTGGTCATCCCCGTGACCCTGCTGGCGCTGGGGGTCTGTGCCCTGGGGGCCCTGATCCGCCCGCGGGTCGACGTCGCGCTCGTGCTGGGCCTGCTGGCCGCGATCTGGAGCCGGGTCAACACCCCCGTGGAGGGGCGGGTCCTGCACACCTGGACCGCCGACCGGGGCTTCACCGAGGCGGACCTGCTCTCGGTCGCCGCGCTGCTCGTCGTGGGGATCACGTTGCTGCGCTGCGGCTACCGGTTCCTGCGCCGCTCCACCCGCCGCCGCGACACCGAGGACACGGTCGTCGCGGCACGCTGAAGGTCACCAGGGGCCGTAGGGCCCCTGGTTGCGCCCGCCCTGGCCCCCGCCCCGCGGACCGCCGCCGTACTGGCGCACGGCGGGACGGACGTCGGCGAGGTAGACCGCGGCACCGACGACGGCGATGACCCCGAAGATGCCCAGGACCGAGAAGATCGAGACGAACCCGACCGCGGCGGCGACGGCGACGATCGCCGTCCAGAACGTCTTCGTCCGCTTGCCCGCGGCGACGAACGCGCCCGCCGGCCGGCGCAGCACGTCGATCAACGCCCACAGCTCGAGGGCGAACGCCGCGATCCCGAGGATCAGCAGGACGCCGTTCTGCAGGTTGCTCAGCAGCTCCACACTGGAACTCTACGTGTGATCACGCCGAGAGGTTCCGGCCTTCACCGGAGCGCCGCAGGAGGTCCCCCAACCGGCGGTAGCCGACCTCCTCGGCCTCGTCGAGGGCTGCGCGCGGCGCGGGGAGGCGCCAGTCGTCCTCGCAGAGCCGCGTCCGCGCCTCCCGCAGGCCGAGCAGGTCACGGCGCAGCGCCTGCGGGTCGTGCCCGGCGCTGGAGCGGTGGAGCGCCCCGGCGGCGTCCTCGAGCGCCGCGCCGGCGTGCCGGTTGCGCACCAGGACGGCGACCAGGACCCCCACGAGGACACCGACGCCGGTGTCGGCGACCCGGTCCGCGATGAGCGTGGAGATCCCCGTCCCGTTCGTCCCCAGCCGGGTCAGCAGCAGCGAGAGGGCCGTGATGGAGACCGAGCCGAGGGCGTAGTTGCGGGGCATGCAGAACTCGACGCCGAACATGCAGACGACGGTGAGCAGCCACAGCCGGGCGTCGTCGGTGGCGAGCGGGACGAGGACGGCCGCCACGCCGACCCCGAGCAGCGTCCCGGCCGAGCGTTGCAGGGCGCGCTGGGCGGTGTTGCGGCTCGACTGCGACTGCAGGGCCGCGGCCGCACCCACGGCGGCCCAGTAGGTGTGCCCGAGGCCGAGGACCGAGGCCACGACGACGGCCGCGGTGCAGGCGATCCCGACGCGCAGCGCGGGGACGACCAGCACGCGCTCGGCGCGCAGCGCCCGGACGGCCCGCCAGCGCGGCAGGGCGCTCTCCCGACCCAGCAGCTCCGCCCGGACGCCCCGGGTCAGCGGCGCCGACGGGAGGCTCCCCCGACCCTCCAGCGCGCTGAGCGCGGACGAGAGCGGACGGGGGTCGGCCCCCGCGTCGAGCACCCGCTCGGCGTGGGCCAGCCAGCCCCCGTGCCGACCCGCGCAGCCGAGGGCGCTGAGCGAGAGCACACCCCAGGCGGCGTGCAGGTCCGCGGAGGCGCGTGGTCGCACCCGCGGGTCGGCGAGGGCCGCCAGCACCGAGCGCAGCGCCCGGGCCACGGCGTTGCGTTCCGGGCCGTCCGGGCGCAGCACCCCGGCCGCGCAGCTCAGGGCGACCGCGAGCGCCGCGCAGGTCAGGGTGACGACGGCGACCAGCGGCAGGTCGCGGAAGCCCAACGGTTCGACGGTGAGGGTGCCGGCGGCGAAGACGGGGATGAGCCCGCCGGGCGGGCCGGTGCGCACGGCGTCGGTGACGAACTTGGCGACCACGGCGACGACCGCGACGGCCAGGGCGGGGACGAGGACGTCGAGCCAGCCCGTGAGCGGCAGGGCGGCGGCGACGCCGCCGAGGAGCACGGCCCCCGTCAGCCCGAGACCGGTCCAGGCCTGGGTCCGCCAGCGGCGGGCGTAGGGCTCGGTGCGGCCGTAGAGGTTGGCGAGGGCGCCGAAGGTGGCGGGCGCGGCGAGCAGGGGCTGCCCGGCGGCGAGGGTGACGGCGAGCGGGACACCGAGGGCTGCGGTCGCCACCCCGGCGGCCCACCACGGGTGCGGTCCGGGGGCGATCCGCTGCCACCCGTGGACGGAGGAGCCGAGGTGTCGGAGGAGCACCCGGAAGACGTTAGCAGGTGTTTCACCCGCGAAGCAGTTGCGACTACGCTGTCCCTGTGAGCACCCGCCGGGACGAGCCGACCGACGCCATCGACGCCATCGACGCCATCGATGTGGCCCGACAGGAGTGGGCCCGGGTCCACCCCGACCTCGACACCACCCCGATGGACGTCTCCGGACGGCTGCGCATGGTCGCGGCGGCCCTGGCCCGCGCCACCGAACCGACCGTGCGGGCCGAGGGCCTGACCCGCCCCGAGTTCGACGTGCTGAGCGCGGTGCGCCGCGGTCGCGTCCCGCTGACCCCCACCGGCATCGCCGCCGCGACCCTGTCCTCGGGGGCGGCGACGACCAAGCGTCTCGACCACCTGACGGGCGTCGGCTACCTGCAACGGACCCCGGACGAGCGCGACGGCCGGGTGACCCGGCTGTCCCTGACCCCCGCGGGGGCCGAGCTCATCGACCGCCTGCTGCCGCAGGTCCTCGCCGCCGAGCACCGCTTCGCCGCCGACCTCGACGAGGACCGGCAGCGGGACCTCGCGTCCGGGCTGCGGGTCCTGCTGCGCGGCAACGGCTTCTGAGCGACGGCTTCTGAGCGACGGGGCGACGCCCCGCTCAGCGCGTCGCGCGCAGGGCGTCGTCGATGGTGACCACGCCGTCGCGGTAGCGGCGGGTGATCTCCTCGGTGCACGCGTCCATGGCGACCTGCACGCGGTGGCGGTCGGCCGACAGTTCCTGCTCGAGGTCCTCGAGCCGCCCGCGCGCCGCGGCGAGCTGGTCGTCGTCCATGGCGGTGAGGTTCGACATCGTCGGGTCGGCGACGGCGAGCTCCGCGCGACGACGGTGCTCCCCCACCCGGCTCGGCTCGACGGAGGTGTAGCGGCCCATGCCGTGGTCGGTGCGTCGCGGGTCGGCCAGCACGTCGGTCAACGAGGCGACGAGCTCGGCGTCGGTGCGGACGCGGGTGACCGCCGCGGGGGCACCGTCGGCACCGACCCGGCGGGCCTCCTCGGCCCCGAGCAGGTCCAGGCGCCCCTGCAGCAGACGTCGTGCGTAGGAGAGGTCGGCCTCCTCCTGCTCCGCGACGGTGCGGTGTTCGCGCAGCGTCGGCAGGTCCATCCCCTGCAGGTCGTCGAGGAAGTCGGGCGCGAGCACCCGGTCCAGGGCCCGTCGGCCCCCCGCCTGGTACCCGCTGACGTTGTCCCCCGTCATGACCGTCTCCCCCTCGATCGGAACCGCTTCAACACCCTGCGCAACACCTGCACCACAGAGCGTGCTGCACCCGAGTATGACCCACGGGGCGCGGGAGCGGGAGGGGAAGGCGCCTCAGGGCGCGACGACGACCTCCTGGGCCGCGGCCAGCGGACGGCTCTCACCCTTCGCGGACCCGGCCACGGCGAACAGCTCGGCGTCGACGGGCAGCGAACGCTTCAGCACCGCCAGCGCCACCGGCCCCAGCTCGTGGTGGCGGGCGGCCGTCGTGACGACCCCGACCTTCTTCTCCCCCAGCACCACGTCGTCGCCGTGGGCCGGCAGGTCGTGGGAGGAACCGTCCAGGTGCAGCAGGGCCAACCGGCGCGGCGGCCGGCCCAGGTTGTGGACCTTCGCGACGGTCTCCTGCCCGCGGTAGCAGCCCTTGTGCAGGTGGACCGCCGTGCGCAACCAGTCCAGCTCGTGCGGGAGGGATCGCTCGTCGGTGTCCAGACCCAACCGCGGACGCCACGCCTCGACGCGCAACGCCTCGCTCGCCCAGGTCCCGGCGAGCCGTCGACCCCCGACCGCGGCGAGCAGGTCCGCCCGCGGCACGAGGACCTCGCGCCAGGGACGCTCGGCGCCGGGGTGCTCGAGCGTGGAGACCGCGGAGTAGCTCGCGGTGTCCGCGCTGCCGCCCTCGTTCGCGGGGGTCGCACCCGGCCACGGGTCGACCCACACCGTGCCGAGCGGGGAGTCCGCGTCCCGGCTCGGCTCGCCGAGCACGGCGAAGTCCGCGCTGACGTCGGCGATCTCGACCCGCAACATGAAGCGCATCCGCTCCAGCCACGTCCGCAGCGGGTCGACCTGACCCGGCTCCACGGTGATCCAGAGGGCCTCACCGTCGTCGACGAGGTGCAGCGAGTGCTCGATGCGACCCTGCGGGCTCAGGACGAGCGTCTCCGTCGACACCCCCGGAGCCAACCCCGTCAGCGCCTGGGTGGTGATGGAGTGCAGCCAGCTCAGCCGGTCCGGCCCGGACAACCGCAGGACCCCGCGGTGGGAGAGGTCGGCCACGGCCTCCCCGCGCACCAGGGCCCGCTGCTCGCCGTGCGGGTCGCCGTAGTGCCAGGCGACACCGGCGTCGGGCCCCTCCGCGGCGACCGCCCCGGGGGTGTCCAACAGCGGCGACCTGCGCGCCTGCGTGACTGCGCTCACGGGGTTCCTCCTACTGCTCGCGACACGCGGCGCACCGCCCACGGAGGGCGAGGTGACCGGTGTCGACGGCGAAGTCGTTGCGGGACAGGATGTCCGCGGCCAGGGACGCGGCGAGCACCGAGGGAGCCTCGCTCACCTGCCCACACCCCTCGCAGACCAGGTGCAGGTGCCCACCGTGCTCCACGGCGTGGAACGAGGGACCCCTGCGGTCCAGCTGGGTGCGGGCCAGCAGCCCGACCTCCTCGAGGACCGCGAGCGCCCGGTAGACGGTCGACGGGTCCACCGGTGACGAACCCGGTTCGCGGGCCAGGTGTTCCGCGACGTCGTCGGCCCCCGCGTGCCCCAGGGCCCGGACGGCGTCCAGGACCCGACGGCGCTGCGGCGTGAGCCGCAGCCCGCGAGCGTGCAACGCGGACCCCAGGTCGGCGCTCACCCGTGGCTCACCGGGGACCCGTCCGGCTCAGGAGACGCGCTTGAGCCGGGCCGAGGCGTAGCTGCGCATCGGGTGCCCCTCGAGCGTGACGTCCAGCGCCCACAGCAGGTCGCCCTCGACCATCCCGTACATGCGCCTGCCCGCGGTGTACTCGTGCGCCGTCGTCGTGCGTGCCACCACGTCGGTGGAGAGGTCGATGCGCGGACCGCGCGCGGTGCCGACGAGCACCTCGACCACGCCGGTCGGGTGCGCCAGCAGCACCTCGAGCTCCACGGGACGCGGACCCTCGGCCGGCGCGGGGCTGTCCAGGTCGACGGCCTGCGGGCGCCAGTAACCCGTCTCCACGTCGAGGGGTTCGGTGGTGTTCCCCTCCTCGTCCAGGGCCCACGTCGTCGAGGAGTAGGTCAGGAAGTCGCGACCGTCGTGGCCGAACTCGACGACCTGCCCGAAGCGGGTGTCGGCCTCACCGACGGCCGGGTGGCCGAGGACACCGGCCCCCTCCCAGCGGCCGAGCAGCCAGGAGAGCGGGACGAGGGCGAGCGGGGTGTCGGTGCGCAGGGGAAGGACCACGGGTCAGCGCTGACCCTGGAAGAGGCGGTACACCACGTACCCGGCGAACCACATGATCACGATCGAGACGACGATCAGCAGGACGAGGAAGAAGACTTCGAGACCATGCACGGGTCGAGCCTACCCGCGCCGCGCGGGGCTGGACCGTCGACGTGTGGGGGGTCACTCCTCGGCTGGGTCTCGAGCCGGGTGCTGCGCTGGTGGGGTCGCCGGATACTCCGTTCGCGCTGGTGATCGCACATGCTCGAGAACCGCGTTGGCGCTCACTTCGGACATCCGGCGACCCCACCACCGCAGCACCCTTCGGCGTCACCTCGGGCGTGGCCCCCGCGTCGACGGCCCGGCTGTGCGGGCGCGGTGGGCTGGACGCGGCAGTGGTCCTCAGCAGGGGCGGGTCAGAGCAGGACGAGGCGGCCGACGAGGTAGGCGGCGGCGCCGGAGGCGGCGACGGGGACGGCGGCGACGGCGAGGGCGGCGGGGAGGGAGTGGACGCCGGGGAGGCGGGCGGTGAGGGCGCGCCAGGCCGAGACGAGCAGGCCGACCCCGAGGCCGGCGACGATCCCGGCGACGGCCCAGCGGAGCTCGCTCACGACGCCGCGACCGCCCAGCAGGACCGTCACCGCGCCGGCGAGGTAGCCGGTCGCGGCGCCCACCAGCAGGTTCACGGGCCCGACGACGCGCAGCGGCCACGTGGTGGCCGACACCGCGCTGGTGGCGACGACGGCCGCGAGGACGACGGGGGCGAGCTGGGCGCCGGCGTAGGTCGTGGGGACGGCCACCCACGCCGCGGCGAGCACGACGACGGCCTGCCCGGCCACCACCGCGGTGACCGACTCCACGAGCCGCGGACGCCCGTCGCGGCGCAGCAGCTGGTGCACGAAGGCCAGCAGCAGCGCCAGCGCGGCCACCACGGGCAGCTGCCCGAGGACCCCCGCGACCTGCGTGCCCAGGTCCCGCGCGTCGAGGGCGGCGGCGGCGGCCACGATCACCGTGACGAGCGCCGCGACCACCACGACGGCGGTGCTCCCGCGCCGCGTCGGCAGGTCCAGCAGGTCCGGCCAGCCGACCGCGACGAACGCGCCCACGAACAGCACGGCGAGCCCCAGGACCCACGTCGGCCCGAAGGAGGCGAGACCCACCAGACCCGCCAGAGCGAGGGTGGTCGTCGCGGTCGCCGAGGAACTCACCGGGTGATCCTCGCAGAGGCGCACCACCGCGGCGGGGGCGCTCTCCGTCGCTTCGGCGACACGCGTAGGCTTCGCCCCGTTATCCTGCACACCTCGTGGGATGCGCCCGCCCGTGCGGCGACGCGCTACCCGCGGTTCCTGACTGGAGACGGAGGGCAGGACGCCGAGTGGCCCAGATCCTCGTGCTCACCAACGCGCTCGCCCCTTCGACGGAGGTCCTCCCCGCCCTCGGACTGCTGCCGCACAGCGTCCGGGTCCTGCCGGCGGAAGCCTCCGTCCTCGTCGACGAACCGACGTCGGACGCCGTGCTCGTCGACGGTCGTCGCGAACTCGCCGCCGCCCGTTCCCTGTGCCGGCTCCTGCGCACGACCGGTCTCTCGCAGCCGTTGCTGCTCGTCGTCACCGAAGGCGGGATGGCCGCGGTCGCTGCCGACTGGGGTGCCGACGACATCCTGCTCGACACCTGCGGCCCCGCGGAGCTGGACGCCCGCCTGCGCCTCGCTGCGGGCCGCGTGCGACGACCGGCCGAGGACCCCGAGGGCGGCACCCCGAACGAGATCCGCGCCGGGGACGTCGTCATCGACGAGGCCGCCTACTCCGCCCGTGTCCGCGGCCGCCAGCTCGACCTGACCTACAAGGAGTTCGAACTCCTCAAGCACCTCGCGCAGCACCCGGGACGCGTCTTCACCCGCGCCCAGCTGCTGCAGGAGGTGTGGGGCTACGACTACTTCGGCGGCACCCGCACCGTCGACGTCCACGTCCGGCGACTGCGCGCCAAGCTCGGCGCGGAGCACGAGAACGCGATCGGCACGGTCCGCAACGTCGGCTACCGCTTCGTCTCCTCCGGTCGCGGCCTCGACGACGACCTCGCGATCGAGGACGAGATCGCCGAGGACCTGGACGGGGACCTCCCTGCCGCCCCGCGCCCCGAGGCCGACCTCGACGCGCCGGCGGCGCCGGGTGCCGAGCTGCCCCGCACCGGCTTCCCGCGCCGCTGAGCACCGTGAGCACCTCGCCCAGCGGCACGACCGGCACCAGCACCACGAGCACGTCCGCCCTGCCCGAGCGCGACCGGCAGGCCGTCCTCGCCCTGGGCGTCGCGGCCTCGCAGGCGGACGACGCGACCTCGCTGTCCGAGGACGCCGTCCTGCGCCTGCGGGCCGAGGACGGCTCCGTGCGCCACCTCCTGCGGCACGCCGACGGCGCTCTCGTCGGCTACGCCCAGCTCGTCGCTGCGGGGTCGGGCCTCGAGGGCGAACTCCTCGTCGACCCGGCGCACCGGCGCCGGGGTCACGGCGCGGCCCTGCTGCGAGACGTGAGCGCCCGCGCCGCCGGAGCCGACGTCCGGCTCTGGTCGCACGGCGACACCCCGGGTGCGGCGGCGCTCGCCGCGCGGACCGGCTGGTCGCGCGTCCGGGAACTGCTGCGGCTGGAACGGCCGGGCGCCGGGTTGACCGAGCTGCCCGTCCCCGCCCTGCCCGCCGACGTGAGCGTGCGCGCCTTCGTCCCCGGCGCCGACGACGAGGCCTGGGTCGCGCTCAACGCCGAGGCCTTCGCCACCCACCCCGAGCAGGGCCGCTGGAGCGTCGAGGACCTCCGCTCCCGGCTCGCCGAGCCGTGGTTCGACGCCTCGCTGCTGCTGCTGGCCGACACTCCGGGGGGTCTGGCGGCGTTCTGCTGGATGAAGGTCGAGGACGACCTCGCCGAGCTCTACGTCCTCGGGGTCGCGCCGGGTCGCGCCGGGGCCGGACTGGGCAAGGCGCTGCTCGTCCGGGGTCTCGCCGCGGTCGCCGACCGCGCGCGGACCGTCGACCTCTACGTCGACGGGGACAACGTCCCCGCCGTCCGGCTCTACACCGGTCTCGGCTTCCTCCGCGCCTCGATCGACGTGCAGTACGCCTCGCCCCGCGCGTGAGCGTTCACCCGCTGTTGGGCTGAGCGCCACCTCCCCGCCGCCGGGCACACCGGTGGGTACCGGCGCCGGTGGCAGACTGACCACATGACCGCCACGACACGCGCTTCCGCTCCCCTGCCTGCCGTGAGTCCGGTCGAGGAGCCCGCCGAGCTGCCCGAGGACCGCTTCGCCGACCGCGAGGTCTCCTGGTTGGCCTTCAACGAACGCGTCCTGCAGATGGCCGAGGACCCCGACGTCCACCTGCTGGAGCGGGCCCGCTTCCTCTCCATCTTCGCGAACAACCTCGACGAGTTCTTCATGGTCCGCGTCGCGGGCCTGAAGCGCCGCATCGCCACCGGGCTGGCCGTCACCGCCGCCAGCGGCCTCGAACCGCGCGAGGTCCTCGACGCGATCGCCGTGCGCGCCCACGAACTCACCGAACGGCACGCCGCCGCGTTCCTCGGCTCGGTGCGTCCGGCGCTGGCCGAGGCCGGCATCACGATCGTGCGCTGGGACGAACTCGCCCCCGGTGAGCAGGTGCGCCTGCACGGGTTCTTCCGGGACATGGTGTTCCCGGTCCTGACCCCGCTGGCCGTCGACCCGGCCCACCCCTTCCCCTACATCTCGGGTCTCTCCCTGAACCTCGCCGTCGTCGTGCGCAACCCGACGACGGACAAGGAGCACTTCGCCCGGGTGAAGGTGCCGCCGCTGCTGCCGCGGTTCGTCGCGGTGGAACCGGCCGAGGGCGAGGACCCGCGCGCGGCGCGGTTCGTCCCGCTCGAGGACGTCGTCGGCGTCCACCTCGACCAGTTGTTCCCCGGCATGGAGGTCGTGCAGCACCACACCTTCCGGGTCACCCGCAACGAGGACCTCGAGGTCGAGGAGGACGACGCGGAGAACCTGCTGCAGGCCCTGGAGAAGGAGCTCCTGCGCCGCCGGTTCGGGCCCGCCGTCCGCCTCGAGGTGGCCTCCGACATCGACCAGAAGGTCCGCGAACTGCTGGTGCGCGAACTCGGCGTCACCGAGCAGGAGGTCTACGAACTCCCGGAACCCCTCGACCTGCGCGGGCTCGGCGACATCGCCGACATCGACCGCCCGGAGCTGAAGTTCCCGAAGTTCGTGGCCCGCACCCACCGCGACCTCACCGACGGTGCCGAGACGGCGAAACCCTCCGACGTGTTCGCGGCGATCCGCAACCGCGACGTCCTGCTGCACCACCCCTACGACTCGTTCTCCACCAGCGTCCAGGCGTTCCTCGAGCAGGCCGCGGCCGACCCGAAGGTCCTGGCCATCAAGCAGACGCTGTACCGCACCTCGGGCGACTCCCCCATCGTCGACGCCCTCATCGACGCCGCCGAGGCGGGCAAGCAGGTCCTCGCGCTGGTCGAGATCAAGGCCCGCTTCGACGAGCAGGCGAACATCACCTGGGCCCGCAAGCTCGAACAGGCCGGGGTGCACGTCGTCTACGGCCTCGTCGGGCTGAAGACCCACGCCAAGCTCAGCCTCGTCGTGCGCCAGGAACAGGGCGGGCTGCGTCGCTACTGCCACATCGGGACGGGGAACTACAACCCCAAGACCGCGCGGATGTACGAGGACATGGGTCTGCTCACCGACGACCCGCAGGTCGGCGAGGACCTGACCCGGTTGTTCAACCAGCTCTCCGGCTACGCCCCGAAGACGGCCTACAAGCGCCTGCTCGTCGCCCCGCGCTCGCTGCGCACCGGGCTGGTCGACCGCGTCGACCGCGAGATCGAGAACCACCGCCAGGGCCTGCCCTCGGGGGTCCGGATCAAGGTGAACTCGATCGTCGACGAGGGGATCATCGACGCCCTCTACCGGGCCTCGAACGCCGGGGTCCCCGTCGACGTCAGCGTCCGCGGGATCTGCGCGCTCAGACCGGGAGTTCCCGGCCTCAGCGAGAACATCCGGGTCCGCAGCATCCTGGGGCGTTTCCTCGAGCACAGCAGGCTCTTCTGGTTCGCCTCCGGCGGCGATCCCGTCGTCATGATCGGCAGCGCGGACATGATGCACCGCAACCTGGACCGCCGTGTGGAGGCCGTCGTGCGCCTGAGCGACCCGCGCCACGTGCGCGAGGTCTCGCAGGTGCTCGACGACTGCATGGCCGACACGACGAGTTCCTGGCACCTCGGTCCGGACGGGACGTGGACGCGTCACCACCGCGACGCCGACGGCAACCCGCTCACGGACCTGCAGGAACACATCATCGCCACCCGCCCGGGTCGGCGTCCGAGCACCCGCCGCCGACGGTGACCCCGCCGACCGCGGCCTCGGAACGCGACCCGCAGGTGGACGTCGAGGCCGCGGGGTGCGTCGTCGTGCGCACCGGTGAGCAGGGGGTCGAGGTGCTGCTGGTGCACCGTCCGACCACGGCTGTCCGCGCGGCCGACTGGTCCTGGCCCAAGGGCAAGCTCGAGCCCGGTGAGCACGCCGCCGTCGCGGCGGTCCGCGAGACCGCCGAGGAGAGCGGCGTGCGGGTGCACCTCGGGAACCCGTTGCCCGAGCAGCGGTACGAGGTCGCCGGGGGCCTGCGCAAACGGGTCCGCTACTGGCTGGCCCGCCCCGCGGCGCCGGCCGACCCGGCCGTGGTCGAGGCCGCCGACCCCGACGAGATCGACGACTCCGCCTGGGTCTCCCCGGCCCGGGCGCGGGACCTGCTGAGCTACCCCGCCGACGTGGAGCTCCTCGACGTGGCCCTGCCCGGGGACGCCCTCCCCCGGCCCACGTGGCCGCTCGCCGTGGTCCGGCACGCGCGGGCGGTGAAGCGCACCGACTGGGACGGCTCCGAGGACGAACGCCCGTTGCTGGACCGCGGGCACGCCCAGTCCCGCGAGCTCGCCCCGCTGCTGGCCTGCTTCGACCTGCACCACCTCGTCACCTCGCCGTGGGCCCGCTGCGTGCAGACCCTGCTGCCGGCGGCGGAACTGCTAGACCTCCCCCTCACCGAGGAGGACGCGATCACCGAGGACGGTCACGACCTCGACCCGGCGGGCGCGCGGAAGCTCGTCGGCGAACTCCTCGCCGAGGGTTCCGGGGTCGTGCTCTGCTCGCACGGGCCGGTCCTGCCGACCCTGCAGTCGGTCGTCGGCGAGCACGCCGGGGACCCCGTCCTGCGGGAGCGGATCGAGGAGCGGCTGGGCAAGGGTGACGTCGTGATCGCCCACCTGGTCCAGCGCGGTTCGACCGCCCGGGTGGTCGCCGTCGAGCGTCACGGGGTCTGAACGGGGCGGACCGGCCGGCAACCCCGTGACGGGGCTGTGACCTGCAGCAACGGTCTCCCCCCGTTCGGGGCGGTTCACCGGCCGGACGCCCGTCCGTCGAAGATCGTCCGGCGACCGGACGGGTGCGGTTCACCGTCCGTTCACCTGCACCGAGCAACCCCGTCACCTGCCCTGCCTACCGTCCGGAACGAACCGGGGCGCGATCCGCCACGGTCAACCGTGGCCGGGGGTACCGGCCGTGACGATCCTCGAAAGGGACCGGACTGTGACGTTCTGGAAGACCTCCCGCCTCTTCGGCATCGCTGCTGTTGGTGTTCTCGCCCTCGCCGGATGCGGCTCCGACGACAACACCAACACCGGCTCGCCGGCAGCCGGCGCCAGCTCTTCGTCGGCCTCCGCCGCCGCCATCGACTGCAAGCCCGGCACCCTGAACGGTGAGGGTTCGAGCGCGCAGAAGAACGCCATCGACCAGGTCATCCAGGCCGGCTACCAGTCGCAGTGCACCGACGCGACCATCAACTACAACGCGACCGGTTCCGGCGCCGGCCGCAAGCAGTTCACCTCCGGCCAGGTCGACTGGGCCGGTTCCGACGCCGCCCTCAAGCCCGAGGAGCAGACCGCGGCCACCGCGCGCTGCCAGAACAACCCGGCGTGGGACCTGCCCATGGTCGCCGGCCCCATCGCGATCGCCTACAACGTCGAGGGCGTCAAGGACCTGGTCCTCAACGCCGAGGTGTCCGCCAAGATCTTCTCCGGCGCCATCACCACCTGGAACGACCCGGCCATCGCCGCGCTGAACCCGAAGGCCACCCTGCCGAGCACCGCCATCAGCGTGTTCTTCCGCACCGGCACCTCGGGCACCACCGAGAACTTCACCAAGTACCTGCACGCCGCCGCTCCCGACGCGTGGACCGCGGAGGGCAACCAGGAGTGGTCCGGCAAGGGCGAGGGCCGCGAGGGCTCCGCCGGTGTCGCGCAGGCCGTCGCCGGCGCCCCCGGTGCCATCACCTACGTCGAGTGGTCCTTCGCGCAGGACAACAAGCTCTCCGTCGCCCAGATCGACAACGGTTCGGGCGCCGTCGAGCTGTCCGGCGAATCGGCCGGCAAGACCGTCGCCACCGCCACCCAGGTCGGCACCGGCAACGACCTGTCGCTGAAGATCGACTACGCGACCAAGGAAGCCGGCGCGTACCCGATCGTCCTCGTCACCTACGAGATCGTCTGCTCCAAGGGTCTGGACGCGGACAAGACCGCTCTGCTGAAGTCCTTCCTCACGTACTACGCCGAGGACGACACCCAGGCCGGCCTCGCCGACATCGGCTACGCGCCGCTCCCGGCCGAGGTCTCCGCCAAGGTCCGCACCGCGATCGCGGCCATCGCCTGACCTGATCGTCGAACGGGGGCGGACACCAGCACGAACGGTGTCCGCCCCTGCCCGTACGACCGACCCGCACCACACATCCCCTTCGCACAGTGCAGGAGCACGATGTCCTCGATCACCGGCCGCTCGGCCGTCGAGCAGGGCCCAGGCCCCTCGGGTGACGCAGCTCGGGGCCGGCGACGCCTCGGTGACACCCTCTTCGGCGGCGGAGCCGGTCTGGCCGGCATCATCGTCATCGCCATCGTCGCCTTCACCGGGATCTTCCTGGCCATCAGCGCCGTCCCGTCCGTGCTGGACGACAAGGTCAACTTCCTGACCTCCACCGAGTGGTCGGCCGAGGCGGGGAACCTGCGCTTCGGCATCCTGCAGATCCTCTGGACGACGGTCTCGATCTCCGTCATCGCGATGATCATCGCCGTCCCGCTGGGCGTCGCGAACGCGCTCTTCCTGACCCAGTACGCGCCGAAGTGGCTGGCCCGCCCCGCGGCGAGCGTCATCGACCTGCTGGCCGCGATCCCCTCGATCGTCTACGGCCTCTGGGGCATCCAGATCTTCGCCCCGCACGTGACGGGTCTGCAGACCTTCCTCAACGACGCCCTCGGCTGGTTCCCGCTCTTCGGCGGACCGGTCAGCACCGGCACGGTCTTCATCGCCGGCATCGTCCTGGCCGTCATGGTCCTGCCGATCATCACCGCGATGTCCCGCGAGGTGTTCGCGCAGACCCCCGCGGCGAACAAGGAGGGCGCGCTCGCCCTCGGCGCCACGAAGTGGGAGATGATCCGGACCTCCGTGCTGCCCTTCGGCCGCGCCGGTGTCATCTCCGCCTCGATGCTGGGTCTGGGCCGCGCGCTGGGCGAGACGATCGCCATCACGATCATCGTCTCCAGCGTCTCCCCCGGCACCGACTTCTTCGGCTCCTGGCTCCAGGGTGGTGAGACCTTCGCCTCGAAGATCGCCAACAACGCCGCGGAGTTCAACAACCCCGAGTCGACGGGCGCCTACATCGCCGCCGGCCTGGTCCTCTTCATCCTGACCTTCGTGGTCAACGCCATCGCCCGCGTGATCATCAACCGCCGGAAGGCCTTCGTATGAGCGCCGTCGACACCGCCCCGGCCCAGGAGCTCCCGGCCGCGCTGGAGGACTCCCGCGGTCAGACCGGGCGCAAGGTCCGCAACGCCCTGGCGACGACGGTCATGGTGCTGGCCTTCGTCATCGCCGTCATCCCGCTGGTCTGGATCCTCTGGACCGTCATCCAGAAGGGCGCCGGGCTGCTGCCCGACTCCTCCTGGTGGCTCAACTCCCAGCGCGGGATCACCCCGCGCATCGCCGGTGGTGGCGCCTACCACGCGATCGTCGGCACCCTGCTCGAAGCGCTGGCCACGGCGGTCATCGCCGTCCCGCTCGGCATCATGGCCGCGATCCTGCTGGTCGAGTACGGCGCGAGCCGCATCGCCCGCGTCGTGAGCTTCACCGTCGACATCCTCTCGGGGCTGCCCTCGATCGTCGCGGCGCTCTTCATCTACGCCTTCTGGATCACCACCCTGGGCTTCTCCCGCTCCGGTTTCGCGGTGTCTCTGGCCCTGGTGCTGCTCATGGTGCCGGTCGTGGTCCGCTCCACCGAGGAGATGCTGAAGCTCGTCCCCAACGAGCTCCGCGAGGCCTCCTACGCCCTGGGCGTGCCGAAGTGGAAGACCATCGTGCGGATCGTCCTGCCGACGGCCTTCTCGGGGATCCTCACCGGTGTCCTGCTCGGTCTGGCCCGCGTCATGGGTGAGACCGCTCCGCTGCTGATCCTGGTCGGCTACTCGCAGTCGATCAACACCAACCTCTTCAGCGGCAACATGGCGGCCCTCCCGCTCATGATCAACAACGACCGTCAGCAGGCACTGGCTCCCGCGGTGGAGCGGGTCTGGGCGGCTGCCCTCACACTGGTGCTCATCGTGCTGGTGCTCAACATCGCCGGTCGGGCCATCGCCCGCTTCAGCTCGCTCAAGAAGTAGGAGAACCCGTCATGGCCAAGCGCATCGACGTCAAGGACCTCAACGTCTACTACGGCAACTTCAAGGCCGTCGAGGACGTCTCGATGACCGTGGAGCCCCGCTCCGTGACGGCCTTCATCGGCCCCTCCGGCTGCGGGAAGTCGACCTTCCTCCGCACGCTCAACCGCATGCACGAGGTCATCCCCGGCGGTCGCGTCGAGGGCAGCGTCATGCTCGACGACGACGACCTCTACGGTTCCAAGATCGACCCGGTGAACGTCCGCCGCACCGTCGGCATGGTCTTCCAGCGGCCCAACCCGTTCCCGACCATGTCGATCTTCGACAACGTCGCGGCCGGCATGCGCCTCAACGGCGTCCGCAGCAAGAAGGTCCTCACCGAGGCCGTCGAGACCTCGCTGCGCGGGGCGAACCTGTGGAACGAGGTCAAGGACCGTCTCGACAAGCCCGGCGCCGGCCTCTCCGGTGGCCAGCAGCAGCGCCTTTGCATCGCCCGCGCCATCGCGGTGAAGCCGCAGGTGCTGCTGATGGACGAGCCGTGCTCCGCGCTCGACCCGATCTCGACGCTCGCCATCGAGGACCTGATCGGTGAGCTGAAGAGCTCCTTCACCATCGTCATCGTCACGCACAACATGCAGCAGGCGGCCCGCGTCAGCGACAAGACGGCGTTCTTCAACCTCGCCGCCACGGGCAAGCCCGGCCGCCTGATCGAGATCGACGACACCGCGACGATCTTCAGCAACCCGACGCAGAAGGCGACCGAGGACTACATCTCGGGCCGCTTCGGCTGAGTCCCCGCCACCCACTTCTGGGGAGTTCTCCACCCTTCCGCCCGTCGGGAAGGGTGGAGAGCTCCCCAGAAGTCGTCACAGGAAGAGGTGCAGGACGAAGTAGAGGGCCGCGGCGAAGAGGCCGGCGGCCGGCAGGGTCAGCACCCAGGCGGCGACCATCGAACGCGCCACGCCCCAGCGCACGGCGGAGAGCCGCTTCGTGGCCCCCACGCCCATGATCGCGGACGAGATGGTGTGGGTGGTGGAGACGGGGGCGTGGAACTGCAGGGCCGCGACGTAGAGCACCACGGCCGACACCGCCTCGGCGGCGAACCCGCGGGCGGGGTCGAGGTGGATGATCCGGCGCCCCAGCGTCCGCATGATCCGCCACCCGCCCGAGTAGGTGCCGGCGCTGATCGCGAGCGCCGCGGAGAGCTTCACCCAGACGGGGATGCTCGTCCCGGAGTGGAAGCCGCCCGCCACGAGGGCCAGGACGATGACGCCCATGGTCTTCTGCGCGTCCTGCAGCCCGTGTCCGAGGGACATGGCGGCGGCCGAGACGGTCTGGGCGATGCGGAAGCGCCGGTGGGTCGGAGCGGGCGCCTTGTGCCGCACGATCCACAGGATCGCCACCATGACGAGGTAGCCGAGGACGAACCCGGACAGCGGTGAGACCACCATCGGGACGACGACCTTGTCGAGGACGACGCTCCACTCGATGGTCGAGCTGGACGCGATCCCCGCCCCGGCGAGGGCGCCGATGAGGGCGTGCGAGCTCGAGGACGGCAGCCCGAGGCGCCAGGTGATGAGGTTCCAGGCGATGGCACCGAGCAGGGCGGCCAGGACCACGGTCATGCCGTGGATGCCGAGGTCCACCTTGACGATGTTCGAGCCGATCGTCTCGGCGACGCCGGTGCCGAGGAAGGCCCCGATGAGGTTGAAGACCGCGGCCATCCCCAGCGCGATGCGGGGGGTGAGCGCCCGGGTGGAGACGGACGTCGCGATCGCGTTGGCGGCGTCGTGGAAGCCGTTGGTGAAGTCGAAGCTGAGGGCGACGACGATCACGACGAGGACGAGGGCGAGCTCCACCGGTTCAGGATTCCTTGACGGCGATCGTCTCGACCGTGTGCGCGACGTGCTCGAACGCGTCCGCGGCCTCCTCGAGCGTCTCGATGATCTCCTTGTGCTTCATGATCGCGATGGCGTCGTAGCCGCCGTCGAAGAGCGTCGCGACGAGGCGGCGGTGGATCTGGTCCGCCTGGTTCTCGAGGCGGTTGATCTCGACCCAGTAGTCGGAGAGGTCCGAGAGCGAGCGCAGGCGGGGCATCGCCTCGGCGGTCAGCTCGGCCTGGCGGGTGAGGACCTGGACGATCTCGCTCACGCCGGGGAGCATCTCGCCGACCTTGTAGAGCACCATCAGGTCGACCGCGGCCTGCATGAGGTCGAGGCAGTCGTCCAGGCGCGAGGTCAGCTGGTAGATGTCCTCGCGGTCGAAGGGGGTGACGAACGAGGAGTTCACCCGCCGCAGGACCGCGTGGGCCGATTCGTCGCCGCGGTGCTCGATCTCCTCCATGAGGGCGCCGAGCTCGACGCGACGGGCCTGGTCGCTGCCGATCGCCTCGGTGAGGACGGTGGTGGCCTCAACGAGGATCTTGCCGGTACCGGCGAACAGCTCGAAGAACGAGTTGTCCTGGGGGGTCAGTCGGAAACGCACGTCCATGCTCCGGGAAGGCTCGGTTCGTCGGGGGAGGTGTCTCCCGACCCGATCCGCGACTCTAGGCGAGGCGGGTGGCGGGGGCCGACAGCACCCGCTCACTTCCTACCCGGCGGAGCCGCCCTCGACACCCAGGACGCGGTCCAGCTCGACCTCGGGCAGCGGCCCGTCGCTCTCGGACGCGGCGACGACGACGTCGGTGTAGAGCTCGATCTCCTCCGCCAGCACGACGTCGGCGAGGGGAGCGCTGGGGCCACCAGGACCGACCCCGGGGACCTGGTCTGGTGACGAGTCGAAGTCGTCACCCGGCTGCGGATCGAGCGAGTGCGTCATGGTGAGGCCACCGTACGCCGACTGGCACCCCGACGGGGGGCAGTCGGGAAGCATCACCCCGACGGCTGCGTCGCCGAGCCCGTCGCCGAGCCCGAGGACGAGGACGAGCCGGAGGCGGTGGGGATCGGGACGCTCAGGGCGGGCCGGTCCTCGTCGCTCAGCACGGTCCGCTGCAGGTTGACCTCGGCCAGGCCCAGCCCGCCGACGGTCACCTCGTCGTAGGCGAGCAGCCTGCCCGCGTCCGGTCCGGTCCTGCCGAAGTAGAGCAGCGTGGCCGACAGCGGCAGCGGTGCGCCGTCGGCGAGGCGGTTCAGGCCGGCGGAGGTGACCCCGGCCCCGCCGGTGGTCCCCTCGACCATGATCCGGGTACCGGAGGAGTCCAGCGTCACCGACCGCTTGTGCAGGTGTCCTGCGAGGACGAGCGGGACCCGGCCGTAGAGGGGCTGCAGACCGCTGGGGTCGTGGACGAGGGCGATGTCGACGGGGTCGTCGGCGTGGGCGTCGTCCCAGGTCTCGATGCCCGCCGCGAGGGTCTCGTTGGCGCTCTCCTGGACCTGCTCGGCGCTGCCGGTGGCGGCCGCGCCCTCGCCGTCGGGGGTGAAGACGGGGTCCCCCTGGCCCGCGAGGACCAGCCCGGCGACCTCCGTCGTCGCGCCCTGGTCGAGGACGATCGCGCCCTGGGCGGCGACCTGGGCCTGGGTGTCGGTGGAGTCGTGGTTGCCGCGCACCCAGACGTAGGGGACGCCGATGCCGCCGATGCGGCCCAGGAAGCTCGCCTCCGCCCCGGTGCCCCAGGTGGTGGTGTCGCCGGTGTCGACGACGGCGTCGACCCCGAACTGCTTCACGAGGTTGTCGGTGAGGTCGTAGCCGAGGGGGTTGAGGTGCAGGTCGGAGATGTGCAGGACGGTGGTGACGTTCTCCCCCAGCCCCGTGGACCCGCTCTGCTCGTCGCCGAGGACCGGCAGGTTGGCCGCCGCGGCGTAGAGCGTGGAGACGCTGCGGACGATGTCGGACAGACCGCTGCGGTAGCTCTCGAGGCGGTCCAGGGCGTTCTGCGTGCTCGAGACCACGTAGGGCGCGCGGGAGAGCAGACCGGTGAACCGGGGCTGGCGCAACGCGCCGGCGTCGAAGGTGAGGGCGGTCCCCGCGCCGGCGGCGACGACGACGACGAGCAGGGCCGCGCCGGTCTGCAGGGTCCGACGTCGGCCGCGGTAGACCACGACGGCGGCCAGCACCGCTCCCCCGAACCCGCAGGCGAGGCTGTAGGCGGCGGCGCGGACCACCGCGGAGCGCACGGTGTCGGCGGCGGTGAGCTCGAGCGCGAGCAGCTGCTGGGGTGAGCGGACGAGGCGGGCGGCGGCGTCGACGTCGACGCTCTCGATGTTGGCGGTGACGATGATCGGCGCCCGGTGGGTGTCGAAGGTGACCTTCCCGACGGGCGGCAGGTCGACCTCGACCCCCGGGCTGAGGCTGGGCCGCACGCGGACCTCGGTCTGCAGCGGGCCGACGTAGGTGCTGGAGCCGGGGGCGAGGGCGAAACCGATCGCGGCCCCCACGCCCGCGACGACCAGGATGCCGAACCAGGGGAGGACGTGCCGGCGCGCGAAGCGGGGTGCCCGACGGGCCCAGAAGCCGCGCCAGGCCGCACCCCACCGCTCGGGCAGGCGCGGGACGAGGGGGCGCGAGGGTCGGCGGATCCAGGGAGACATCACGTCGATCTTCGCGCAGCGCCGGCGCGCACGCCGCCTCGGCGGCGTGGCCGGTCCCCGGCGGGACCCCCGGGAGACGGGGCGGGCGACGGATGCCGTTGCGTCGCAGCTGCTCCGGGAGCCCGCGACCCAGGGTGCAGACCGGCGTGGCGGCCACCGCGATCCGAGCTGACGCACAGTGACCGCGGTCTCGTGCACCGGCGACGAGACGGTGGGGTCGTGGGCGCGGCCGCGACGGTCAGGCGTGCGTTCCCGTCGGTCGCCGGCCGTCGAGCGAGGTGCGCACCCACGCGATCGCGGGTTCCGAGAGCGGGTCCACGTCGACGAGGTCCCGCACCCACGTGTCGAAGCGTTCCCGGACGTCGTGCACCACCGAGCGCGCCGTGCGCGCGGTCAGCCGCCAGGAGCGACCCTCGGCGACGAGGTCCTCCAGCCCGACCGCGGGCAGTTCGAACTCGCCGTTGACGCTCAACGCCAGGCGGGTCCGCCCGTACTGGGCGTGCGGGGAGACGTCGTAGCTGGGCGCGAGCCCCACCCGACCGTCGGTGGAGTGCACGAGCGAGATGTTCTTCGCGTGCGCGTCGGTGTTGCCGAGCAGGACGTTGAGCGTGGTCAGCCTCAGGAGCTCGCTCGCGTCCCCACCGTTGTCGAGGAGCGACGACCCGATGGAGCGGAGGTTCGCCGCGGGCCGGTGCCACCCGAACTTCGCCTCGATGTCGTCGCTGCTGAGGCCGAGCGCCTGGGCGGCGTCCTCCTGGTGCACCCGGGTCACGACACCGGGATCGGCTGCGTCCACCGACCGGTCGAACCGGGGTACGACGAGTGCGGCCGACCCGTCGAAGGGCTCCACGTGGGAGACCGCCGAGCGGAGCCCGACCGCCCGGGCCGCGAGGGAACCGAGCGCCTCGTCGTGGACGAGGGCGGGACGCTCCGGCAGCTGGGGTTTGAGGATGTGGGTGCTCGGCGCCCCGGCTCGTGGCACGAACCAGCGCCCGGCCACCAGGGTGAGCGCCGCCTTCGGTTGGACGCCGGGCAGGGAGGAGTCACCCACCCCCACGTGGTCGTCGCTGCGGGTGCGCTCGAGGTGTTCCCGCACGGCCCCCGGGTCCGGCAGGAGGTCGAGACGTCCCTCTCCCGGCGGGTGCCCCGCGAGGGTGAAGGTGGCCGCTCCCGGAACGTCACCGCCTGCGCTCGCGAGGAGGGCCAGGACGTCGGAGCTGTTCGCACCGGCGCGCCGGGCCAGCCGAGATCGGGAGCTCGTCCCGACCTCCGGGAGGAGACCCCCGAGCCAGGCCCGGACGAGAGCCGCGGGCGGGTGCACCGTCGGCGGTTGGGCGTCGAGCCGGACCGAGAGCACGGGTGCGCCGAGCGGTCGACGGTCGAGGAGGTCCGCCGACCAGGTGAGCCGCAGTCGAGCGCCGGCGTCGTCGACCCGGGCGACGAGGTCGCCGTGCAACCGGACGTCGAGGGTCGTCACCGCGGCGCGTGACCGCTGAGGGAGGCGCCCAGGGCAGAGGCCACGAGGAACAGGCGGGACAGCGTCACGTTCGTCCGACCCCGTTCGAGTTCGGAGATGTAGCGCTGGGAGACACCGGTCCGCTCCGAGAGCTGGTCCTGGGTCAACCCGGCCTGCAGACGCAGCCCGCGCAACCACCGGCCGACCTGGGCGCCCGTGGTGAAGGTGACCCCGTCGGCCCCCGGGGACGACACGGCGTCGGTCATGCGCACGACCCTTCATGACACTGGTGGATATCCGCAGTCATCCGCCAGGGTAATGCACGGCGGTCAGCGGGCGTCGTACTCCGCCTGGGCGACGCCGACCCGGGGCGCCGAGGCCTCGAGCAGGTCGGCGAGCGCGCGCAGCTTCTCGGCCACCTGCGCACCCATCGGGGTGAGTTCGTACTCGACGCGCGGCGGGATCGCGGTGACGACCTCGCGGGTGACCATCCCGTCGCGTTCCAGTGTCTGCAGGGTCTGCGCCAGCATCTTCTCGCTGACCCCGTCCACCTTGCGGCGCAACGCGTTGAAGCGGAAGGACCCCTCCCCCAGGGCGATCAGGACGAGCGAGGGCCAGCGGCCGGTGACGTCCTCGAAGGCCGCGCGCGACGTGCACCCGCGGGCGAACACGTCGACGACGAACTCCTGGGTGGGCCCTGCGCTCATGGTCCGAGGATACGCCCGGCACCGCGGGAATGCCTGGCACTGTGGAATAGTTAGTGCCATCGACAACGCAGTGCCCCATCCGGAGGAGAACCCCATGTCCACGACCTACGCAGTCACCGCCGCCAGCGGCAAGCTCGGCCGCCTCGCCGTCGAGGCGCTGCTCGCGCAGGGCGTCCCCGCCGACGACGTCGTCGCGGTCGTCCGCACCCCCGCGAAGGTCGCCGACCTCGCCGCCCGTGGTGTCGTCGTCCGCGCCGGCGACTACGCCGACCGCGCCTCCCTGGACGCAGCGCTCGTCGGCGTCGACCGCCTGCTGTTCGTCTCCGGCAGCGAACCCGGCGCGCGGATCGCCCAGCACACCAACGTCGTCGAGGCCGCGAAGACCGCCGGCGTGAGCCGGATCGCCTACACCTCGATCCTGCGCGCCGACACCTCCACGAGCCCGCTGGCCCCCGACCACCGGGCCACCGAGGACCTGCTGTCGGGCGCCGGCGTCCCCTTCACGGTGCTACGCAACTCCTGGTACCTCGAGAACTACACCGAGCAGCTCGGTCAGTACCTCGCCGCCGGGGCCGTGCTCGGCTCCACCCACGGTGGACGGGTCAGCGCCGCCGCCCGTGCCGACTACGCCGAGGCCGCCGTCGCCGCCCTCCTGGCCGAGGACCCCGCGCAGGTCTACGAGCTCGCCGGGGACAGCTTCGACTTCGCCGAACTGGCCGCCACGATCACCGAGGTCACCAGCACCACGGTCGTCTCCACCGACGTCTCCACGGAGGAGCACGTCGCCGCGCTGCAGGGCTTCGGCCTCGACGCCGGCACCGCCGGGTTCGTCGCTGCGCTCGACACCTCCATCGCGCAGGGCCAGCTCGCCACCGACCGCACCGACCTGGTGGAACTCACCGGACGCCCGGCCACCACGCTGGCCGAGGCCGTCCGGGCCGCTCGGGCCTGAGCCCGGGGCGGTAGTCGTGGCAGCATCACGGGCGTGCCCCGGCTCCCGCGACTGCCCCTGACCGCGGTCCTCCCACCGCCCCCGTCCGCGGGGGTGGTGGGCGACCCCGGGGTCTGCGTCCCCGGGGGCGAGTTCCAGCGGGTCAGCGCCGAACGGGGCGTCGTCCTCGGCGGACCGGCGGCGATCCTGCTCCAGGTCGCGCACCCCCTCGTCGCCGAAGGCGTCGCGGTGCACAGCGACTACACCTCCGGTCCGGCGCACCGGCTGCTGGGCACGTTGCAGGCCGCGCTGACCATCGCCTTCGGGGACACCGAGCAGGCGCACGCGATCGCCCGCCACGTCGGCGCGCAGCACGCCCGGGTCCGCGGGACCACCCGCACCGACGCCCCCGGCACCCCGGCCGGGACCCCCTACCGCGCCAACGACCCCGACCTCGCGCTCTGGGTCCACGCGACGCTGGTGTGGACCGCCCGACGCGTCGCGGAACGCTACGTCGGTCTCGTCCTCACCCCCGAGCAGCGCGAACGGCACTGGCAGGAGTCGAAACCGTTCGCGCGCCTCTTCGCCGTCCCCGAACGCGCTCTGCCCGGCAGCGTCGCGGAGTTCGACGCCTACGTCGAGCGGACCGTCGCGGGACTGGTCGTGACCGACGCGGCCCGGCGGGTGGCGGGCGACGTCCTCACCCAGCGGACCACTCCCCCGTTGCCCGGCGTGGCGGCGCTGGCCCGCAGCATCACGGCCGACCTGCTGCCGCTGCGGCTGGCCGTCGACTACGGCATAGCCCCGACGCGGGGACGACGCACCGCCGCCGGCCTCCTCCGCACCGGGTTGCGAGCCGCGAGACCCGTGCTGCCGCAACGCCTCGCCGAGTGGCCGCACGCCGAGGTGTCCCGGCGACGCGTCCGGGCGTCGCCCTCCCGGACGTCCGCCGGACCCGGCGGGACCGCGGGATGACCGTGCAGTCGGGACAGCGTGCCAGCCGGAGTGGTCGAGGGTCTCGATGCGGATGCCTCACCGTGCTCCCACGCGTCGTCGCAGTTCACGGGGAACCACGCCTGCAGCCTCTCCAGGGCGCTCGGCAGGTTTCCGCTTCCTCCGGCTGACACGATCGACTACCCGGAGGCTCGCCGGTTGACCAGGGCCAGCAGCCGATCGAGCTCGCCGCGCTCGTGGGCCGAGAGAGGTGCGAGGAACTCCTCCTGCAGGGCTGACAGCGATTCGTCGAGGCGGGACAGGAGTTCCTGGCCCGGCGACGTGATCTCGAGTCGGTTCCTCCGCGAGTCCGCCGGGTCGGGGGCCCGGAGGATGAACCCGTCGCGTTCGAGCCGGGCCGCTTCTTCCGACACGCTCCTGCGATCCATGCCCAGCCGCCGCCCGAGGTCCGCTTGACTCGAAGGACCGAACTCCTCGATGACGGCGAGGATGCCGAACGCCGCCTTGGTCGCCCCGAGACGGGTCACGCGCCGACCCGCCAGCTCGCCGGCCTGAGCGGCAGCCAGGGTGACCGCGTGACTCGTCAGTGCGCGCAGTCGCCGGGGGGATTCCCGTGGGTCCATGGACGTGACCCTAGACGAGCAGACCCCTCGATGTTACGTTGAGAACGCAACGTTGTGTACGCAACGTTGTCGAGCCGAACGGAAGGCCCCCCATGGAGAGCACCGCAGCCCTGGTCATCCCGCGGATCTTCGCCGCGATCGACGATCGCCGATTCGCTGACTTGAATGCCCTCTACGCCGAGGACGTCCACGCGACGACCGCGGTCGGACACCTCTCCGGCCGCGCACAACTGGTGTCGACCCTGCAGGCCATCCACGAACCGATCCCGGTCCTCCAGCACCTCGTCACCGGGGTCATCGTCGACGAGGACGGCGACGACGCCGACGCCGACGTGAGGGCGAACGTCACAGCGTTCTTCGGCGACGACCAGCACCAGCCGATCCTCGAAGGATCCAGCATCTGGCGAGGCCGCCTGCGCCGCTCGAACGGCCACTGGCAGATCGCCCAGGTCGACATCGAGTCGGTGTGGAACCGAGGCCGGATGCCCGGAGCATGACGAGCCCCCGTCCAGGATCACCTCACCGACCACCACCGGCTCTCCGGATCTGTTCTCGAGGGCGGCGGGAAAGTCGCTGTCCGCCGGACGCGGCAGCTCCTAGGGTGACCGCGTGGCCGTCATCGTGAGCGTCAACGTCGGTCGGCGGCGACCCGTCGCGGCGAAGTCGGGGACCAGCGGCATCGACAAGCGCCCGGTCGTCGGCCCGGTAGCGGTGCGAGCGCCCGGACCCGAGGGGGAAGGTGGTAGCGGCCTGGTCGGTGATCACATCAGCGACACCGCGAACCACGGTGGCGACCACCAGGCCGTCTACGCCTACGCCCGCGAGGACCTGGACCGGTGGGAGGGCGAACTGGGCCGCCCGCTCTCCAACGGCGTCTTCGGGGAGAACCTCACCACCTCGGGGTTGGCCGTGAACGAAGCGGTCATCGGCGAACGGTGGTCCATCGGTGAGGTGGTCCTGCAGGTCTCCTGCCCGCGGATCCCGTGCGTGACGTTCGCGGTGTGGTTGGGCGAGCAGCGGTGGTTGCCGCGATTCACCCGAGCGCGTGTTCCCGGGGCCTACCTGAGGGTGCTGACGCCGGGAACGCTCAGCCCCGGCATGCAGGTCAGGGTTCTGGACGTGCCGGCGCACGGGGTGAGCGTGGCGACGGCCTTCGCCGCGTTCACCACGCAGCCGGATCTGTTGCCGCTGCTGAGCGGCGTCCCGGAGCTGCCGCCGGAGGATTCCGAGGCAGTCGCTCGTCGCCTCGGTCAGCGCTGAGAGGCGCTCGGTGAGCAGTCATCGGGCCAGGCGAGCGCTGCTCGGGTGACGGCCACATCGAGAGACGATCGTGAACTCGAGTCGCTCCGAGGCTGCTGCGCTGCTGCGGGAGGACCGCGCGTCGCGCACCGCATCACAACCCTGAAGCCGCGGGTGGAGGCCTGGCGGCAGGGCCGCCGGCTACCGACGTTGTCGGCGATGCCGAATCAGGTCGCGGACGCGAACGGCAACGGTGGCGACTCCAGCCACCACCACGATCAGACCGAGGACGAGGTCCACAGCACTGGACGTGGACAGGCTTCGCAAGCCTTGAACGATGATCAACAGGGCCAGAAGGCCGAGGAGCCAGGTACGCCTGCGGTTGCCCGACCGGGCAGCGCGATCATCGCCTTCGACCACCACGTGAGGATGACACGTGGGCCTCGCCCCTCCTTCGGGATCGGACAGATCTTCCGCGGATCGCCGGACGAGTGAAGTCATCAGTCGTCAGCGACAACGCGCACACCTCGGGACGACCGTGCGCCCGAGCGCACCTCGCCCTGACCGGGACAGCTCCCGGGACGTCAGGAGGTCGGTGCTACGGCGCCGTTCTGGGCGTGTGAGGCGGCCGGTGCGTTCATGGACTCCCACGGCCCACCCAGCAGTGGAGTGAGCACGACGAGGAGGTAGGCGATGCCGACGCTGTAGAGGGTGGGTCGCAGGCCGAGGTGGTCGACGGCGAAGCCCGCTGCGAGGGAGCCCAGCGGCATCCCGGCCCAGGCGCCGGCTCCGATGACTCCGTAGACCCGGGCCCGCATCCCCGGTGGTACACGTTCGAGTTCGATGATGCCGATGATGGGGTTGATGGCTCCTGCGGCCAGACCGCTGAGGGCGGTCACGGCCACGATGGCCGGCAGCGGGAGACCGGTGGCCAGGGCCAGGTGCGGTGGTGCACCGGCCAGGACGAACGCGGTGACGAAGGTGGCTCGCCGGGGTAGACGGTGACCGATGGCGCCGAAGAGCAGGGAGCCGATGAGGGCGCCGCCACCCATCGTCCCCACGATCAGGCCGAAGGCGACGGAACCGCCCAGGTCGCGTTGGGCGGTGACCGGTAGGAGCACGCTGGACTTGGCCGCGTCGAAGAGGTTGGTGACCAGGACGAGCCCGACGACGCTGCGCAGCAGACGTTCTCGCCACAAGAAGCTGACGCCTTCGCGCAGTTCACGCCAGTACCCGGCTCGCGGTCCGTCCGCGGGGGTCGCGGTCGTGGAGGTGGTGCTGTCCGGTTCCTCGAGCTCGGCACTCGGCGAGGTCGGCGGAGTCGATGCGGTCGGTTCAGAGCCGTCGTCCGGTCGCGCGGCGGGACCGGCCCACGTCTGAGGTCGACCGGCTGGGACGAGGGAGAGCACCACGACGGCCGCTGCGACGAACGTCGCGGCGTCCCACGCCAGCACGTTCAGCGCCCCGACGGCGGCCACGAGCAGTCCGGCGAGCGGAGCACCGACCAGGCGGGCGCCGCGTTCGGTGGCTTCCATCCAGCCCACCGCCCGTTCCAACGGCACTGCGGCGGCGGTCGCGGCTTCGGGCAGCAGTGCTCGGCGGGCGGTCTGGCCGGGGGTGTCGAGCAGGCCGGTGGCGAAGACCAGCACCAGCAGTGCCCAGAACGGCAGCCCGGAGCTGTGGTGCAGGAGGGGTACGGCAGCGATCGTGACGGCACCGACGAGGTCGGCGACGACGCTGGTTCGGCGGTACCCGGCGCGGTCCACGAGCACCCCGCCCAAAGCTCCGCCGAGGATCACCGGGACGGTGGCGACGGCACCGGTCAGGCCGGTCAACGCGGCTGAACCGGTCTGGGCCAGGACGTAGAGCGGTAGCGCGATGAGCGTGAGCATGTTGCCGGTCAGGGAGATGGCGTGGGCGGTGAGCAGGCCGGTCAGGGGTCTGCGTGATCGCCGGACGGTGGTGGTCACGGTGATCACACGGAGGGGTCCCATTCTGCGAGCCGATCGAAGATGCGTCGGTCGCCTTCCGCGGCCAACGACTCGAGAGGGATGCGGTCGTAGAAGAAGAGGACCAGGTCGCTGGCCGAGCCCGTGGCTGAGGCGTCGGCCGGGTCGGTGTCGGGCCCGGTGGCTGAGGTGAGCTGGGCGGCTCGGGCGCCGTGGCGGGAGAGCCGCAGGCGCCAGGAACGGCCCTCGGTGGCGTGGTAGTCGACGACGGCGGGTTCGTGGGGCCAGGCGATCGTGGTGGCGCAGAGGGTGAACTGGCAGTCGTCGAAGCCGTCGAGGGCGACCTCTTCAGGGATTCGCTGCGGTGCACCAGTGGTGAGCTGGGCGTCGTGGGTGAAGACCGCGATCTCGCAGACCTGTCGCCGCGCCCAGGCCCCGGACGTCTGCGGCGAGGGTGAGTCGTCCCACCAGGTCCAGCACGCGCGGTCCGGCCCGGCCTCCCGCAAGACGTTCGTCAGGTGCTCGACGGACTCGGTCCACCAGTCCAGCAGGGCACCGCGTTCTCGCGGCGCACCTGCGCCGTCGTCCCACGCCGACGTCGGCGGAGGTCCGTCCGCGGGTCCCGCGGCGACGACAGCGGCAGTCTTCCGGCGACCCGTCCCCGCGTGCTGCACGAGGTCGGACAACGTCCGCCCGGGATGAGTCGGCACCGGCAGGTCGAGGTCGGGCGCCGCGGCCACCGCGGCAGCGAAGGCGGACGATCGCTCGTCGATGAGCCGCAGGTGGTCAGCGAACGTGAGGTGGACGAGGGGCACAGTTGTGAAGCTAACCCTTCAGGTCTGGATGTCAAGGGGCTCCTTCACATATGTTGGCGGGGTGGAGCGACCAGAGATGAACTTCGGTGTCCGCCTCACCGACCCCTCGGTCCTGCGGGCCCTGGGACATCCGGCGCGACTGCGGATCCTCGACGTCCTGGCCGAACGCGGTGGGGCTACGGCCACGCAGTGCGCCGAGGTCGTCGACCTCAGTCCGAGCGCCTGCTCGTGGCACCTGCGTCAGCTGGCCGCGGCCGGGTTGGTCCGTGACGCAGGCCGGCGTGGTGGCGAAAGTCCCAGCGGCGGTCGCAGTGGTGGTGACGGACGGGAGCGGGTGTGGGAGGCCACCGTCCCGGCGTGGCAGGTCGACATGGCGACCATCGACGCGGACCCCACCGAGGCCCAGGCTCTGGACATGGCGGTCACCCAGGCGCTGCTGCAAGCCGCGGATGCTGCGGTGGAAGGGTTCATCGTCCGTGCAGCGCAGGACCAGGAACCACAGCCGTGGCGTGAGGCCAGCCTGGTCAGCAACTCCACCTTGCGGTTGTCGGCGCAGGAGCTGAGCGAGGTGGTGCACCAGGTCATGCTGTTGCTGGATCCCTACCGGTTGCGCAACCGTCCTGAGCCCGGCCCAGAGGACCGGACGGTGCAGGCGGCGCTGCGTTTCGTGCCCATCGCCGCCCCCACCGAGAACGCCTCGGAGTAGCTGCACGCGGCCCTCGTGGTGGCGGTTCTCCTGCTGCTCCGGACGTTGCGGCCATCGACAGGAGCGCGACGTCACCGGCAACCGGCCGGAGAGCGGGAGACCGTGAAGCCGCCGGGAGGAACGAGTCGAGGGGCCTGTCGCGTCTCCTGATCTCCTGCCGGTGCGTCAGTCACGATCGACGGCGTGACCGACGCCGAGCTCAGGTGATGAGACCACCACCTCCCCCTCAGTGCCCTCCGCGCGGCCACAGCGGTCACCGGCTCGAGGGTTCGCCGCAGCGATCCGGGAGACGCTGCTGGTCGTCGTGGCGCTGGTGGTCTCCCTGGTTGGTCAAGACCTTTCTGCTGCAGGCGTTCTTCATCCCCTCGGAGTCCATGGAGGACACCCTCCTCAAGGGCGACCGGGTCATCGTCAGCAAGCTGACCCCTGGTCCCTTCGACCTGCACCGCGGGGAGGTCATCGTCTTCGCCGATCCCGGCCACTGGCTGCGGGAGAGCGTCCCGACCCGGCGCGGGCCCTTCGGGAGCGCCGTCGCCGGCGCGCTGACCTTCGCCGGGTTGCTGCCGGAGGATTCCGACGATCACCTGATCAAGCGGGTCATCGGCCTGCCCGGAGATCACGTCGTGTGCACCGACGCGCAGGACCCGGTGAGCGTCGACGGGGTTGCGGTGGACGAGTCGGCCTACCTGAAGCCGGGTGCTGCACCCTGCGGGACGGCGTTCGACGTCACGGTCCCTGCGCAGCGGTTGTGGGTGATGGGAGACAACCGTGACCACTCGGGGGATTCCCGCTGCCACCCGGATGCGCCCTACGGCGGTTTCGTTCCCGTGGACCTGGTCACGGGGCGGGCGTACGCGGTGGTGTGGCCGTTCTCGCGGTGGGCGTGGTGGGGAACTCCCGGTGACTTCGACTCCGTGACCGGTTCGTCGGGAGTTTCTTGAGCTGTGACGCGTCGTTCGTCCAGACGACGTGAAGCTGACCGAAGCCCTCGAGGCGCGAGGGAGTCAGGCGGAGGCGGGCGTGCTCGAGGGCCAGGCGCGCAACGCCCGCGTGACGGCGGTCTGCAGTTCCGGGGTGTCGGCGCCGTCGCGGGCCCGTGCTTCGAGACCGGCCAGGACCGTGTCGAGGTAGGCGCCCAGTTCGTCGGCCTCCTCGTGGGAGGTCAGCTCACCGGCCTCGACCGCGCGGTGGAGTCGCCGGGCGATGGCCTCTCGCGTCGCTGCGCGTCGGCTCGCGAGCAGCGGCTCGCCCATGACCAGGCAGCCTGGCGGGGTGCCGACGGCGGTGAACGCGTCGGCTGCGGTGCGCAGGACCGCCTCGACGGCTGCGCGGGCCGTCGGAGCCGCCAGGTCCTGGTTCAGTCGTTGCTCGAGCCTGCCCACGTAGAGCTCGGTGACCTCGTCGAACAGCGCCTGCTTGTCACCGAAGGCGGCGTACAAGCTGGGGGCGGCGATGCCGATGCGCTGGGTCAGGTGCGACACCGTCGTGGCGGCGTAACCCTGCTCCCAGAAGGCGTGCATCGCCTGCTCCAGGGCCACGTCTCGGTCGAAGGTGCGCGGTCTGCCGGCCATCCCATGAGTTTAACGGTCGCTAAAGAACCGTGCTACGGTCAATCTGTAGTGACCACTACAGAACTCGTGAGACGACGGGCTGGACCACCATGACCTACGACGACTTCTCCACCCTGCACATCCACCAGGCCGACGGCGTGGCCTGGGTGACGCTGGACCACGCACCGGTCAACGTCCTGGGCGCCGCCCTGGGAGGCGACCTCAAGCGCTTCACCGAAACCGTCGCCACCGACGAGAGCGTCCGCGTGATCGTGCTGCAGAGCGCGAACGAGGACTACTTCGTCGCACACGCCGACATGGAGTGGATGCTGGACGCCACCACCCTCCTGGGTCTGGCCGACGAGGGCGGTGACGCCCGGCTGAACCCGCTGCAACAGCTCAACGAACGCTTCCGCACGCTGCCTCAGGTCACGATCGCCAAGCTGCGCGGGCGCCTGCGCGCCGGTGGTGCGGAACTGGCCATGGCCGCGGACATGCGCTTCGCCGCGGCCGGGCGGACCTGGCTGGCCCAGCCCGAGACCCGGATGGGGATCTTCCCCGGCGGTGGGGGCACCCAGTACCTGAACCGGCTGGTCGGGCGCCCGCGCGCCCTGGAGATCGTCCTGGGCGCCGAACTCTTCCCCGCCGAGCTGGCCGAACGGTACGGATGGGTCAACCGCACCCTCGCCGACGACGAGCTCGACGAGTTCGTCGACGCGCTCGCCCGCCGCATCGCGGCGCTGCCCGCCGGCGTGGTCGCCGCGGCCGTGCAGGCGCTGGACGCCGCCGAGGCCAGCGGGGCGGTCCCGCACCTGCACGAGGAGGCGCAAGCACACGTTCGCGTCTACCCCTCGCCCGAGCACGTGGTGGAACGCATCCGCACGGCGCTGGAGGCAGGGGCACAGACGTCTGCCGGTGAGCACGACCTCGAGGGACTGCTGGACGCCGTCCCCTACCCCGCCACGGCGTGATCGGCAGGCCCCGGGCCCTCTCGGCTCGGGGCCTTCCGTCCCTGCGCCGATCGCCCGAGGCGGTACACCCTCATCGGTGCCCGGTCGCCGCGGGATCCGCTCGTGGCGACGACGCCGCTGCGCTCACGGGGACGGGCTACCGGCCCGCAGGTCCGAGGAGCCCGGAAACCGTGCTGACCCGGCGTGGCCCGTGTCCTACCGTGAGCCCGTGCCTGCTCCCACCCTCACGCCCGAGGTCGTCGCCGCTGCGGCCGCCGTCGCCGCCGACTGGATCGAGTTCCGTCGTCGGCGTCTCGACATCCCCGGTGTCCAGTTCGCCGTCCGGTTGAACGACGACCTGGTGCACTCCAGCGCCCACGGCCACGCCGACCGCGAGGGTGACGTCGCCCTCACCCCCGAGCACGTGTTCCGGGTGGCCTCGCACTCCAAGACCTTCACCGCGACGGCCGTGCTGCGCCTGGCCGAACAGGACCGGCTCCGGCTCGACGACACCCTCGCCACCCACGTGCCGTGGGTCGCCGAGGAGGACGCCGAACTGGCCCGGGCGAGCCTGCGTGAACTCCTCGGCCACGCCGCGGGCCTCACCCGCGACGGCCTCGACGGCGACTTCTGGCAACTGGAGCACGGGTTCCTGGACGTCGACGGACTGCGGACCGCCGTGCGGTCCGGGGGTTCGGTCATCCCCCGCTCCTCGCGGTTCAAGTACTCCAACATCGGGTACTCGCTGCTCGGCCTCGTCGTCGAGGCGGTGACGGGCACCCCCTACGGCGAGTTCGTCGCGAGCGAACTCGTCGCCCCGCTGGGTCTGACGCGCACGACTCCGGACCTGCCGGCGGCGGGCGACCTCGTGACGGGGTACACCCCCGCTTCGATCGGACCGCGACGTCCGCTCCCGCACCCCTCGACCGCCGGGATGGCCGCGGCGACCGGTTTCTGCTCCACGGCCGAGGACCTCACGGCGTGGTTCTCCGCGCACCGCCACGGACGCACCGAACTGCTGAGCGAGCACGCCAAACGGCTGGCGCAGCGCGCCGAGTGGCCGACGGAGGGGACCGACCGGTCCTACGGTCTGGGGTTCATCGGGGAGAAGATCGGTGCCCGGCAACTGGTCGGGCACTCCGGCGGGTTCCCCGGCCACATCACGAAGAGCCTCCTGGACCCGGAGTCGGGTCTCGCGGTGAGCGTCCTCACCAACAGCGTCGACGGCCCGGCGTCGGAACTCGCGGTCGGGGTCGTGAAGCTCGTCGACCTGTTCCTCGCCGAGTGGGGGACCGGGGAACCCACCGCCGACCTCAACGCGTTCTGCGGCCGGTGGGCCAACCTGTGGGGCCCGCAGGACGTCGTGCGGGCGGGTTCGGCGCTGATCTCCTTCGACCCCGACACGGCGGACCCCGCGGCGAACCCCGTGACGTTCGACGTGCTCGACGGGCAGACCCTGAAGGTCGTGCGCGACGGCGGTTTCGGATCGTTCGGGGAGGACTGGACCCTGGGCCGGCGCGCGGACGGCACCCCGACGCTGCGCGGCCACAGCGGCATCACGATGGTGCCGCTGGACCGCTACGCGCCGGTCTGACGTCTCGACGGTGACGTCTCGCGTCAGGCGTCGAGCGAGGCCTCGAGGGTGATCTCGACGCCGGTGAGGGCCTTGGAGACCGGGCAGGTCTCCTTGGCCGCCTGCGCGGTCTTGACGAAGGTGTCGTTGTCGATCCCGCTGACCTCACCGGTGACCTTCAACGCGATGCCGGTCAGCTTGAAACCACCGGCGGCGTCCGGGCCGAGGGAGACGTCGGCGGTGACCTCGAGGCTCTCCGGCGTGCCGCCGGCCTCGGCCAGCAGCGCCGAGAACTGCATGGCGTAGCAGGAGGAGTGGGCGGCGGCGATGAGCTCCTCGGGGCTCGTCGTGCCGCCGGCGTCGTCGGCCGCGCGCTTGGGGAAGGAGACGTCGTAGGTGCCGACCTTGGAGCTGGACAGCTCGACCTGGCCGGAGCCGGTCTCGAGGGTGCCGTTCCAGGCGGTGCGTGCGGTACGGGTGGGCATGGTTCCTCCGCTGTTCGGGACGTCTGGCGCCCTCATCCTCGCCACCTCACCCGCACCCCGCCACCCAGCACCCGTTCCCCTGGGGGCGGAACGACGACAGGGCCCGTGGGGAGATCCCCACGGGCCCTGTCGTCAGTCAGTCGTGCACCGGTCGTGCGTCAGTCGCGCGGAGCGCTCTCGCGACGCGGACCGCGAGGAGCGCCACCCTGACCCTCGCGGCGGGGACCGCCACGGAAGCCACCCTCACGACGCGGGCCGCGGCGCGGGCCACGAGCACCACCTTCGCGGGTCTCGGTGCGACGGGGCTTGATCACGACGACCTCGCCGGACTCGGCGACGGCGCGGACGGTCTCGTCCCCGGCGTTGACGTTCTCGACGTTCTTGGCCTCGACACCCGCGTCCCGGTGCAGCCAGCCGTAACGGCGGACCTGGTCGGGCAGAGCGATCGCGAGGACGGTCCCGGTCGCACCGGCACGCGCGGTGCGGCCGGAGCGGTGCAGGTAGTCCTTGTGGTCGTTCGGCGGGTCGACGTGCACGACGAGGTCCACGTCGTCGACGTGGATGCCGCGGGCGGCGACGTCGGTCGCGACGAGGACGCGGGTCTCCCCGGCCGAGAAGGCGTCGATCGCCTTGGAACGCTGCGACTGGCGCAGGTCCCCGTGGATCGCCTCGGCCGGCGCACCGGCTTCGCGCAGCTGGTCGGCCAGGCGCTGGGCGCCGAGCTTGGTGCGCACGAAGAAGATGGAACGCGCCGGACGCTTGCTGATCTCCGTGAGGATGGACAGCTTGTCGTGCGGCCGGACCGCGAAGACCCGGTGCTCCATGTGCCCGACGTCGTCGGGGTCGGCCGGCGCGGCGTGGAACGCCGGGTCGGTCAGGAAGTCGTTCACGAGGGCTTCGACACCGCGGTCGAGGGTGGCGGAGAAGAACATCCGCTGCCCGCCGGGCTTGGTGCCCTCGAGGATGGCCCGGACGTTGGGCAGGAAGCCCAGGTCGGCCATGTGGTCGGCCTCGTCGAGGACGGCGATGTCGACCTCGGCGAGGGAGACGGCGTCGCGCTCGATCAGGTCGACGAGTCGACCCGGCGTCGCGATGAGGATGTCGATCCCGCGCTGGAGAGCGGAGATCTGACGGCCGTAGGGGACGCCGCCGACGACCACGGACAGCCGCAGGTCGAGGGAGTCACCGAGAGGACGCAACGCGTCGGCGACCTGCATCGCGAGCTCGCGGGTCGGCACGAGGACCAGACCACGCGGTGCACCGGTGATGCGGGCCCGCTTCTGCGAGGCGAGACGCGCGAGCATCGGCAGGCCGAACCCGAGGGTCTTGCCGGAACCGGTGCGGGCACGGCCGAGGATGTCGCGGCCGGCGATGCCGTCGGGCAGGGTGCGCGACTGGATCGCGAACGGCGCGGTCATCCCGCGACGCTCGAGCGCCTGCACCAGTTCGTCGGGCAGACCGAGCTCGGCGAAGGTCGACTCGGCGACCTCGATCAGCTCGGCCGCGGTGAGGGCCTGCTCGGTCGCCGAGGGGGCGAAGGAACGCGGGCTGCGCGGGGTGCTGTTGCGGCGGTTGCCGCCACCCTGGTAGCCACTGCGGCTGCCGCCACCGGAGGAGAAACCACCGCGGCTGCTGCTGCTGCTGCCCTGGTACCCACCGGAGGACGAACCGCCACGGCTCTGGTAGCTGCTGCCACCACCACCCTGGTAACCGCCCGAACGGGGACGGTCGTCCCGGTCGAAGGAGCGGTCGGAGGACGGGCGGTCCTCCGTGCGGTAGCCGCGGGAATCGCGGCGCTGGAACCCGCCCTCGTCAGAACGCGAGGGACGGCTGGAACGGTACGAACGGTCTTCGTACTGGGGCATGGAAGAAGAACTCCACGTGGGCTCGTCGGCCGCACGGCGGTCCGCCCCCAGGGCGCGCGGTAGCGCACAGATGCTGAGGTATGGGACTCAAGCGACCTCGCGGGCGGCTCGCCCGCTGAGATGACGGCATCGACACCGTCCTGAGAAGAGTAACAGGCTTGAGCGCTCAACCCTTCCCGGCGTCACCCCGGCGGCCCCGGGGTGGGATCGTTGCCTCCCCGGGGTCACTAGGTGACCTCGGGGAGGCAACGATCCCGAGGCCGTGCGCCGCAACGGGTTCAGCCGCGCGAGGCCTGGATCGCGGTGAGCGCGATCGTGTAGACGATGTCGTCGACGAGCGCGCCGCGCGAGAGGTCGTTCACGGGCTTGGCCAACCCCTGCAGCATCGGCCCCACCGAGATGACCCCTGCGTTGCGCTGCACCGCCTTGTACGTCGTGTTGCCCGTGTTCAGGTCCGGGAAGACGAACACGGTGGCGCGGCCGGCGACGGGTGAGCCCGGCGCCTTGGAGGCCGCGACGGAGGCGACGGCGGCGGCGTCGTACTGCAGCGGCCCGTCGATGATGAGGTCGGGTTCGCGCTCGCGGGCGATGCGGGTCGCCTCGGCCACCTTGTCCACGCTGGAGCCGGAGCCCGAGGAGCCGGTGGAGAACGAGATCATCGCGACCCGGGGTTCGATCCCGAACGCCCGCGCCGACGCCGCGGACTGCAGGGCGATGTCGGCCAGGTCCTCGGCCCCGGGGTCGGGGTTCACCGCGCAGTCGCCGTAGATGACGACGTCGTCGGGCAGGCACATGAAGAACACGCTGGACACCAGCCGGGCCCCCGGTTTCGTCCGGATGATCTGCAGCGCAGGGCGAACCGTAGCGGCGGTGGTGTGCACGGCGCCGGCGACGAGACCGTCGACGGCCCCCGCCTGCAGCATCGCCGTCCCCAGCCAGATCGGGTCGGCGAGGGAGTCGCGGGCGACGTCGACGGTCATGCCCTTGTGCTTGCGGGCTTCGACGAGCACGTCGACGTAGGTCTCGACCAGACCGGCTGGGTCGAGCACCTCGACCCCGTCGGGGATCGTCAGCCCCAGCCCGGCCGCCACCGAGGCGACCTCGTCGGGGTCGGCCAGCAGCACGGGTCGGGCGATCCCGCGCTGCGCGCAGATGACCGCGGCCTGGATCGTCCGCGGTTCGGCGCCCTCGGGCAGGACGATCCGCTGCCGGCGTTCAGCGGCCAGCGTGGTGAGGCGCCGCCGGAAGGCCGCGGGCGAGAGGCGCGGGGTGTGCGAGGCCGTCGGCAGCTTGGCCAGCCAGCCCGGGTCGAGGGCGTCGGCGACCGTGGAGGAGACAGCGAGCGCCCGTTCCGCGTCGTCGGCGGGCACCTCGGGGTCGAGCCGGTTGACGGCCGTGGCGGTGGCGTAGGTGGAGCGGTCGGAACGGAGGATGGGCAGCCCGGTGGCGGCCGCGGCCGCGGTGAGTTCCTGCACGCGGGGGTCCATCCCGACGCCGGCGGTCAGCAGCAGACCGGCGAGGCGGTTGCCGTTGAGCGCGGCGAGGCAGGTGGCCATGACGACGTCGTGGCGGTCACCGGGGACGAGGATGAGGCGCCCCTCGCGCAGCAGCGGGAGCATCCCCGGGACGGCCTGCGCCGCGACGACGACCTCCTTGATGCGACGGCCCTGGTCGCCGTGGGTGAGCACTTCGACGTCGAGGTCGTGGACGAGGTCGCGCACCCGCGCCCAGGTGAGGTCACCGCGGAAGGGCACGGCCCCGACGAGGGGGATCTCGTGGTGCTCCAGCGCGCCGCGCAGCGCGGAGATCCGGGCCACGGCGGTCTCGGGGTCCTCGGGGACGGGCCAGCGCGAGACGACGCCGCCGATGACCCGCAGCGCCTCCCCCGTCCGGTAGGTGCCGGCGGTGACGGCCATGTCCTCGGCGATGCGTTCGGGGGCGCCGGGGTCGGTGCCGTCGGGGCCGGCGGACCCGACGAGCAGCACGTCGGCGTCCAGGGCGGTCGCGAGCGCCTGGTTGACCCGGCCGGAGAACACCTGGTCGGCGGAGGGGGCGAGGCCTTCGACGACGACGACGTCGTGGGCGGCGAGGACCTTCTCGGCGGCGGCGACGACCTCTTCCATCAGGTCGTCGATGTCGCCGCGCGAGAGGCGTTCGACGACGCGGGAGGCCGGGATGGGCTCGGAGGGGTCCAGCGTGGTGGTGAGCCGGACGAGCGCGACGGAGCGGTCGGCCTCGGACCCGCGGGTCGGCTGGGCGAGCGGCTTGTGGAACCCGACGGCGACCCCGCGGGCGTCGAGGGCCCGGACCAGCCCGAGGCAGGTCGAGGTGAGGCCGGCACCGTGGCCGGTGGGGACGACGAGCAGCACGCGGGCCATGGCTTCACCTTCCCCCACGCCGCCCCGGGCGGCGACGGCAGCCCCTGCGGGAGTTCAGCGGTGCTCGACGAGGGCGACCGTGTCCCGCGCGATGAGCAGCTCCTCGTCGGTGGGGACGACCATGGCCAGCGGTCCTCCGCCGGGGACGGTGATGCACCCGGTCGGGCTGGCGGAGCGGCCGTGTGCGTCGTTGGCGGCGGGGTCCTCGACGAGACCGAGGTGGGCGAGCTTGGCCAGCAGCATCGAGCGGATGTTCTTGGCGTTCTCGCCGATCCCGCCGGTCAGGACGAGGGCGTCCAGCCCGCCCAGGGACACCGTCAGCGCGGCGATGTGCTTGGCCGCCCGGTGCACGAAGACCTCCAGGGCCAGCTTGGCCCCGGCGTGGCCTTCCGCGGCCTTGCCGGACAGGGTCCGGACGTCGTTGGAGAGCCCCGACAGCGCCAGCAGCCCGGAGTTCGAGTTCAGCTGCTTCACCACCTCGGTGACGCTCGTCCCGGTCCGGGCGACGACGAGTTCGACGACCGCCGGGTCGACGTCGCCCGAGCGGGTGCCCATCACCAGGCCTTCCAGCGGGGTGAGGCCCATGGTGGTGTCGACGGATCGTCCGTCGAGGACAGCCGTTGCGCTGCAGCCGTTGCCGAGGTGGGCGACCACGAGCTTGAGCCCGCGCGGGTCCCGGCCGGAGGCCTGCAGCAGCTCGGTGGCCCGCTGGCTGACGTAGCGGTGGCTGGTCCCGTGCATGCCGTAGCGGCGGACGCCGAACTCCTCGTACCACTGCGTCGGCACGGCGTAGCGGTAGTTCGCCTCGGGCATCGTCTGGTGGAAGGCGGTGTCGAAGACGGCGACGTGCTCGAGGTCGGGCAGGACGGCCCGGGCGGCTTCGATGCCGGAGGCGTTGGCCGGGTTGTGCAGGGGGGCGAGGGCCGACAGTTCGTGGATCTGCGCGAGGACCCGGTCGTCGACGCGGACGGAACCGCGGAACACCGCACCACCCTGGACGACGCGGTGCCCGACGCCGAGCAGCGGCGGCAGGTCGAGGTCGAGCAGGCGCTGCAGGACGTGGGCGAGGGCGCCGCGGTGGGTGGTGGCGGCCGGGGTGATCGTGCGGGTCCCGGCGGCTGTGGTCATGTGGACCACGGCGTCGGGGGACCCGATCCGCTCCCCGAGGCAGCTGAGCGCCCGCTCCCCCGTCACCGGGTCCACGAGGGCCAGCTTCACCGAGGAACTGCCGCAGTTCACGACGACGACGGAACCCTGGCTGGTCGACACGCTGATCTCCTCACGGTGCTCGTCCCGCCCGTGCGGAACCCCGGATCGACCCTCTCACGCAGCGGGCCAGCCCTCACGGGCGTGGGCGGTCTCCCAGAACATCCACTCGTAGCGCGTCGCGGTCGCGAACGCCTCGTGCATCGCCTCGACGTCACCCGGGTTGGCGTCCGCCGCCTCGTCCACGAACCGCCGGGCCCGCTCGACCGAGAGGTGGAACTCCGGGGCGTCGTAGGCCGCGACCCACCGCGCGTAGGGGTGGTCGGCGACGAGGTCCGCGTGGGCGGCCAGTCGTCGCCCGGCGTCGGCGTAGATCCAGAAGCAGGGCAGCACCGCGGCGGCGGCGACGGCGTAGGGGGCGGTCGCCGCGGCGGCGACGAGGTAGGAGACGTAGCCGAGCGTCGTGGGGGACGCGAGGGCCGGTCCCGTCGGCTGCGGCAACCGCCCACCGGCGAGGAGGTCGGCGTGCAGGGACACCTCGACGCTCGCGGCGCCGTGCGCGGAGCCGGCCCAGAACCCCGCGCTCTCGGGCCCCGGTGCGCGGGCCGCGAGCAGGGACAACGCCCGGGCGTAGCCGGCGAGGTAGATCGTGTCCTGTTCCAGGTAGTGCCGGAACGTCGCGGGGTCCAGCGACCCGGCGCCGAGTTCGGCGAGGAACGCGGAGTTCTCGACCGCCGTGCGCAGGTCGGCGGTGCGGGTCCAGGTGTCGTCGGTGAAGCTCACGAGCGGTCCTCCCTGAGGGCGTGGGCGTGGTCCAGCGGTCCGTGCCCGGACCCGACGTCGAGGCGGGCGCCGGCGAGGAGGGCGGCCTGCAGGTAGTCGCGGGCAGGTTCCACGAGGACGTCCCAGCCGGTTCCGGGGTGCAGGGCGGCCTGCGCGGCCAGCGCCGACGACAGCGTGCAGCCGGTGCCGTGGGTGGCGGTGGTGTCGACCCGGTCGCGCCGGACGAGCACGGTGAGCGCGGGGCTCCCGGGACGCGCGAGCACGTCGACGCTGGCCTCCCCGCTGAGGTGCCCACCCTTGAGCAGGACGGCGGTGCCGCTGCGGCGCGCCAGTTCCTCCGCCTGGTCCCGGCACTGCGCCACGGAGGTCGCGGCGTCCACGCCCAGCAGGGCCGCCGCCTCGGGGACGTTGGGGGTGACGAGGTCGGCCAGCGGCAGCAGCACGTCGCGCACCGCCGCGACGGCACCGGGGTCGAGCAGCGCGTCGCCGCTGGTCGCGACCATGACGGGGTCGAGGACGACCGGTCCGAGCGCGCGGGAGCGGAGCACCTCGGCGACGGCGAGGACGACGTCGGCCCCCGCGAGCATGCCGATCTTGGTGGCGTGGACGGTGATGTCGTCCAGGACGGTGTCCAGCTGCAGGCGGACGAACTCCGCGGGGACCGCGAGGATCCCCCGCACCCCGTGGGTGTTCTGCGCCGTGAGCGCGGTGACGACGCTCGCCCCGTAGACCCCGTGCGCGGCGAACGTCTTGAGGTCGGCCTGGATCCCGGCTCCCCCGCCGGAGTCGCTGCCCGCGATGGTGAGGGCTACGCGGACGGGAGGGGCAACGGGTGCGCTCACGATCCCCACCGGGTCCGCAACGACCGGGCGGCGACCTCGGGGTCCTCGGCGGCGCAGATCTCGGACACGACGCAGAAACCCGCGATCCCCGTGCCGTGCAGCTGCTCCAGGTTCTCGGGGTGGATCCCGCCGATCGCGACGCAGGGCACGGGAGAAGCCCCCACCACGGTCGCGAGACCCTCAGGGCCGAGCGGCGCGGCGGCGTCGGGTTTCGTCGGGGTCGCCCAGACCGGTCCGACCCCGAAGTAGTCCACGACGTCCGGGTCGATCGCGGCGACCTCCTCGACCGTGGAGACCGACAACCCGAGCAGCATCCCGGGGGCGATCCGCCGGACGTCCTCGACCGGCAGGTCGGACTGCCCGAGGTGGACCCCGTCGACGCCGGCGATGAGGGCGATGTCGACGGCGTCGTTGACGAACAACGGGACACCGCTGCCCCGCAACGCCTCCTGCACGGCCAGCACGAGCGCGAGGCGTTCGCGGTCCCCACCGTCCTTGGCCCGCACCTGCACGGCGGTCACCCCGCCGGCGACGGCCGCACGGACCACCGCGGGAACTCCGCGGGGTCCGCACTGGGCGGTGTCGGTGACGAGGTAGAGCGTGGGGTCGAAACCCCGTCTCACGCGATCCGCCCGGAGCGCGCGAGGTCGTCGCGGACCGCGTCGGCGTCGACGGCGTCGAGTTCGTCCAGCCAGCGGATCGCGAAGGTCCCCGGCCCGACCCCCTGCGCGGCAGCGCGTTCCGCGGCGACGGCGACGTGGACGTGGGCGGCGACGGCCGCGACCAGGGGGTCCTCGGCGACGGCGGCGTAGGCGGCGACGAGGGCCCCGAGGGAACACCCGGCCCCGGTCGTGCGGGTCAGCAGCGGGTGGCCACCGCTCACCCGGACCGTGCGTCCACCGTGGACGATGACGTCGACGACCCCGGAGACCGCCACGGCTCCCCCGGTGCGGTCGGCGATCTCGCGGGCGGCCACCAGGGCCTCCTCGACGCCGTCGGTGGAGTCGACCCCGCGACCACCGGCTCCCGCGCCGGCCAACCCGAGGACCTCGGAGGCGTTGCCCCGCACCACGGTCGGGGCGTGCTGGAGCAGCTCGCGGGCGACGCGGGTGCGGAACTCCAGCCCACCCACGGCGACGGGGTCGAGGACCCAGGGGGTTCCGTTCCGGTGGGCGGACTCCGCCGCCAGCGACATCGCCCGGGCCTTCCCGTCGTCGAGGGTGCCGACGTTGACGAGCACGGCGGAGGCGAGCTGCGCGAACGCCGCGGACTCGTGGACGTTGTCCACCATGGCCGGGGAGGCACCGGCCGCCAGCAGGACGTTCGCGGTGATCGTCTGCACGACGGAGTTCGTGAGGCACTGCACGAGCGGGGTGCGCTCGCTCAGCGCGGCGCGCGCCGCCACGATCTGCTCGGGACGGACGTGTTCTGGTGCAACGGCTGTCATGGCCGCGACATCCCTTCGTCAGCATTACCTGCGTCAGGTTCGACGGGTGTGTTCTCAGCTCCGTGATCTGCGCGGAGCACCCCGTGTCGCGGCCGACAGTAGCACCGTCAGGCCAAGGTCAACGCTGGGTCAGCGCTGGGTCAGCTCTCCCCGCCGGCCCGCGCCTGGGCCCACAGGTCGACGCCGGAGTCGACGGCGAACTCGTCGATGGCCTTCAGTTCCTCGTCGCTGAACTCGAGGTTCGACACGGCGGCGACGTTGTCCTCGACCTGCTGGACGGAACTCGCCCCGATGAGCGTCGTCGTGACGCGACGGTCGCGCAGGACCCAGGCCAGCGCGAGCTGGGCGAGGGTCTGACCACGACCGTCGGCGATCTCCTGCAGGCCGCGGATGCGGGCCAGGGTGTCGTCGTTGAGGATCGAGGGGTCGAGGGACTTCCCCTGCGCCGCACGGGAGCCCTCGGGGATGCCGTTGAGGTAGCGGTTGGTCAGCAGACCCTGCGCCAGCGCGGTGAACGGGATGCAGCCGACCCCCTCCGCCTCGAGGACGTCGAGCAACCCGGACTCGATCCAGCGGTTGAACATCGAGTACGAGGGCTGGTGGATCAGCAGCGGGGTCCCGAGGTCACGCAGGATCCCCGAGGCCTGCAGGGTGCGCTCGGGGCCGTAGGAGGAGATCCCGACGTAGAGCGCCTTGCCGGAGCGGACGATGGCGTCGAGCGCCCCCATCGTCTCCTCGAGCGGGGTGTCCGGGTCCGGACGGTGGTGGTAGAAGACGTCGACGTAGTCGAGGCCCATCCGCTGCAGCGACCGGTCCAGCGACGCCGTGAGGTACTTGCGGGAACCGTGGTCGCCGTAGGGGCCGGGCCACATGTCCCAGCCGGCCTTGGAGGAGATCACCAGTTCGTCGCGGTAGGGCTTGAAGTCCTCCGCGAAGAGCCGGCCGAAGTTCGTCTCCGCCGAGCCGTAGGGCGGGCCGTAGTTGTTGGCGAGGTCGAAGTGGGTGATCCCCAGGTCGAAGGCGCGGCGGGCGATGTCGCGCTGGGTCTGGAACGGCTTGTCGTCGCCGAAGTTGTGCCAGAACCCCAGCGAGAGGGCCGGCAGTTCGATCCCGCTGCGGCCGCAGCGGCGGAAGGGCATGGACTCGTAGCGTCCAGCGTCTGCGGTGTACGTCACCCGCCGATCCTGCCACGACCACCCCGCAGGAGGCACTGCCGGGCGAGCACATCGGGCCTCCCTGCGAGACTGGTCCCGTGAGCCCGCCGCCCGCCCGGACGTCCCGCCTCGCGCAGCGCGCGGGGAGTCCGCGGGGAGCTCGCGCGCTGGTCCTGGACGAGCTGCGCCGCCGCATCGTCGGACTGGAGTACCCGCCGGGCACCCCGTTGTCCGAGAACGAGCTCGCGGCCGCGCTGGGGGTCAGCCGGACCCCGGTGCGCGAGAGCCTCATCCTCCTCGTGGAGGACGGTCTGGTGAACGTCGTCCCCCAGGTCGGGACGTTCGTCTCCCCCCTGCGCGAGAGCGAGATCGCCACGGCGCAGTTCGTCCGCGAGGCCCTCGAACTGGCCTCGCTGGAACAGGCGGTCCCGCAGGTGGGCGAGGACGACGTCGAGGACCTGCGCCGGTCCCTGGCGGACCAGCGCCGCGCCGCGGCCCGGGGCGAGCACGACCGGTTCTTCGCCCTGGACGAGGAGTTCCACCTGCGCCTGCTGGCCGTCTCGGGGCACGCCGCGGCCTGGCGTTCGGTGAGCCGGGCCAAGGTCCACCTGGACCGGGCCCGCCGGTTGTCGCTGCCGCTGCCGGACCAGTTGGACGTGCTGATCGACCAGCACGAGGCCGTCGTGGACGCGGTGGCCGCGCACGACGCGGACACCGCCGCGACCGCCCTGCGGAGCCACCTGCGCAAGGTGTTCGACGACATCGCCGTCGTCCGGGCCGAGCACCCGGAGTTCTTCTCCGACGACCGCTGAGCCGCGCGGCCCGGGCGGCCGGAGGGCGGGGAGGGCCGCTCACCAGTCGTGGACGGTCCCGTCGAGGCGACGGTTCACCGGCAGGTAGCGGGGTTCGTAGGGGAACCGCGCCGCCGCCGCCTCGTCGAACTCGACGCCGATCCCGGGGACGTCCCCGGGGTGCATGTACCCCTGCGCGAAGGAGTAGGTGGAGCGGAACACCTCCCCCGCGGGATCCCGGTGCCCCATGTACTCCTGGATGCCGAAGTTCGGGATGGCCAGGTCCAGGTGCAGCGCGGCGGCGTGCGCGATCGGCGAGAGGTCGCCCGCACCGTGCGCGCCGGAACGGACGCCGAACAACTCCGCGAGGGCGTACACCTTGCGCAGGTGCGAGATCCCCCCGCTGTGCGACACCGACATCCGGACGTAGTCGATGAGGCGTTCGGTGATGAGGGTCTGGACGTCCCAGATGGAGTTCAGGACCTCCCCCACCGCGAGCGGGGTGGTGGTGTGGGCGCGGATCGTGCGGAACGCCGACTGGTCCTCGGCCGGGGTCGCGTCCTCGATCCAGAACGGCCGGTACGGTTCCAGCGCGCGGCCGAGGCGCGCGGCCTCGATGGGCGTCAACCGGTGGTGGACGTCGTGCAGCAGGTGCACGCCGAACCCGAAGCGTTCCCGGACGGCCTCGAAGACGGTCGGGGCGAAGTCGAGGTAGGCCGAGCTCTCCCAGGACCCCTCCTCGGGGCGGTCGGAGTTCGCGGGTTCGTAGATGCGTCCGTCGTGGACGGAGACGCCGTAGGTCTTGGCGACCCCCGGTACGGCGGCCTGGATGCGGACGGCCTTGTACCCCTGCTCGAGGTACTCGGCGAAGCGGTCGAGGAGTTCGGGGACGTCGTGGCCGTCGGCGTGGCCGTAGACCATGACCCCCGAGCGGGACGCGCCGCCGAGGAGTTCGTAGACGGGCAACCCGGCGACCTTGCCCTTGATGTCCCACAGCGCGACGTCGACGGCCGCGATCGCGGTCATGCCGACGGGTCCCCGCCGCCAGTACGCCCCCTTGTAGAGGTACTGCCAGGTGTCCTCGATGCGGGCCGGGTCCCGGCCGATCAGCAGCGGGCAGACGTGGTCGCGCAGGTAGGACGCGACGGCGAGTTCCCGGCCGTTCAGGGTGGCGTCGCCGACCCCGACGACACCGTCGGAGGTCTCGAGCACGAGCGTGACGTAGTTGCGTCCCGGCGACGAGACGACGACCCGGGCATCGGTGATCTTCATCGGACCCTCCGCGGTGGACTACTGCCACACTAGTGCACCAGTACCTGGCGGGCGAGGGTCAGTCGACGTCCACCGCGCTCGCCCCGAGGGTCCCGCTGACGAGGACGCCGGAGTCGGCGACCTGGAACGCGTCGAGGTCGACGTGGGGCGGCACGTCGGACAACGCGATCGACCAGCCGCCGAACCCGGCCGCCTCGAGCAGTCGTTCCGCCCGGCTCAAGGGCACCTCCGCCCCCGCCACCTCGGCGCTCACCGGGTCCAGCGTCACGGACGCGCCGTCGAGTTCCGGACGGACCGTCACGGCCAGCTCCACCCCGAGGGTGAAGACGCGGACCGTCGTCGTCGCCCGGATCGCGTCCCCGGCACGCGCCAGAGCCACCCGCAGACCACCCGGGGACACCTGCTGCGCGAGGTCGGCGTAGGACACCTGTCCCCGGACGGTGCCGGCCGCCAGGTCGACCGTCCCGGAGCCCCCGACGAGGACCCCGAGCGGGACGTCGACCTCGGGGATGCGCACCCGCACGTCGCGCAGCGTCACCTTCCCCGCGGGCATCTGCCCGACGTCGACGGTGACGTCGTCGAAGCGTCCCCGCACCGCCTGCCACAGGAACGACCCGCCCGCCACGGTCACCGTGGGGTCGGCGGGCAGGTCGTACGCGCTCCGCAGCTCCCCGGCGAACCGTCCGGTCGCGTAGCTGCGGGCGGCCAGGTCGCCCGCGACGAGGATCACCCCGAGCGCGACGACGGTCACCAGCAGACGGATCAGACGGGAGCGGGCCACCCGCTCACTGTGCCCGACGGCCCTGGACGGGGAGGACGGAGCGGGAAGTCTTCACGGGTCCTCGTGGTTGGGAGAGACATGAGCACTCAGGCCCTGACCCTGGAGACCCACGACGACACCGTCAAGGACGGCATCGTCCTGATCGACTTCTGGGCCGACTGGTGCGGTCCGTGCAAGCAGTTCGCCCCCGTCTTCGAGAAGGCGTCGGAGTCCCACGGGGACATCACCTTCACCAAGGTGGACACCGAGGACCAGCAGCAGCTCGCCGCCCGGTACGGCATCACCTCGATCCCGACGCTCGTCGCCTACCGCGACGGCATCCCGGTGTTCGGACAGCCCGGTTCGCTCCCCGCGCCCGCCCTCGAGCAGCTGATCGAGCAGGTCCGCTCCCTGGACATGGACCAGGTCAAGGAGCAGTACGCGCAGGCGATGCAGGAGCAGGCCCGCCAGCAGGCCCAGGCCGCGCAGCCGTCCCGCGAAGGCGTCCGTGCGGGCACCGACCCGGCGGCCTTCTGACCGCAGACGCTCCACCGTCACCCCGTCCCCCACCAGGGGGCGGGGTGCTCTGCGTCCACGTCGAGGAGAAGGGCGAGGAGAACGTCGGGGAGAAACCCTGCGCGAGGTGGTCGCAGGTGGTTCGATGACACCGCTGCGTCCCCGGCCGGCAGGAGGTCCCCGTGCGCTCCGCAGGGCAGGTGCCCGACGCCGTCAGGACCGCGGTCTTCCGCGCGCTGCCGGCCGGCTACGTGGTCCTCAGCCCCGAGCAGGTCGTGCTCGACGCCACCGACGAGTTCCTGCGCCTGGTCGGGCGTCATCGTGCGGACCTCGTCGGCCGTCCGCAGTCCGAGGTCTTCCCGCCGGGACCGGGGAGCCTCCCCGAGCTGTGCGAACGGGTCCTGACCCACCGCCTCCCCGACACCGTCCCGCTGGTGCGCCACGACCTCCCGCACGACCTCACGCACGAGGACGCGCCCGGACCGGCCGAACGCTGGTGGTCGCTGACGGCGACGCCCGTCCTGGACGCCGACGGGCGGGTGCAGGTCGTGGTCGGTGGCGTTCAGGACGTCACCGCGTACGTGCTGGAGCACCGACGGACGGAACTCACCGGGCACCACGCGGCGCCGGAGTCGTCCCTCCGGATGGCGCTCGAGTCGTCCCTGCGGTCCCGGGTGCAGGACTCGCGCGAGGTCTCCGCACTGGCCGACGTGGGGCTCCGCCTCAGCGCTGCGCGAACCCTCGACGACGTCGTCCGCGTCGTCTCCCAGGGGCTGACCACCCTGGGTGCGGACGGCAGCGGGATCGCCGTCCCGGCCGAGGACGGGGGGTGGCGCCTCGTCGGCAGCAACGCGTTCGACGACGACTACCGCGCGCGGTGGGAACACGTCCCGCACGACAGCCCGCTCCCGGTCTGCCACAGCGCCCGCACCGGGGAGCGCCTGCTGCTGCCGGACGCCGCCACCGCCGACGCCTACCACCCGGTGATGCCCGCGGTGCGGGAGCAGAGCGGACGCGACGCCTGGGCGCTGTTCCCCCTCGTCGTCGGCGGCGGGGTGCTCGGGGCGCTGGCCGTGGCCTGGACGCAGGACCACACCTGCAGCGCGGACGAACTGGAACTCCTGGAGGGTTTCACCGCGCAGTGCGCGCAGGCCGTCGAGCGGATCGGCAGCGAACGCGTCGCCGAGGACGAGGTCCGGGCCGTGCGACGCATGGCGGAAACGCTGCAGCGCAGCCTGTTGACCCAGCCGCCGCTGCGCGAAGGGCTTCAGCTGGCGACGCGCTACCAGCCCGCCGCCCGCGGGGCGCAGGTCGGTGGCGACTGGTTCGACGCCTTCCCCACCCGCTCCGGCGGCACGGTGCTCGTCGTCGGCGACGTCAGCGGTCACGACCAGACCGCGGCGGCCGCCATGAGCCAGGTGCGCAACCTCGTCCGCGGCATCAGCTACGACGGTGACGACCGCCCCGCGAACCTGCTGGCCCGGCTCGACCAGGCGATGGCGGGGCTGGGCCTGGAGACCCTCACGACCGCCGTGCTCGCCGTCCTCGACGCCCCCGTCAACGGGGTCGCCGGTCGGCGGCTGCGCTGGGCCAACGCGGGGCACCTGCCGCCCCTGCTGCGCCACCCCGACGGCCGGGTCGAACGGCTCGGGCCGAGCGGGGACCTCCTCCTCGGCCTCGACCCCACGACCGTGCGGCGCGAGCACACCGTCACCCTCGTCCCCGGCGACGTCCTGGTCCTCTACACCGACGGACTGGTCGAGCGCCGCGACGGCGACCTCGACGACGGCATCGCGACCGTCGCCGACGCCCTCGCCGCCCCCGACGGTGTGACCGCCGGCGCCTGGGCGGACTTCCTGCTGGGAACCCTCGGACCGGCCGGGACCGCCGACGACACCGCGCTGCTCGTCGTCCGGATCGAGACCGACACGAGCCCCGACACCCTGCGCTCCCCCGCCGGGGACCCCCAGGAGATCGTGCTGCCCGCCGATCCGCGCTCGGTGCGCGACGCCCGCCGCCTCGCCCGCCGGTGCTGCCACCGCTCGGGTCTGCCCGACTCCGTCGCCGAGACCGCCGAACTGCTCACCAGCGAACTCGTCACCAACGCGATCGTCCACGGCCGCAGCGACACCCGGGTGCGGATCACCGCCACCCCCGACCTCGTGCACGTCGAGGTCTCCGACGACAACGACCGTCGCCCGCTGCTGCAGGCCCCGGACGACGACGCCCTCTCGGGGCGGGGCCTCAGCATGCTCGAGACCTCCGCCAGCAGGTGGGGCGTCGACGACGCCGACATCGGCAAGGTCGTCTGGTTCACCCTCGACGCGGTCTGACCCCGCTGACCCGGGGAGCCGGGTTCACAGCGTGAACGAGTTCCGGAACGCCTCGACCGCCGCCCGGCTGTCCCCCGAGGCGAACGCCTCCATCCCCACCCTCCCGCGGTACCCCGCACCGGCCAGCGCCGCCGCGACGACGGGGTAGTTGATCTCGCCCGTCCCCGGCTCGCACCGGCCCGGGACGTCGGCGACCTGGACCTCTCCGATCAGGTCCACGCAGCCCCGCAGGAGTTCGACGAGGTTCCCCTCCCCGATCTGGGCGTGGTAGAGGTCCAGGTTCATCCGCAGGTGCGGACTGGCGACCGCCGCGACGAGCGCGCGGGTGTCCGCCGCCGACGCGAACGGGGTCCCCGGGTGGTCCACCGCGACGTTGAGGTTCTCCAGCGTGAACACCACGTCGTGGCGTTCCCCGAGTTCCGCGATCCGGACCAGGGTGCGCTGCGCCGCGAGCCACATGGCCCCCGTGACCTCGACTACGGGACGCACGGGCAGTCCCCTCCCGTCCAGGCCGGTGCCGTGCAGGTTGAGGTTCGGACGACCCTGACCGCTGAGCGCCTCCGCCGCCGCGATCGAGCGCTCGGCGCTCGCCAGCAGCCGGTCCGCACCGTCGGGGTCGACGAGTTCCCCGTCGACGTAGCCGGTCATCGAGGTGAACCGCGCCCCGGTGGCACCGAGCGCGGACAGGTCCTTCGTGGTCCAGTCCCAGATCTCGACCGCGAAACCCGCGTCGTGCAGCGTCCGCACCCGGTCCGGCAGGGGCAGGTCCCGGAACACCATCTCGGCGCAGACCGCCAGCGTGAAGCCGCTCACCGGGTCCTCGCGTCCACCGACGCGGCCACGACGGCCGGGTCGACGGGACCGCCGCTGCGCACCGAGGCGATGCAGGACAGGGCGATCGACAGCGCACGCCGGGCGTCGCGACCGGTGACGGAGGGAGTGCGGCCCTCGCGGACGGCCGCGACGAACTCGGTGAGTTCACCGGTGTAGGCGTCGGCGAAGAGTTCGACGTCGGAGCGCGGGGTGGAACTGTGCCGGCCATCGGCGTCGAGGACCTGCAGGGCCGATCGTGACCCCTCGCCGATGCTCAGCATCCCCGCGGACCCGAAGACCTCACCCCGGACGTCGTAGCCGTAGCTGGCCGAGAAGTTGGCCTCGGCGACGGCGATCGCGCCGTTGTCGAACCGGATCGTGACGACCGCGGTGTCGAGCAACCCGGCGTCCTTGAAGTCCGGGGCGACCAGGGCGTCGGCCACGGCGTAGACGGAGACCGGTTCCGCACCGGGGTTCAGCCAGAGCAGGGTGTCGAAGTCGTGGATGAGCGTGAGGACGAACACCGCCCAGGCCGGGACCACGGCGGGGTTCGGCAGGCCCGGGTCGCGGGTGAGGGACCGCAGCAGCTGCGGGCGACCGATGCGGCCCGCGTCGATCGCGGCGCGGGCGGCGGCGAACTCGGGGGCGAACCGGCGGTTGAACCCCACCTGGAACGCGACACCCGCGGCGTCGGTGGCCGCGATGCCGCGGTCGAGCTCGGCCATCGAGAGCCCAGCGGGTTTCTCGCAGAACACGGGTTTCCCGGCGCGGGCGGCGGCCTCGACGAGGTCCGCGTGCGCCTCGGTGCTGGCCGTCACCACGACCGCGTCCACGTCGGGTCGCGCGAGGAGTTCCGCGGGGTCGGTGAGCCCGACCGCACCCAGGGGTCCGGCCAGCGCCGCGGCGACGCCGGGTCGCGGGTCGGCGACGGCCGCGAGCCGTGCGCCGGGAACCCTGGTCGCCACCAGCCGGGCGTGGGAACTGCCGATGCGTCCGGCCCCGATCAGGCCGATCCCGGTGCTTCTCACGTCGCCGTCGACGTCGGACATGCGTTCGCCTCTCGTCCCGCCGGGTCTCGCGACCCGGCATCACCCTAGAGCGCTCTAGGTCTAGATCGGTCCAGGGTGACCGGGCACGGGCCGGACGTCAAGCGGTCGGGCCGTTAGGGTGCGGCGGGTGACGCGTCCGCAGCCGGTGACCATGGCCGACGTCGCCGCCCGGGCGGGGGTCTCCCGGGCCCTGGTGTCCATCGTGTTCCGCGGAGTTCCCGGGGCGAGCGCCGCCAACCGGGAACGGGTGCTGAGAGCCGCAGCCGAACTCGACTACCACCCCGACGAACGCGCCCGCCTGCTCGGCTCCGGTCGCAGCCGGACGCTCGGAGTCGTCCACGGCCTGCACGTCCCCTTCCACGGCGAACTGGTGGAGGCGCTCTACGGCGCCGTCACCGACTCGCCCTGGCGCCTCAGGCTCGAGCCGCGCGGGCGCTCCCGCACCGAAGCCGCGGCCGTGCGGGCCCTGCTCGACCAGCGGGTCGAGGCCCTGGTCCTCCTCGGCCCGGGCGCCGGGCGGAACGAACTGCAGGAACTCGCCGCGCGGCTCCCGGTCGTCGTCCTGGCCCGGGCGCTGCGCCAGGTGGACGCCGGGATCGTCCGCACCGACGACGAGACCGGCGCCCGACTCGCCGTCGAGCACCTGGTCGGCCTCGGGCACCGCCGGATCGTGCACCTGCACGGTGGCCGGGCGCCGGGGGCGGCCGAGCGCCGCGCCGGGTACCGCCGGGCGGTGCGGGCCGCGGGGCTGCCCGCCGACCTCCGCCCGGGCGGAGCGGACGGCGCGAGCGGCGAGGCCGCGGCCGCGGACCTGCTGCGCGACGGGGTGCCCGACGCCGTCCTCGCCTTCAACGACGAGTTCGCCGCCGGGCTGCTGCACGCCCTGCGCGCCGCCGGGGTCGCCGTCCCGGGCGCCGTCTCGATCGTCGGCTTCGACGACAGCGCCGTGGCGGCCCTCTCGACGGTGTCGCTCACGACCGTGGGGCAGGACCCCGCCACCCTCGCGCGGCACGCGGTGGAACAGGCGATCGCCCGAGTGGAGGGGGCCGCCGAGGTCCGTCGCGAGGTGGTCGTCACACCCCGCCTCGTCGTCCGGGGGACGACGGCCGGCCCGGCCGACCGGATGCCCGTGTCCGGCTCCTGACCTACCATCTGCGCATGAGTGAAGATGCGCAGGCTTGCAGCCTCGGGGTCGACAGCCAGTACGTCACCCTCGCGGCCGAGATCTTCTCGCTCCTCGCCGACACCACGCGGATCAGGATCGTCCTGGCCCTGCGCGCCGGTGAGCTGTCGGTGAACAACCTCGCCGAGATCATCGGCAAGCCCCCCACCGCGGTGTCGCAGCACCTCGCGAAACTCCGGTGGGGTCGCATGGTCAGCACCCGCCAGGACGGGAACCGGGTGTTCTACCGCCTCACCGACGAGCACGCCCGCAGGCTCGTCGCCGAAGCCGTCTTCCAGGCCGAGCACGCCCTCGAACCCGAGAGCGCGCACGAACGCGCCGGCGTGGACGACTCCCCCGCCCAGGGCGGCTGCCCACGATGAGCCTGCCGACCACCACCGCACCGGTTCCCTCCCCCGAGCGGACCGGGCGCGTCCTGCCCCGACCGCGGTCGATCTTCCGCACCGGTGTCCGGTTGGCCGAGGTCCGCTGGGCCGCGGTGGCCCTCGGGTTCTTCCTCGTCGGCGGCGGTCTGCAGCTCGCCGGCGCCCCCGGCTGGTCGTGGTGGACCGCCTACCTCCTCTGCTACCTCTCGGGGGGCTGGGAACCGACCCGGGCCGGGCTGCAGGCCCTGCGGGAGAAGACGCTCGACGTCGACCTGCTGATGATCGTCGCCGCGATCGCCGCCGCCGCGATCGGTCAGGTGCTCGACGGCGCGCTCCTCATCGTCATCTTCGCCACCTCCGGGGCCATCGAGGCGCTCATCACCCAGCGGACCGCCGACTCCGTCAGTTCGCTCCTCGGTCTCGCGCCGGAACGCGCCACCCGACTGGAGGGAGGCGTCGAGCGCGAGGTCGACGTCGCGGAACTCGTCGTCGCCGACCTCGTCCTGGTGCGACCGGGCGAACGCATCGGTGCCGACGGCACCGTCGTGGACGGGGTGAGCGAGGTCGACCAGGCCGCCATGACCGGTGAGTCCGTCCCGGTCGTGCGTCGCCCCGGTGACGAGGTCCTCTCCGGAACGGTGAACGGGACGGGCGCCCTGACGGTGCGCGTCGACCGGGCCGCCGCCGACTCGGTGGTCGCCCGGATCGTGACCCTGGTCGAGGCGGCCTCGGCCACCAAGGCGAGGTCGCAGCTGTTCATCGAGAGGGTCGAGCAGCGGTACTCCCTCGGCGTCGTCGTCGCGACCCTGCTGGTGTTCGGGATCCCGCTGCTCGTCGGCGAACCCCTCGACGCGGCCCTGCTGCGCGCCATCACCTTCATGATCGTCGCCTCGCCGTGCGCGGTCGTCCTCGCGACGATGCCGCCGCTGCTGGCGGCGATCTCGAACGCGGGTCGCCACGGTGTCCTCGTGAAGTCGGCGACGGTCATGGAGAACGTCGGGCGCACCGACCTGGTCGCCTTCGACAAGACCGGGACCCTGACCGAGGGAGTTCCCGAGGTCAGCGCGGTGAACTCCCTCGGAGACCTCACCGAGGACCAGGTCCTCACCCTCGCCGCCGCCGTCGAGCAGTTCAGCGAGCACCCCCTCGGTCGCGCTGTGCGCCGGGCGGCCGCGGAACTCCCCGTCCCGGCGGCGACGGGTTTCCGCGCCCTGCCGGGACGCGGGGTCACCGGGATCATCGACGGTGCGCAGATCACGGTCGAACGGGGTGACACCACGCAGGTTCCCCCGGACGTCGCCGGGACCGTGGTCGTCGTCCGCCGCGACGGGACCCCGGTCGGCACCCTGACCCTCCTGGACACGATCCGCCCCGCGTCCGCGGCAGCGGTCGACGCGGCCGCCGCGCTCACCCGGGCGCCGGTCCACCTCCTGACCGGCGACGACGACCGGACCGCCCACCACGTCGCCGCCCGGACGGGCATCACCGCGGTGCACGCGCGGCTGCTGCCGCAGGACAAGACGCGCATCGTCGAGGAGCTGCAGAACTCCGGGCACCGGGTCCTGCTGGTCGGGGACGGCGTCAACGACGCCCCCGCCCTCGCGACGGCCTCCACCGGCGTCGCGATGGGGCGCCACGGTTCCGACCTCGCCCTCGACACCGCGGACGCCGTGGTCGTGCACGACGAGATCGAGGCGGTCCCCGCGTTGATCGCGATCTCCCGGCGGGCGCACCGGGTCGTCGTCGCGAACCTGGTGATCGCCGCCACGTTCATCACCACCCTCGTCCTCTGGGACCTGCTGGGCTCGCTCCCCCTGCCGCTCGCCGTCGCCGGCCACGAGGGGTCGACCGTCGTCGTGGCGCTGAACGGGCTCCGCCTGCTGCGACGCTCGGCCTGGGACGACCGGCGGTGAGGACTGGCACGACCTCTATCGCCGAGGGGTTCCGTGGGCCACACTGAGGCCGACGCCGGGACCCCGGAGAACGGCCGACGAAGGCAGGCTCACCCCATGGACCAGTCGAGCTCCACCACCCGTTCCGAGGCCGTGATCTCCGGGCAGGACTACGCCGTGGACGAGATCGTCCACGCGGGTTCCTCCCGGGCACCGAGTTCCCTGGACGAGTTCTGCGGCGACGTGTGCTTCCAGGTCTCCCACGGCCCGCACCGCCACGAGGTGGTGGGCGTGGGAAACCTCACGGGGGACATCGCGCTCGTGCACGAGAAGATGGGCGACGCGGGCGGGCGCGACGTCCGCGTCTGGCACGTCGCACCGGGTGCGGACGGATTCCTGGCCCGCCACGTCCCGCCCACGGGCTGAGCACCGTCGTCGCCGGGGTCACGCTCCCCGTCGACGGCGGGTACGGCCGCCGCTGAGCCCATCGCCCCCGGATGCGCGAGGATGGAGAGCATGAAGGTGCTCTCCATCCAGTCCGCCGTCGCCCACGGCCACGTCGGCAACTCCGCAGCGGTCTTCCCGCTGCAGCGCATCGGTGTCGAGGTCCTGCCGGTGTACACCGTGAACTTCTCCAACCACACCGGGTACGGCGCCTGGCGGGGTCCGGTCATGTCGGCCCAGGACGTGGCCGACGTGATCACCGGCATCGAGGAACGCGGGGTGTTCCCCGAGATCGACGTCGTCCTCTCCGGGTACCAGGGCGGCACCGGCATCGGCGACGTGATCGTCGACGCCGTGCGCCGGGTCAAGGCCGCGAACCCGACGGCGATCTACGCCTGCGACCCGGTCATGGGCAACGCCAGGTCGGGCTGCTTCGTCGCCCCCGAGATCCCCGAACTGCTGCGCGACCGCGTCGTCCCGGCGGCCGACCTCATCACCCCGAACCAGTTCGAACTGGGCTACCTCACCGGCACCGAGCCCTCCACCATCGAGAGCACCCTCGCCTCCGCCGACCTGGCCCGGGCGATGGGCCCGTCCACGGTGCTCATCACCAGCGTCGAACGTCCCGACGCCGAGGAGGGCACCCTCGAGATGGCGGTCGTGGACGAGCAGGGGGCGTGGATCGTGCAGACCCCGCGGTTGCCCTTCAAGGCCAACGGTTCCGGTGACGTCACCGCGGCGCTGTTCGCCGCGCACCACCGCGCCACCGGTGACGCCGCCCTCGCCCTCGAACGGACGGCCTCGTCGGTGTTCGACCTCATCGAGGCGACCTACACCGCGGGTTCCCGGGAACTCCTCATCGTCCAGGCCCAGCGGTTCTTCGCCGAACCCCGCCTGCAGTTCAGCGCGCAACGCCTGCGCTGACGGCCCGGGTCAGAACGAGGTGACCCCGCGGACGCGGTGACCGACGGCGATGGACTCGCCGGTCACCGCGTTGAGCGGGGAGGCGAGGAACGCGAGCAGGTCGGCGACCTGCTCCGGCGTCGACTCCCCGGCTGCGCCGACCGCCACGGCCGCCTGCGGGTCGGCGGTGACCAGACCCGGGTTGACGGCGTTCACCGAGATCCCGGTCCCCGCCAGGTCGTCCGCGAGGTTCTTGGCCACCACGATGGTGGCGGCGTTGCGCACCGAACCGGTGATGTTGCCGGTGAGCAGGGCGTTCTGCCCGCTCACCACCACGATGCGGCCGAACCCCGCCGCACGCATCGTCGGGACCACCGCGTTGGCGATCCGGAGGAAGACCATCGCCTTGCCCTCGAACGCCTCCAGGACCTGCGCCGGGTCGGACCGGCGCTCGGGGTCGAGGGTCCGCGCCGAGGGGGCGGCGGTCACGACGACGGCGTCGATGCGGCCGTGGGTCCGCAGCACCTCCTCCACCCCCGCCTGCACGGACGCGTCGTCGGTGCCGTCCAGCACCACCCCCTCGCCCGGGTTCCGGGAGGCGACGACGACCGTGGCCCCCTCCGTGCGGAGCCGGTCGGTGAGGGCCGCACCGATGAGGCCCCTCCCCCCGACGACGAGGACGACGCGGTCGCGGAACTGGAGGTCCATGGGGGCACGGTATCCCCGGGGCCGTCCTGGTCGGCGTCACCGGGATGCAGACACCGGGGACGCCGGCGTCACCGCTCCCGGGGAACTCCGCCCGCGTGGGCGGGCTCGGGGACACGGATCCGACCGGCGAGGACGGCGACGAACGCCGACGTCACGACGAGGAGGCCCAGCGCGACCCGCAGGGAGGACAGTTCGGCGACGAGGCCGACGACCGGCGGCCCGAGGAAGAACGCCGGCCACTCGCCCAGGTTGACCAGCGCGACCGCCCGTCCGGCGGGCACGTCGGGCTGGTTCCCGGCCAGACCCATGATGGTCGGGAACACGCAGGCGCACCCCAGACCGACGAGGGCGAAACCCACGAGGGCCAGGGGGACCGAGCCGGTCAGGACGGCCAGCAGCACCCCCGTCGCGGTCACCGTCGCCGAGAACCGGATGAACCGCACCCGGCCGAAGCGGTCGACGAGGCGGTCCCCGAACGACCGCGTCAGCGCGATCGCCAGCGAGTAGCACACCAGGGTCAGGGAACCCGTGGCGACGGTGGCGCCCAGCGAGACGGAGTACTGGGCGCTCCACTGCACCGCAGAGCCTTCGGTGACGGCGGCGAGGAGGGCGAGGCCCGCCAGCAGGAGGATCTGCCGGGTCGGCCGTGCCCTCCGGGGGGTCGGCCCGGATCCCCCGACGGGGGGAGCCTCGGCCCCCCGGGGCAGGGCCGTCGCCGTGACGCAGAGGACGACGGCGAGGACCAGGTCGCAGATCGCGATCTGCACCCACGGATCGGTCCCGAGGTGACCGGCGAGGGCCCCGGCGAGACCACCCCCCAGCTGCCCGACGCTGAACCAGGCGTGGAAGGAGGACATGATGCTGCGGCCGTAGCGGCGCTCGACGGTGACGGCGAGGGCGTTCATCGGGCTGAACAGCAGACCCGTCGCCAACCCCTGCAGCGCCAGCGCCGGGACCAGGAACGCCGGCGACGGCGAGGCCGCGGCCAGCGGGACCATGACGAGCAGCAGCACGGCCCCGGGCAGGGCCAGCGCACGCGGGCCGGTGCGGGAGATGACCCGCGTCAGCACCAGCAGGGCGAGCAACGTCCCCGCCGGTTGAGCCAGCACCACGAGTCCCCACCCCGCGTCGCTGAGACCGAGCTGGTGCTTGATCGTCGGGATCCGCCCGGACCAGCCACCCATGACCGCGCCGGCGATGAGGAACAGCGTGACCACGGCACTCCGGGCACGCAGCGGACTCACGGTGGTCGGGGGCGTTGCGGGCACGGGGCGTTGCTCCTCCTGGTCCGCCGTCGTCAGCGTGACCGACGCGAGCCTAATCCGGGCTCCGTCGACCGCTGCGTCCGCACCAGGCTGCACCGGCTGCACCCACCCGTTCCGCTGACCGGGTGAACATCCGGTTTCCTCGAGCAACTCAACGGGACCGTGTCCTAGTTTCACGATCAACCGGGGGCGAGGTCGCCCCCGGCTCGATCGCGAACGAAGGAAGAAACCCCATGCGCCTCGCGCGTCGCCTCACCCTCACCGCCCTCACCGGGGCGGCGCTCCTCGGAGCCTGCACCCTCACGGGGACCGCCGCCCAGGCCGCCGCTCCGGAGCCCGGCGTCTCGGGCGCCACGCACACGGCCGTCCCGAAGGTGGGCACCCCGTTCCCCTACGTGGGCCTCGTCCGCGCAGCCGGCGCCGACCGCTACGAGACCGCCGCCGTCATCGCCCGCGGTTCCTTCCAGCCCTCGGCCGGTTCGGCCGTCTTCGTCACCAGCGGTGAGGCCCCCGCCGACGCCCTGACCGCAGGACCCGCCGCGGCCTCCCTGGACGCGCCGCTGCTGCTGACCCAGGCCGGTTCCCTCCCCGCGGCGACCGCCGCGGAACTCACGCGCCTCACCCCGTCGAAGGTCTACGTCGTCGGCGGCACCGACCGCATCTCCGACACGACCCTCGCCGCGATCACCGCGGCCTCCTCGGGAGCCACCGTCGAACGCATCGCCGGTGCGACCCGCTACGACACGGCCGTCGACCTCGCGGAGAAGTTCTTCCCCGCGGCGAAGGGCGTGGTCCTCACCCGGGGCGACACGTTCCCGGACGCGCTCTCCGGCGGAGCCGCGGCGGCCGCCGCCAGAGTTCCTCTCATGATCACCGAGCCCGGGACCCTACCGGACCCCGTGGCCTCGTGGTTGAACGGGCAGACGTTCCAGGCCGCCGTCGTCGTCGGCGGCCCCACGTCGGTCAGCGAGGGCGTGGCCACGCAGCTCGCCGCCCACGTCAGCGACGCCACCGCGATGACCCGCCTCGCCGGGGCCGACCGCTACGACACCGCGGCGGCCGTCGCCGCGAGCGTCTTCCCCGACGCCACCACCGCGGTCATCGCCACCGGGGAGAACTTCCCGGACGCGCTCGCCGGAGTTCCGGTCGCGGCCCTGAACCAGGCCCCGATGCTGCTGCTGCCGCAGGCGTGCACCCCGGTGTCCCTGTACGACTACGTCTCCACGAGCCAGATCAGCAGCGAGATCGTCCTGGGTGGCCCCACCTCGGTGACCCCGGAATCGCTCCTGACCAACTGCTCGTGATCCACCGGGGTGGTCCCGACCGGGGCCACCCCGCCGCCGCGGCTCAGCCGTGGAGGGGCCGCACCGTGAGGGCCTGGGCCAGGGTTCCGAAGGGCCCCAGTTCGTCGTGCAGGACGCTGCTGGTCAGTCCGATGCCGTGGGCGCCGAACGACACCGAGGTGTCGAAACCCAGCCACCCGCGCTGCGGAACCCTGAACAGGTGGGCGGTGAGGTCGATGTTGGGGAAGGCGACGTCACGCGGGTCCGCCCGCACGGTCATGCCGTTCGCGACGTCGAACAACCCCGCGGTGGCGGCCAGGGCGCTGACCTCCTCGCCGGCCACGAGCGCCGTCGCGGTCCGCACCCAGGAACTCGCCCGGCCGGGTTCCCGTTGTCGACGGCGCACCTCCAGCGACGCGACGAGACCACCGGGCCACACCGAGGTCACGTCCCAGGCCGGCGTCTCCTCGGGGGGCGCGATCCGCGGCAGGGTGGTTCCCCCGAGTTCCGCGGTGTCGCCCGGCCGCAGGAGCCACGCCCGCAGCCGGAGGAAGTCCCGGCCGTCGTGGGCCAGGGACGCCTCGACGAGTTCGATCGTCCGGCCCGGCCGGAGAACGCTGACCCTCGCGTCGACGACGTCGACGGGCACCGTGCCGAGGATGTCGAAGGAGAGCCGGCCGAGGACCAGGCCGTCGTCCCGTCGGGTGTCGCGGTCGAGTTCGACGACGTGCACGGACAACCCCAGCGCCGCGGCGATGTGCTGCTCGTGCTCCCGCCACCCACCACCGACGTGCTCGGTCGCCCGGAACGCTGCCGCGCCGACCCTCTCGAAGTAGGCAGGGGTCCCCGGTGCGGTGGTCACGACGACGGATCGTAGACCCCGCAGCGGAACCCGCCCCGGCTCAGCCGGGCCGTCGGTCTCCGCGCGGCATGCAGACGACCGCGACCAGGAGGAGCACGGCGACGGCCACCGTCGCGAGGAAGACGTGGTGCACGGCCTGCGTCAACGGACCCGCCCCGACCCCGGAACCCTCGAGGGAGGCCACCCCGAGGGTGGCGTTCACGACCGCGCCGAACGCCGCGACGCCGACCGCGCTGCCCAGCGAGCGGAAGAACATGTTGACCCCCGTCACGACGCCGCGCTGCTCCCAGCCGACCGCCGACTGCGCGGCGATGAGCGTGGGGGCGGCGGTGACGCCCATCCCCAGTCCGATGGCGAAGCAGGTCAGGGCGACCTGGAGGATGCTGGAGGTGGCGTCCAGCAGCAGCAACGACGACGAGGCGGCGAGCACGACGAGCGACCCGATCAGCGCGGTGGCCCGGATCCCGATGCGCAGGTAGAGCCGACCGGCCTGCGAGGCGGAGATCGGCCACCCGATGGTCAGGGCGGCCAGCGCGAACCCGGCCACGAGGGGGCCGGCCCCCAGCGCGTCCTGGACGTAGGTGGGGACGTAGGTCGTGAGGCCCAGCAGCACGGCGCCCACGCAGGCCGAGACCAGGCTGGTCGCGGTGATCAACCGGTGCCGCAGCAGACCGAGCGGGAGCACCGGCTCGGCGGCGCGCCGCTCGACCTGCACGAAGACCACGAGGAACACCACGCCGAGGCCGAGCACCAGCAGGCTCGGCGGCGCGTCCCACGCCCACGCCTGGCCGCCCTCGAGCAGGCCGAGCACGAGCAGGGTGAGGCCGACGGTGAGCACGGCGGCTCCGAGGTAGTCGACCTGCGGCCGGCTGCGCCGGACGGTCTCGTGGAACCGCCGCCACACCACGGTTCCGGCGAGGAGGCAGAGCGGGACGTTCACGAAGAAGATCCAGCGCCAGCTGACGTACTCGGAGAAGACCCCACCCAGCGTCGGCCCCACGACCGAACTGACGGCCCACACCCCGGCCAGGTAGCCCTGGACCTTGGCCCGTTCGGCCAGGGTGTAGAGGTCACCCACGATCGTCAACGACATCGGTTGCACCGCACCGGCTCCGACCCCCTGCAGGGCCCGGAACGCGATGAGCGCCCCGATGTTCCAGGCGAATCCGCAGAGCACGGACCCCAGCAGGAACAACCCGATCCCGAAGAGCATGACCGGTTTGCGGCCGAAGAGGTCGGCCAGCTTGCCGTAGACGGGAACCGTGACCGCCTGCGCCAGCAGGTAGATCGAGAACAGCCAGGGGAACTGCGCGAAACCCCCGATGCTGCGGACGATCGAGGGCACGGCGGTCGCGATGATGGTCGAGTCGATCGCCACGAGGGCGGTCGAGAGCATGACCGCGATGAGCACCGGTCCCCGTTCGGAGCGGAAACCCACACCCGCCGCTGTCGCCGACGTCATCCAGCTCCTCCTCCGTCCGGCCCGGGGCGTACCGCCCCGGCCCGCCGGACGACGGGTGCCGGGGGCAACCGTACGAGGTGCGGCGGCACCCGGCTCGGTGACGGGTGGGACGGTGTCGGGCAGGAAGCTGGCGGATGGGAAGGTGTCGACGTTCCGGCTCCTCAGCGGGAGCGGGTCACCGCGTCCCCCGGTCCAGCGCGAACCAGACGACCTTCCCTGCGGCCCCGTGGCCCTCGACCGGACGGCAACCCCACTCGTCCGAGGCGTTCTGCACCAGGTGCAGACCGCGGCCGGAGAGGGCGGCCGCGTCGTCGGGCAGCAGCACCGGCATCCGTTCGTTGCCGTCCTCGACCTCGACCAGCAACCGGTGGGCCGTCGTCGAGGCGGTCAGCCGCAGGTCGCTGCGGCCGTGGATGACGGCGTTGGCCACCAGTTCGCTGACCAGGAGTTCCGCCGTGTCCACGTCGTCCTCGCCCCACCCTCCCGTCGTGGCCAGCGACCGGACGAGGGCACGTGCCACCGGTGCCGACGCGGCCTCGGGCCGGAGCAGCACGACCCGGCTCGTCCTGCCCCCGTCCACGCCGGAATCCCCGGCGCGGGAGGTGTCGCCGTCCCCGGAACTCCCCGGGACGACCGCCGTCGGGAGGGCGCGGACCACCAGCACCGTCCGGTCGTCCACGGGGTCGAACGAGCCGTCCCGCGGTTCCGGCCCCCCGGGCGGACGCGGGGAGGTCGTCGAGCCCTCCAGGTGGTCGCGCGTCCGTTCCGCCACGGTGCCGGGCCCTGCGCCGACGTCCGCGGCGGTGCCCAGAGCGGCCGCGAGGTGGTCGACCCCCACGGCCAGGGTGTGGTCGCGCGTCTCCAGGGCTCCGTCGGTGACCGCGACGAGGGTCGTCCCCGGTGACAGCAGCCGACGGTGCCCCCGGCGCGGCGACGGCCAGTCGACACCGAGCAGAGGATCGTCGTGGCCCCCGAGGACCTCGACCACGCCGTCAGGACGGCGCAGCAGCAGGGGCGGGTGACCTGCGCTCGCCCAGCGCACGTCGAAACCCGCGTCCGCCCGGCGGGTCAGGGTGAGCAGGACGGCCGTGGCGGTGGTGCCCGGTTCGAGGGCGGCCGTCGACCGGTCGAGGCGGTCCAGCAGGGGTGCCGGGCCGTCGTCGCTGTCCCAGGCGATCCCCCGCAGCATGGCGCGCAGCTGGATCATGGTCGACGCCGCCACCTGGTCGTGGCCGGCGACGTCGCCCACCACGACGACCACGTCGCCGTTGCGCCGGGCGAAGACGTCGTACCAGTCCCCCCCGATGGCGGCGCCGTCGGCGCAGGGCCGGTAGCTGACGGCCAGTTCCAGTCCGTCGAGGGTGGGGAGCCGGGTGACCACCCCTCGCTGCAGGACCGTGGCGAGCTGTTCCGTCTCCCGGTTCGAGCGCCGCTGCACCTCGCCGGCGAGGACCCGTTCGACGCTGGGGGCGCAGTGGGCGGCGAAGATCCGCAGCGCCGTCTCCTCGTCCTCCGTGAACGGGGCGGGCGACGTCCAGGAGACGGCCAGGGCGCCGACCACCTCCGCACCGACCCGCAGCGGCAGGAGCGCCCACCGCGGCCGTCCGGTGAGGTCGACCACCTCGGCCATCCGCGGGTGGACCTCGACGGCGCTCGCCCGGTCGGGCAGGAAGAAGTCGACGTCCTCCCGGGCTGCGCGACACGCGGGCAGCGGGCTGTCGTACGGCTCGTAGTCGAACCGGGCGCGCAGGACGGAACCGAAGGACGTGCTGGCCCCCAACTGCCAGCCACCGTCCTGGGCGCGGGTGATGATCCCGAGACCGGCCGCCGACAACGCCGGGACGCCGAGGTCGATGAGCGAGGTCACGACCTGCTCGACGGTGGAGGCGACGCTGAGGACCAGACCGAGTCTCGCCACCGCGGACCAGAACCCTGGTCCCGGCTGCTCGGACTGCCCGTCAGACATCATCCACTCCCAGGCCCGGGCGCGGGCCGAGGGATCCGCGCGCCCACCACTCCAGCACACCGACCACTCGGCAGCAACGGCTGCGGCGGCGTGGACGGACCGGTCCGCCGGGGAGGCCTTCGGCACCGGTTCGCCGGCAGGGGCGTTAGACCCGGGCGCGAGAGCTCTCGCGGCATCCCCATCCCCCGAAGGAGAAGCGCGAGCTCTCGCGCCCGGGTCGAGCCCAAACGGTACCGAGTGCATAAGTTTTGTCAACCAGGTCATCCACGCAGACGATGACCGCTAGTGTCCCCCCGTTCGGCCGGAACTCCCGAGGAGACGACGATGCTCACCCACGACGCCCTCCACGGCGACGCACCGCAGGTGCACGACGTGGTCTGCGACACCGTCCACACCGTCGGCTACGACCCCGCGACCCAGACGCTGCGCGTCGCCTTCCACACCGGCGAACTCCACGACTACCACGACGTCCCGACGGCGTTGTTCCGCGCGATGCTCGACCCGAACCCCTGGAGCCGGGTCGGCGTCCTCGTCACCGCCCACGACAGCACCCCCGTCGCCCAGCCCTGACGTCCGCGGGTTCCGCGTCACCCCTCCACGGAGTTCCGCGTGGGCGCGACCACCTGGTTCTCGGCGACGGGGAACAGGATCCGCACGACGGTCCCCTCCCCCTCCCGGCTCTGCGCCGACACGGTGCCCCCGTGACGTTCCACGACCGCCCGGACCAACGGCAACCCCAACCCGCTGCCCGCCACCACCCGGGCGGAGGGACTGCGGAACAACTCGTCCCACACGTGGGGCAGGTCCGCCGCGGGGATCCCCTGCCCGGTGTCCGCCACCTCCACCAGGACCCCCTCGGGGGTCTCGCGACCCCGGACCTCCACGCGCCCCCCGACGGGCGTGTACTTGACGGCGTTGTCGACGAGGTTCACCAACGCCAACGAGATCAGGTCCTCGTCACCGGGAACCAGGGGCAACGGCCACGGGGCCCGCGGCAGGTCCAGGCTGATGCGGTGCCCCCCGGCGCGGGGTTGTTCCCCGACCACCTCGACCGCCTCCTCCAGCAACGCCGTCAGGTCGACGGGACGACGGGCCAGCGGACTGGTCTCCACGTCCGCGATCTTGCGCAGGTCGGCCGTCAGGCGACTCAGGCGCAGAACCTGCTCGTCGATGCTCCCCAGTCCCCGGTCCCGTTGCGGTGCAGAGGAATCGTCTGCACTGACGTTCGCCAGCGCCAACCGGATGGCCGTCAGCGGGTTCTTGAGCTCGTGGTCGAGGCGCCCCAGCAGCAGTTGTCGGTCCCGGGTGGCCTGAGCCGCGACGCGGGCACCTTCGTGTTCCGCGGCGCGGAGAACGGCGACCCGTTGCCGGTGCGCCCCCCAGAGGAGGAGCAGCAGCAGGGTCGACAGGACCGCACCCAGGAAGAGCGACCAGTCACCGGGTCGCGCGCCGGCCCGGACCACGACGCGGTCGTCCCCGCCCGAGAACCACCCGACGGCCCAGGCGAGCCGGGCCAGACCACCCAGCGCCAACGGGACGAGAGCCGGCAGGAACAGCAGGACCCGTTCCTTCCGGGACGTGCGGACGGGTGGTGCAGAGGTCACGTCAGGCCTTCTCGACGTGTCCGGAGAACCGGTAGCCGGTGCCCAGGACGGTGCTGATGAGTTTCGGGGCGGAGGAGTCGTCCTCGAGTTCGCGCCGCAGTTCGGCGATGCGGGTGTCCACGGACCGGGTGGACGTCTGGAAGCTCCACCCCCACACGGCCTCCAGCAGCCGCTCGCGGGTCATCACCTCGTCGGGGTGGGTCATGAGGTAGGCGAGCAGGGCCGTCGCACGGGGGGTGAGCACGACCTCCCGGCCGTCCTTCCACACGCGCTGGGACACCCGGTCGAGGAGGACGCTGCCGCTGCGCAGACGCTGGAACTGCCCGAGACCGCCACCTCCCCCGCCCTCCCGGCGGCGCAGCACCGCACGGATGCGGGCCATGAGTTCCTGCGGGTCGAACGGCTTGTTGAGGTAGTCGTCGGCGCCCTCCTCCAGGGCCATCGCCCGCTCGCTGGACTCCCCGACCTGGGTGAGCAGGATGACCGGCGTCGCGAACCGCTCCTCGCGCAACCGGCGCAGGACGGCCCGCCCGTCCAGGCGGGGCATCATCACGTCGAGGACCACGAGGTCGGGGGCCCCGGCGCGCAGGCGGTTCAACGCCTCCTCCCCGTCGTGGGCGACGACCACCTCGAAACCCGCCCGCCGCAGCAGCGGCGCGAGGTTGTCCGTGATGGCCGTCTCGTCGTCCGCGAGCAGGATGGTCGGCACCCCCCGATGATGCCGTGTCGCGGGGGTCCCGACGGCGACCGGGACGACGTGTGTCCAGGTCGTGGCGGGTGTGTCCGTCCTGACACACGCTCCCGCGCCGTCCCCGCGGTTCCTAGGATGGCGACGTGCGGCGCCCCTCCTCCTTCCCGGTCCTCGTCGGCCTCACCGTGCTGACGGCGCTCGCGGGGTGCTCGGCCGGGGTGGACCTCACGGTGGAGCCGGCCGGTTCCCAGCACGCACCGGAGGTGGGGGTGGCCATCGAGCAGCCCCGGGGCGGTGGGGATCCCGTCGTGGCGGGACCGGCACCGACGGGCGGCTCGACGTCGACCGCGGCGCCCACGACGACCCCGCCGGCCCCCACTGCGGCGTCCCCGACGAACCCCGGTCCGACGGCACCCATCCCGACGCGACCCGTCCCGTCGCAGACCGTTCCGTCGCAGGCCGTTCCGTCGCAGGCCGTTCCCACGCAATCCGTCCCGACGCAACCTGTTCCGACGCGACCCGGCCCCACCGGGTCCACCCCACCCTCGGTCCCGAGCCCCGCGCCCACGGCGTCCGCACCCGTGACCTCGTGCACGACCGCCCAGCTCGTCGGGGAGGTGTCCGACGTCACCGCCGGCACCGGGACCTCCACGGCGACCGTGGTCCTCACGAACACGAGCGAGCTGACCTGCCGCGTCCGGGGTTTCGGCGGGATCTCCCTGGGCCGCAGCGACGGTGTCCCCGTCCTCTCCCGCCAGGTCCGTTCCGGCACGGCCACCTCGACGGTCACCCTGACGCCCGGTCGCTCCGCCCGGTCGACGATCAGCTGGTCCACCACGGCGAACACCGCCGTGGGAGAACCCGCGGTCGGCGACTGCGAGGCCGTCCCGACCTCGTTGCGCGTCATCCCCCCGGACCAGATCGCGGAGATCGCCGTCCCGTGGTCGGCCGGACCGGTCTGCGACCAGGGAACACTCACCCAGTCCCCCTACACGGGCGTCTGAAGCCCTCCTCCGCAGCGGCGGGGGCTCACCGGGGGGTGCTCGAGGACTGCCCTTGGAGGCGGCGACGACCTGCGCGTCGACCTGCGCCTGCTGCGCCGCCTCGGAGATGTCCTCCAGGGTCCGCGCGTCGGCGCCGGCCCAGGTCTGACGTCCCCCGCTCCCGGCCGTCGGCACCGCCTGGGCCAGCGAGCGGAAACCCTGGTGGCGGTCCGTCGCGACGTGCGGCGTCGGTCGGGCCCGTTCGGTGGGACCGCGTTCAGCGCACCAGGTCCACGGCCTGGGGGTGGCCGAACAGTCCCGGGAGGCCACCGCTGTGCAGGAGCACCGTGCGCTCGCCCGCCCCGACGTCGCCGGCCCGGACGGCGGCGAGGAGACCCGCGGCGGCGCGTCCGGTGTAGACGGGGTCGAGCACGATGCCCTCGGTCCGCGCGACGAGCGCGACGGCCTCCGCGACAGCCGGTGTGAGCACGCCGTAGCCCCCGCCGACCTGGTCGTGGCGCATCCGGGGCCGTCCCGGGTCCGCGGTGCCCGCCTCCCGCGCCAACCCGCGGGCCAGGTCGGAGACCCGGGCCTGCGCGTCCTGGACCGCTCCCGTGTCGATCCCGAGCACCCGGTCGACACCGAGGGCGTGCACCAGCCCGGCCATGGTGCCTCCGGAACCGATCGCGGTGACGACGGTGGTCAGGTCGGGCGCCTGGGTCAGCAGTTCCGCCCCGGCGGCGACGTAGCCGCGGGCCCCGACCACGCTCGACCCTCCGAAGGGGATGACCTCGGTCGGGGTACCGCTCTCGCGCAACGCTTCCGCCTCCCGCTCGACGCGGGCGGCCAGCGTCGTCGGGTCGACCTCGCCCGCCCAGACGATGCGCGCGCCCAGCAGGGCGTCGAGCAGGAGGTTCCCGCGCGCCTCCGCCGGTTCGTCACCCTCGAGGACGAGCACCGCCTGCAGACCCAGGCGCGACGCGGCGGCCGCGGTCAGTCGGGCGTGGTTGCTCTGCGGAGCTCCGCTGGTGACGACCGCCTCGGCCCCGGCCGCCAGGGCGGCGCCCAGGGTGTGTTCCAGCTTGCGGACCTTGTTGCCGCCGCCCCCGAGCCCGACGAGGTCGTCGCGCTTCACCCAGAGGTCCTCCGGTCCGAGACCCAGGGCCTGCGCGAGGCGCGGCGCGGGTTCCAACGGGGTCGGCCAGGATCCCAGGACGACCGGCTGGTGGACCGTGGCGGGAAGGTGCTCGGGCACCGCGTCTCCTCCGTGACGACCTGTGCGGTCGTCGACCTCGTGGGCCGTGTGTCGAACTCGACACACGCGGTGCCGGAACGGTGTCGGCGCCGACACCACGGTGCCACACCGGATCCCTAACGTTCTGGACGTGGCCGCAACGGCGACCACGACACCGGTCCCCGGACCGAACCGTCCTAGGAGAAACACCATGCGTACGAAGATCACCGTCGCCGCCGCCGCACTCGTCGCCGCCGCCGGGATCGCCGGCGCCGGCGCTGCGTCCGCGTCCTCCACCCCGACCGTTCCCACGGCCACGCCCATCCACTTCGCCCACGGCGCGACCTCGGCCCACGTCAGCGGTCAGGTCGCCGCGAACGGCGACCGTCGCTACACCTTCCAGGCCCGCGCCGGGCAGACGGCGACGTTCCACCTCTCCCGCAGCACGTCGGCCATGACCTGGACCCTGGTGGGGCCGACCGGACCGTCGGTGCACAACGCGCACAGCCCGCGCCAGAGCGACTTCACCTACCGCCTGCCCGAGAGCGGCACGTACTACGTCGACATCGTCTCCACCCGCTCCGCCAGCTACGACCTGTCGGTCGCGATCCCCGCAGCGACGTCGGGTGGTGCGGCGTCGGGCACGGCCGCGACGAGCGCCGCCCAGACCGCCGCGGGCCAGAAGATCCGCTTCGCTCCCGGGACGACGTCGACGACCATCACCGGTGGGGTCGGCACGACCGGTGCCGCGCACTTCCACTTCGACGCCACCGCCGGTCAGCGCGCGGTCGTGACGTTCCAGGACATCTCCGGGAAGGGGACCTGGTCCCTGGTCGCCCCCGACGGATCGCCGCTGCACACCAGCATGAGCGAAGGCCAGGGCCGCGCGACGATCACCCTGCCGCAGAACGGTTCCTACCGCCTCGACCTGCAGATCCCGTCGGGTGCCACCTACACCCTGTCGCTGTCCATCCCCCGCGGCTGACCCACCGCTCCGGCCGACCGGAGCACCGTCGGGTCCGCGCGCCGGAGGGGACGCGCGGACCCGGCGGCGCTCAGGGGGTCGGCTGTCGTCGCGTCAACCCCGCGCCGGGAAGGCGTGCCGGCGCGCGAGCGCCACGACGAGCAGCGCCGCGCCCGCGAGGACGACCATGAGCAGGGGCAGGGTGGAACCGGCCGAGCCACCGCCGATGAGCACCGCGCCGAAGACCCCGGCGCCAGCGATGGCGAGGTTGAAGGCCACCCCGATGAAGGAGTTCGCGACGTCGGCGTTCTCCCCCGCCGCGTGGGCCATCGCCGTCTGCAGCTGGGCGGCCGCGCCGCCGAAGGCGAGACCCCAGGCGACGACGGCGGCGAGCACCGCAGCCCGGGAACCCCCGGCCACGAGGAAGACGCCTCCGGCGAGGAGGAACGTCACGAGGCTGCTCAGGACCAGCGACCGCAGCGCCCGGTCGATGAGTGCGCCCGTCAGGAGGAGACCGACGAGGGCGCAGACCCCGAAGAGGACCAGCACCCGGTCCACCGACAACGGCACGGAGACCGCCCGCAGGTACGCGGACACGTAGGTGTACATCGTGTTGTGCGCGAGCATCCACAGGGGGATGACGACCAGGATCGGCGCGACCCCCGGGATGCGCAGCACCCGCCGCAACGGCAGCTGCGCCTCGGGTCGCCCTCCGGGCGCGTCGGGCAGGACGAACCGACCCACCACCACGATCACCAGGGCCAGCGCGGACGCGAGCAGGAACGACCACCGCCAGCCGAACGAAGCCCCCAGCCAGGAACCGAACGGGGTACCGACGGCCAGACCGACCGGAGTTCCCAGGGAGGCGATCGACAGGGCCCGGCCCGCCGAGGCGGGCGAGGAGATCCGCCGGGCGTAGCCGGCCAGCATCCCCCACAGCAGACCCGAGCACGCCCCGCACACGAAACGCATCACCAGGGTCAGGACGAGGTCGCCGGACACCGCGACGACGGAGTTGGCCAGCAGGAACACCCCGACCGTGACCAGCAGCACCCTCCGGCGTCCGACCCCACGGGTCAGCGCAGCGGCCGGGACGGCGCAGACGACGGTTCCCAGGGCGTAACTGCTGACGTACTGACCCGCCAACCCCTCGCTCACCCCCATCCCCGCGGCGATCTCCGGGAGCAGCCCGGCGGGCATCGTCTCGGTGGCGATGAGCAGGAAACCCGTCACCGCCATCACCAGGAGCGCCGTCAGGGGGAAACCCTCCGCAGGGGTCGTCGCCGGGGAACTCCGTCGGGCTCCGCGGGTTCGCAGTCGAGGCACGGACCCACCGTAGCCGTGGACGTCCCGCGTCCACCGCGCTCCAGGGTTCCCTGTCAGGGCACCTCAGGAGACGACACCGGCCCGGTGGTGCAGGTCACGGCACGACGTCGACGCTCACCGCACCGCCCTCCAGCAGTTCGAGCTGTTCGGCCGAGGCCTGGTAGGTCCCGAGGTGCAGCGTGTCGTCGGCGTACTCGATGCCGGAGGCGTCGTAGTAGAACCCCAGGTTCCCCCAGGGGGTGAAGTAGATGAGATCGCCGTCCTCGGGATCGGAGCCCGGGGACCCGGCGTGGTCCAGCTCCCGGGGGAGGTAGCTGATCTTCTCCCGCCCCGCCAGGTCCTCCACCGGGAGCGTCAACGGCAGCATCGAGAGGAAGTCCCGGGTCGCGGGGCTGTCCTCCCCGATCGTCACGTCGACGCTCGTCCGCGGGGAGGTGAAGCGCACGACCGTGCCCACCACGTCGGTCGTGGCGGGAAGCGTCGCGGTGTCGGCCTCACCCGCCGAACTGTCCGCCGAGCTGCTGGGCGGTCCGGTGACCGGATCGCCGGCCGGGGCCGCGGTCGGCGACGAACTGCAGGAGGTCACCGCCACACCGGTCAGGAGGACCACCGCGATCAGCAGGACCCGCGGGCCCGTCACGGCAGACGCTCCGCCGCCGCGAGCGGCCCTGGTCGTCCCGGTCCGCCGGTCGTCGATCCGCGTGCTCACCTTGTCGTCTCCCCTTCGTCGTCCCTCGCCACCGTCGTGCCCGACGGTTCCGGGAACCGTTCGACCGGAAACCCTCCGTCCGGACCGGATCCGGCCACACCCCGCACCACGAGCACGTCCCCTGAGGAGTTCCTCCTCTGAGGCGCACTGACAGGGCACCCCAGGAACCCCCGCCTCCCCCGGTCGACGTCGTAGCGTGAGGTCCGGGCCACGAGGGTCCCGGTCCCGGTCCCCCTCATCGGAAGAAGGACGAACGTGGCGAAACCTCCTGCCCGCGAACCGATCGCCGGTTCCGGCCTGCGCGCCCTCGCGGCGGTCGGTGCCGCGGCCCTCCTCGGGCTGACCGCCTGCACCAGCGCGACTCCCGCCGGCCCGCCGTCGACGGCCGGGACCGCAGCGAGCGGTGTCGAGGTCGTCAGCACCGACCTCGAGGCACCGTGGTCCCTGGCGTTCCACGAGCGGACCGCGCTGGTCACCGAACGCGACAGCGCCCGGGTCCTGGAGATCGCGGACGACGGGACCACCCGCGAGGTCGGGGTCGTCGACGGCGTCGGGGGCAGTGGTGAGGGCGGGCTGCTCGGCATCGCCGTCCTGGACGGGGACCTCTTCGCGTACTCCACGGGCGAGGGGGAGAACCGGGTCGAACGCTACGAACTCACCGGGGAGCCCGGGAACCTCTCCCTCGGGGAGGGCGAGACGATCCTCGCGGGGCTCGACGCCGCGGGCTACCACAACGGGGGCCGCATCGCGTTCGGCCCCGACGGGATGCTCTACGTCACCGTGGGGGACGCGGGTGACCGGAGCAGCGCCCAGGACCTGAACTCCCTCTCGGGCAAGATCCTGCGCATCGCCCCGGACGGTTCGATCCCGGTCGACAACCCGTTCGCGGGGTCCGCGGTGTGGAGCTACGGCCACCGCAACCCGCAGGGCATCGCCTGGGACGAGGACGGAACCCTCTACGCCAGCGAGTTCGGGCAGGACACCTGGGACGAGCTCAACGTCGTCCGGGCCGGCGGGAACTACGGCTGGCCGACCGTCGAGGGCGTGGCCGGACAGGAGGGTTTCGTCGACCCGGTGCAGCAGTGGGCACCCGAGGAGGCCAGTCCCAGCGGCATCGCCGTCTCCGACGGGGCGATCCACATCGCCAACCTGCGTGGTCAGCGGCTGCGCGACGTCCCGCTGGACAACCTCGGGAACGCCACGGAACGTTTCGGTGGAGAACACGGCCGCCTGCGTGACGTCGTCGTCGCCCCCGACGGGAGCCTGTGGATGCTCACGAACAACACCGACGGCCGCGGACGACCGTCGGCGGGCGACGACCGCGTCCTGCGCGTGAGCGGTGACTGAAGCGGCCACGCTCCCGGGTTCAGGTGGTGGCGCGCGCCACGACCGGAGTGAGACCCGCGGGCAGCGGAGGCAGCGGGTGACCGTCCAGGACGGCTCGACCACACGCAGCCAGGTGAGTTCCGAACTCGGCCATGCGCAGTCGCACCGTCGACAGCGGCGGTTCGAGCATCCACGACATGGCTTCGTCGTCGACCCCGAGCACCGCGAGGTCGTCCGGGATCCTCGAACCCCTCTGGCGCAGCACCTTCACGGCGAGACCGGCGTAGAGGTCGTTGAAGCAGGCCACCGCGGTGACCCCGTCGGCCATCCACTGCTCGAGGGTGGCCGTGCACTCCGGCAACGCGTCTTCCACCGGCCCCAGCCGCACCCGGTGGTCGCACTCCACCCCGACGGCGGAGGCGGCCTGGCGGACGGCCCGTTCGCGCTGCTCGGCGATGTCCCGCACGGCCTCGACGGAGGTGTTGAGGTAGCCGATGCGGCGGTGGCCGCGCTCGCGCAGGTGCTCGACCTGGGCGAGCGCCAGGGACGCGGTCAAGCTCATCGCCTCGCCCCCGGAGCCGGCCTCCGGGAACCCCTCGGGGGGAGCGGGTTCGTACCAGGGGACGCGGGACCGACGCAGGGCGTCGCGATCGACCTCGGACAGGCCGGCCGGGGCGAGGACCAGGGTCGGCATGAGGTGGGTGAGGGCGTGGCCGAGCGGGAAACCGGTTCCGGCGGAGACCAGGGTCATGCCCCACGCCCGGACCTCGCGGGCCACCGCGTCCCGGAGCAGGCCGCTGGTCGAACCGAGGGGCAGGACGTCCTGGTCCGGCCCGGGGATCCAGGCGTTCTCCTGCAGCAGCACGATGTCGGAACGCCCCGACCGCAGGGCCATGGCCGCTGGGTTGGGCACGTACCCCAGCGATCGGGCGGTCTGCAGGACCCGCTGACGGGTCTCCGCGCTGATGCGACGACCGGGACGGTCGTTGAGGACGTAGCTGACCGTGGCGCGCGAGACCTGGGCGGCGCGTGCGATGTCCTCACTGGAGACCCTGCTCATCCGTCCGCCTGCACCGATCCGTCGTCCTCGACACCTGGACGGCTCAGTGTAGTTGACATGGGTGACACGTGTGGCTCACGATGCGCTACACGTGTCACATCGACGAGGAGAGACACATGGCTCCGACGCAGCAGCTCGATCCCGAATTCAGCGCCGTCCGCCTGACCCGCTACACCACCCGCATCACCGACCGCCTCGACGTGCTGATGTACCTGGTGGAAGGTCAGGAGCGCGCGGTCCTCATCGACACCGGTTTCGGCGTCGGTGACCTCCCCGGCTTCGTCAAGGGCCTGAGCGACAAACCGCTGACCGTGCTCCTCACCCACGGCCACCTCGACCACGCCTTCGGGGCCGCCGGGTTCGACGACGTCCGCATGAGCCCCCTGGACGCGCCGGTCCTGCGCGCCCACCAAGCTCTCTCCGCCGAGGTCCTCGACGCGGCCCGGCAGGAAGGACGGCTCACCGCGGCGGTCCCGGACCCCCAGGCCTTCGAGGTCCTGAGCGACGGTCAGGTGTTCGACCTGGGCGGGGTCCACGTGCGCTCGCTCGCCGTCCCCGGTCACACCCCGGGTTCCACCGTGTTCCTCGTGGCCGAGGACCGGCTGCTGATCACCGGCGACGCCGCCAACCAGCGGACGTTCCTCTTCCACGAGGAGGCCTCCTCCGTCCGCGCGTACCAGGAGTCACTGGCCCGGCTGCGCCGCGACACCGCCGGCCTCTACGACCGGGTCCACGTCTCGCACGGCAGCGGGGACACCTCCGTCGACCTCCTCGCGGACCTCGACGCGTTGTGCACCCGCATCCGCCGGGGCACCGACGACGCGGTGCCGTTCGAGTTCATGGGCGTCAGCGGTGTGCTGGCGCGCCGGGTCGGCGGCACGACCACCAGCGCCGGTGTGGACGACAACGCCAACATCGTCTACGACCCCACCCGGATCGAGCGGACCCGCGACGCCTGAGCGCGTCCCGAACCCCGTCCCGCAGCACCACCGGTCGACGCCACCCGTCGACCGGACCGACCGCGGTCCCCGACCGCGGTGAAACCTCGCTCGCACCCGCCGGCCGACCCGGTGCCGGTCCGCAGGTGCTCGTTCAACGGAGAACACCCGTGTCCACTGCTGCACACCCGGGGCCGAAGACCCCCAACCCCTGGCGGGTCGGCGTCGTCGCCGGCATGGCCTCCTACATCGACTCCGCCGCCCTGGTCTCCACCGGCATCGCGCTGGTGATCTACCAGCCGAGCACCGGCATCACCGGCGACCAGCTCGGTCTGATGTCGGGCGTCCTCACGCTGTGCGTCGCGGTCGGCGCCCTGGTCGGCGGCCGGCTCGGGGACCGTCTCGGCCGCCGCCGGGTGTTCCTGACGACGATGTCGCTCATCGTCGCGGGCAGCGCCCTGACCACCTTCGGCAGCACGTTCTCCGTCCTCCTCGCCGGCATCGTGCTCATCGGCCTCGGCGTCGGCGCGGACCTCCCCGTCTCCCTGGCCACCATCGCCGAGGCGGCCGCCGACACCAACCGCGGGAAGCTCATCGTCCTGTCCAACACCCTCTGGCTGGTCGGCATCATCGTCGCCATCGGTCTGGCCTCCACGATCGGTGCGTGGGGACGACCGGGCGGTCAGCTGATGTTCGCCCACGTCGGCGTCGTCGCCCTCGTCGTCCTGCTGGCCCGCCTGAGCATCCCGGAGTCCCGGGCCTGGGTCGAGGCCCGCCGCCAGGAGCAGGCGGGCGGGATCGGGACGTCGCCGGACCGTGCGCGGGTCCGTGACCTGTTCCGCGGCCGGTACGGCGTGCCGATGGTCGCCCTGGTGCTGTTCTACGGCCTGACCAACCTGGGGGCGAACACCACGGGCCAGTTCAACACCTTCATCGCCACCACCTACGCCGGCGCGGACGTGGCCACGTTCAACCGGTGGGCCCTGATCTCCCTCGTCGCCTCGCTCGTCATCGGTCTGGGCTACATGCGCTTCGTCGACACCCACCGGCGGTTCACCTTCTTCGCCGCCGGCGCCGTCGTGGTCGCCGCCAGCTACTTCCTGCTCGCGTTCGCGGGTTTCACCCTGACCACCATGGTCGTCGCGCTGTTCATGGCCAGCCTGGGCAACAGCGTCGCCTTCGAGGGCATGATGAAGATCTGGACCCAGGAGTCCTTCCCGACGACGCTGCGCTCGACCGCGCAGGGAACCATCGTCGCCATCGCCCGGGTCTCCGCCGCCCTGCTGGCGGCGATCACCCCCGCGCTGCTGCGGTCCGACCTGCACGGGACCTTCATCGCCCTGGGGGTGCTGGCCGCGATCGGGTTCGTCGTCGGCGGGGTCACGTTCCGCCGGCCCCGCAGCAACGAGTTCGACGTCACGTCCGGCGGCGAGTCCCTCGAGACGGCCGCCCGGGCCGGGGAACCCGTCGACCGCACCGTGGGACACCGCGGCGTCGGACAGCCGTGAACTCCACTTCCGCAACCGCTCCGAGGACGACACCCGTGACCCCCACCGCCAGTGCCCCCACCTTCGAGCACCACGCTGCGACCCGCCTGGGCACCGGAGAACCCGCTCCCCGGCTGTCCTGGCAGGTCGCGGAGGCTCCGGTCGGGTACCGGCAGCAGGCGGTGCGCCTGGAGGTGCGCACCACCGGTCCCGACGGGGTGGCGCGCGTCAGCGTGCACGAGGTACCCGGTGACGCCCAGGTGCTGGTGCCGTGGCCGGCGCAACCGCTGCGTTCCGGCGAGGAGGCCGCGGTGCGGGTGCAGTTGTTCGACGGGCGCGAGTGGGGGGCCTGGGGTCCGGCCGGAACCGTCGAGGTCGGCCTCCTCGATCCCACGGACTGGCACGGCGCCTTCGTGGGACCTCCGCTCGACCGGACGGGCGAGCGGACCGACGCCCCGGGGCGGCTGCGCGTGGAGTTCGAGCTGGCCGCTCCAGCGCGACGGGCCCGGCTGCGCCTCAGCGCCCACGGGGTCGCGGAGGTCGAGGTCAACGGCCGGCGGGCCGGGGACGAAGAACTGACGCCGGGGTGGACCAGCTACCGACACCGGTTGCGCTACGCCACCTTCGACGTCACCGACCACCTGCGTGCCGGGCCCAACGCCCTGGGCGTGTGGTTGGGCGAAGGGTGGTGGCGCGGTCGCCTCGGTTTCGGCGAGGGCGTCACCGCCTTCTACGGCGAGCACCTCGCGGCGATGGTGCAGCTGGAGATCACCGACACCGACGGGGTCCGCCACCTCGTCGCCACCGACGCCACGTGGAAGGCCGGGCCCGGGCCCATCACCTCGAGCAGCCTGTACGACGGCGAGCACTTCGACGCCCGCCGCCACGACCCGGGGTGGTCCCGGCCCGGTTTCGACGACAGCACCTGGACGCCGGTGCAGGTGCACGGGAACGTGCCCGGGGAGGTGCCCGCCCTCGTCGCCCCCAGCGGGCCACCGGTGCGCTGCACCGAGGAACTCGCGCCCGTCGAGATCGTCGACCAGGGCGAGGGACGGTGGCTGCTCGACTTCGGGCAGAACCACTCCGGGCGCCTGCGGGTGCGCGCCCAGGGCCCGAGCGGGCAGCGGATCACCCTGCGCCACGCCGAGGTCCTCGTCGACGGTGAACTGTGCACCGCCCCCCTGCGCAGCGCCCGGGCCACCGACGTCCTCACCCTCGCGGGCGAGGCGCTCGAGTGGGAACCCCGGTTCACCGTCCACGGCTACCGCTACGCCGAGGTCTCCGGGTGGATCGGCCCGTTGGAACCCGGTGACGTCGTCTCCCGCGTCCTGCACACCGACCTGGCCCGCATCGGGTTCTTCCGCAGCAGCGACGAGCTCGTGAACCGGCTGCACGACAACATCGTGTGGGGGGCGCGCTCGAACTTCGTCGACGTTCCCACCGATTGCCCCCAGCGCGACGAACGGCTGGGCTGGACCGGTGACCTGCAGGTCTTCGCCCCCACGGCCGCCTTCCTCTTCGACGTCACCGGGATGCTGAGTTCCTGGCTTGAGGACCTCGCCGTGGAGCAGCAGGAACTCGACTGGGTGCCGCCCTACGTGCCCTACCTGCCCCTCGCCCCCTTCACCGAACTGCCCCGCGACCCGTTGGCGGTCTGGGGTGACGTCGCGGTCCTCACCCCCGACGTCCTGCACCGCGCCACCGGCGACATCGACCTGCTGCGCCGCCAGCTCGGCAGTGCGGTGGCGTGGCTGGAGCACGTCGAGCGTTCGGCGGGTCCGGGACGGATCTGCCACGACAGCGAACAACTCGGTGACTGGCTGGACCCGGCGGCGCCCCCGGAGAACCCGTTCGAGTCCGTCACCGATCGCTACCTGGTGGCCACCGCCTACTACGCGCACTCGGCGGCACGGCTGGCTGCGGTCGCCGGTGCCCTCGGCGAGAACGCGCTGACCCAGCGGTACAGCACCCTGGCCGCCGAGGTCCGGCGCGCCTTCGCAGAGCGTTACCTGCGGCCCGGGGGGCGGTGCACCAGTGACAGCCAGACCGCCTACGCGCTGGTCACCGTCTTCGACCTGTGGCCCAACACGTCGTCGCGCGCCGCCGGGACCGCGCGGCTGGCGCAGCTGGTGCGCGAAGCCGACGGGCGCATCGCCACGGGTTTCGCCGGGACCCCGGTCGTCTGCGAGGCCCTCACCCTGGGGGGGCACCTGGACGAGGCCTACCGGCTGTTGCAGGCCACCGACTGTCCCTCCTGGCTGTACACCGTGCTGCGGGGGGCGACCACGATCTGGGAACGCTGGGACGCCATCACCCCGGCCGGGAACGTCAACGACCCCACGATGACCTCCTTCAACCACTACGCCCTCGGCGCGGTGGCGGACTGGCTGCACCGCACGGTCGCCGGTCTGGCTCCCGCCGAACCGGGATGGCGCCGGATCCGTCTCGCCCCCCGCCCCGGCGGGACCCTCACGCACGCCGGAGCCACCCACCTCACCCCCTACGGCCCGGCGTCGATCGACTGGCGCCTGGACGGGCAGCGCCTGCACGTCGAGGTGCTGGTGCCGGTGGGAACCACCGCGGTCCTCGACCTCCCGCGGAACTCGCCCACCGCTCCGGAGGGTTTCCGCGAACTCGGCCACGGCCGGCACGAGTTCGACGTCCTCCTTCCCCGCGAAGCCGCCTGAGCCGGGAGGGGAGCCGTCAGTCGCGTGCCGGCGCGCTCCCCACCGCCGCACGGGCCAGGGTCCGCACCGCCTGGGCCGCCTCCGCGGCGACCAGCTCGTGCTCGTCGGGGAAACCCCGGAGGTCGGTGGGGTAACCGCTGACGCCTCCCCCTCTGGACAGCTGGGCGAAACCGTTCGCGACCGCGGTGAAGGCCCGCAGCAGGGGGTTGGCCGCTTCGACGCTCCCGGTGATGGTCATCGCCGGGGCCAGCAGCAGGTCGAACATCGAGCGCGTCACCTCGCGACGCTCCTGGTCGGGGAACGCCTGCAGTTCCTCGGCGAGGATCAGCTCGAACGCCGCCCCGTGATCCTGCTGGAAGCGGACCTGGACCCGGGCCAGCACGGCGAGGTCCTCCACGGCGCGGGTCACCGGGTCCACCGACCCGCCGGGAACGGGCTCCTCGAGCGCCGCCTGCATCTCGTCGTGCAACTCGCGTCCCGCAGCGGTGGCCGCGGCGGACAGCAGGTCCAGGCGCCCGCTGAAGTGGCGGTAGGGTGCCGCCCCGCTGACCCCGGACCGCCGGGCGGCTTCGGCGATCGAGACGCCGGTCACTCCCCGCTCCGCGAACAGTGCACGCGCGGCGGCGACCAGCGCAGCGCGGAGGTCGCCGTGGTGGTAGGTGCTCCGTGGGCTCACTGCTCTCCTGCGTCCGGTCGAGGCCGTGCGTGCATCGCGTTGACATGATGTTAGAGGTCTATTACATTCGTGTCGAGCCACTGGCCCCGCGTGTTCGAACCCCACCGGTCGAACGCAGGCGGCACCACGGCCACCCTCACCCCGCTGACGCCTGCAGGAACCCGCACCCGCCGGCCGTGGACCCACCCTGCCCGTCCGCGGCCCCCGACGGAAGGAACACCACCATGTCCCCCCGGATCCCCACGGTCACCCTGAACAACGGCGTGCAGATGCCGGTCCTTGGTTTCGGCGTGTACCAGGTGCCGGCCGACGAGGCGGAACGCGTCGTGACCGACGCCCTCGCCGCCGGCTACCGCCACCTCGACACCGCCGCCGCCTACGAGAACGAGACCGGCGTCGGCCGGGCCATCGCCACCAGCGGGATCCCCCGTGACGAGTTGTTCATCACGACCAAGCTGTGGATCCAGGACGCCGGCGAGTCCACGGCGGCCGCCGCCTTCGACCGGTCCCTGGACCGCCTCGGCCTGGACCACCTCGACCTCTACCTTGTGCACCAGCCGTACGGGGACTACCACGGTTCCTGGCGGGCGATGGAGGCGCTCAACCGGGAGGGCCGCGCCCGCGCCATCGGGGTGTCGAACTTCCACCCCGACCGCCTGGTCGACCTCATCGACCACCACGAGATCACCCCCGCGGTCAACCAGGTCGAAACCCACCCCTTCTTCCAGCGCGGCGCCGACCAGGCGGTCATGCGGGAGCGCGGGGTGCAGCACGAGTCCTGGGGACCGCTGGGTCAGGGCCGTGACGACCTGTTCACCCACCCGGTCCTGACCGACCTGGCCACGGCCCACGGGAAGTCCGTCGCCCAGGTGGTGCTGCGCTGGCTCCTCCAGCGCGAGATCGTGGTCATCCCCAAGTCCTCCCGCCCGGAACGCATGGCGGAGAACCTCGACGTCGTGGACTTCTCCCTCACCCCGGAGGAGATGACCCGCGTCAGCGCCCTCGACACCGGGGCCAGCACGGCCTTCGACCACCGCGATCCCGCGAGCGTGGCCTTCCTGGGCACCGTCCGGTTCGACACCTGAGCCGTCCCCGACGCGTCCGCCCGGCCGCGACCGGGAACTTCCCAGAACCCCTTCGGATCTCGAAAGGCGATGCACCGCATGATTAATCACACGTCCAGGAAACCGCCCACGTTCACCCTCAACAACGGAGTGACCCTTCCCGTCCTCGGGCTCGGTGTCTTCCAGAGCGCACCCGAGGAGACCGCAGCCGCGGTCGAAACGGCACTCGCCACCGGGTACCGACACGTCGACACCGCCGCCGGGTACGGCAACGAGCGTGAGGTCGGCGAGGGCGTCCGGCACTCCGGACTGGGTCGCGACGAGGTCTTCCTCGAGACGAAGGTCTGGGTCAGCGACTACGGGTACGAGGAAACCCTGCACGCCTTCGACAAGAGCGCCACGAAACTCGGCGTCGAGCAGATCGACCTGCTGATCCTGCACCAACCCATGCCCCAGCACTTCGACCGCACCCGTCAGGCCTACCGCGCTCTGGAACACCTCCTGACCGAGGGTCGGGTCCGGGCGATCGGGGTCAGCAACTTCATGCCCCACCACCTCACCGCCCTGCTCGAGCAGGCCGAGGTCGTCCCGGCCGTCAACCAGGTCGAACTGCACCCCTACTTCACCCAGCCCGACGTGCAGACCGCCAACGCCCGGCACGGTGTGCTCACCCAGGCCTGGTCACCGATCGGCGGCATCACCACCTACCCCGGGTGGGGCGAGAACCGCGCCAGCGCACTGGCCGACCCCACCATCGCCGGGATCGCCGAAGCGCACGACAAGAGCCCCGCCCAGGTGATGCTGCGCTGGCACCTGCAGCAGGGCCGTTCGGCCATCCCCAAGTCGACCCGGTCGAGCCGGATCGCCGAGAACTTCGCCGTCCTCGACTTCGCCCTCGACGCGACGGAGGTCGCCCGGCTGGACGCCCTCGACACCGGTTGGCGCGGCGGGCCGGACCCCGACGCCGTCGACCCCTCCACCTGGGACCTCAGCATCCCCGAGGCCTGAACGGCGGGAGGCGTGGACCTCACCCGGCCCGGCGGTTCTGCTTCCGGTAGGCGGTGGGGGTGAGGCCGAAACCGTCGAGGAACCGGCGGTTGAAGTTCGAGAGGTTCGCGTACCCCACGTCGGTCGCGATCGCGTGCACCGGCCGGTCGGTGTCGACCAGCAGAGCCGCCGCCTGGGTCAGGCGCAGCTTGCCGACCATCTCGGTGAACGTCAGCCCACTGGCCCGCTTGAAGTAGCGCGAGAACGCCGACTCGCTCATCCCCGCGTGCGCGGCGGCCACGGGCAACCGCACGTCACCCGTGAGGTTGTCCAGCACGTAGGCCAGAGCCCCGCCGATCACCTCCTCGGCCCGGGGGTCGTTCACCTGGGGTTCCCACACGCCGGAGATCAGGCGGTACTCGTCCTCGGGCGCGGTGTTCAGCAGGTGGAAGAGGGAGAAGACGTGGGCGAGCCGGTCCGCGCCCCGCGTGAGGCCGATGCTCTCCAGTGCCAGCGCGCCCGCCTCGGCGGTCCGGCCGCTGAACTCCACGCCGGACCGCGAGCGCGCCCACAGCGGCGCCAGCGTCCGCAACTCCGGCAGCAGCTCCTCGCACTGCTCCAGCCAGCGGCCGTGGAACTGGAACACGACGTCGCGTCCCTCGATCACCTCCCCCGGTCCGAGGTCGCTCATCCAGTCGTGCGGAACCTCCGGGCCGACGAGGGCGAGGTGACCGGCACCGAACCGGCCCACGTGGTCCCCGACGATGAACCGCCCCGGCCCGGACCGGGCCAGGTGGATCTCGTACTCCGGGTGGTGGTTCCACCGTGCGAAGGGCCCCGGGTAGTCGTGGACGTGCCAGCGGGCCGACAGCCGCGGATCCGGGGGAACCACCTCGCGAACGGCGCGGGCGCCGCCCCAGCGCCGACCGACCTGGGCGTGAGGATCCGACGGGGTCATACTGATCTTCCTCCGATGGGCGGCGTCGGCCCGATGTTGCGGTTTCCTGGCGCAGGAAAGTACCAGGATCGAGCATCCGGGTCGCTAGTCGCACGACCCGTGGACACCTACGCTCGCCCTGCGGGCGCGGGGTGGCGCGGCTCGGACGAGGACGACCGGAGGATGGACGACGATCTTGAGGCTGTCCGACAGGTTCGATCTCACGGGTCGCACGGCCGTCGTCACCACCGGGGCGGGGGGCGTGGCCGGCGGCTGCGCGCACGCGCTCGGGCTGGCCGGCGCCCGCGTCCTCCTGGCCGGTGGTGACACCGAGGAGGGCGAGCACCTCGTCCAGGTCATGCGCGCCGACGACATCGCGGCGGAGTTCCTGCACGTCGAGGTCACCGACGTCCACGACGTCGAGCGGACGCTGAGCACGGCCGTGGACCGGCACGGTCGGGTCGACGTCCTGGTCAACGCCGTGGACGTGCGAGCCCCGTCCGCGGCGCTCGACGTCACCGCGCCCGACTGGCGACGGGTCGTCGACGGCAACCTGGACACCGTCTGGCTGTGGTGCCAGACCTTCGGACGGGCGTTCGTCGCCCAGCGCGCCGGCGTGATCGTGAACATCGGTTCGACCGCCGGGATCATCGCGGGCCGACCGCACTGGGACCACGCCGCGGCGGCGTCCAAGGCGGCCGTCCACCACCTGACCCGCAGCCTCGCCGCCGAGTGGGCCCCGTTCGGGGTGCGCGTCAACGCCTTCGCCCCGGGTCACGTCGCCACCGACGGAGCCGCCGTCGAGGACCCGCGGGCCCGCCGCCACGTCCTGGAGGACACCCCGATGGAACGCATCGCCACCCTCGAGGAGATCACCCCGGCCGTCGTGTTCCTCGCCAGCGACGCCTCCTCCTTCACCACCGGGACGGTCCTCGTCGCCGACGGCGGCTACACCACCTGCTGACCCCGACACCACGACCGACCCCTGGAGAACCCGTGAACACCAGCGCCGTCCTGCACGCACCCCGATCCCTGGTCATCGAGCAGCGCGAGCGACCCGTCCCCGCCGCCCACGAGGTGCTCGTCCGCGTCGAGGCCGTCGGCATCTGCGGGTCCGACGTGCACTACTACGAGCACGGCCGGATCGGCGGCTACGTCGTCGAGACCCCCATGGTCGTCGGCCACGAGGCCGCCGGGACCGTCGTGGAGGTGGGTGCCGACGTGGACCGCAGCCGCCTCGGGGAACTCGTCGCCCTCGAACCGGGAGTCCCCGACCGCACCTGCGAGCAGTGCCTGGCCGGTCGCTACAACCTCTGCCCCGCGGTGGTCTTCTTCGCCACCCCACCCGTGGACGGGGCCATCGCGCAGTTCGTCACCCTCGACGCGGCGTTCGCGCACCCCGCACCCGCGGGGCTCAGCGCCGAACAGGCCGCCATGGCCGAACCCGTGTCCGTGGGGGTCTGGGCCGCACGCCGCGGCGGCATCACGCCCGGCGACCGCGTCCTCATCACCGGCGCCGGACCCATCGGGTTGTTCACCGCCCAGGTGGCACGGGGTTTCGGAGCGACCTCGGTGACGCTGACCGACGTCAGCGAGTTCCGCCTGGAGGTGGCGCGGGGCCTCGGGTTCACCGCGCTCCCGGCCACGGAACCCCTCACGGGAACCTTCGACGTCCTCCTGGAGTGCTCCGGCGCCGCGGCCGCGTGGCGCTCCGCGGTGGAGGTCCTCGCCCCGGCCGGCCGGGCCGTCCTGGTGGGCATGGGCGCCGACGAACTACCCCTTCCTGTACCGCTCGTCCAGGGCCGGGAACTCACCATCACCGGGATCTTCCGCTACGCCAACACCTACCCCACGGCGCTGTCCCTCATCGCCTCCGGCGCCGTCGATACCACCCCGCTCATCACCCACCGGTTCCCGCTCGCGGAGACCGAAGCGGCGCTGACCCTCGCCCGCCGTGACGCCCGGTCGCTGAAGGCCGTCGTCGAACCCCACTCGGCCTGAACCCACCTCGAGGGGAACCCGTGCACCCGTTGCCGCCGTCGAGGAGTTCCCGGGCCTTCAGGGCGTCCTCGCCGGGGCGTGCTGCGGGTAGACGGTGCGGAGGCCGAGGACCAGGACGGCGAACGCGGCCCCACCGCCCGCGGTCATGGCCAGGGGGAGCAACCGGCCGCCGCCCGAGGCGAGCACCAGCGCCCCCAGCACGCCCGCCGCGAAGATGGCGACGTTGAAGGCGACGGGGAGGAAGGAGTTCGCCACGTCCGCGTCCTCTCCGCCCGCGGCGGCCAGCGGGCGCTGCAACTGCGGGGAGGCCCCGCCGAAGGCGACGCCCCACACGGCGACCGCGACGTGGACCACGACCGGGGAGTGCGGGAAGAGCACGAGCACCACCCCGGACAGCGCGAACGCGCCGGCGCAGCCCAGGACCAGCGCCCGGGGCGCACGGTCGATGAGCGACGCGGTCAGGGCGATCCCGACGATCGAGGCGAGGCCGAAGACCAGCAGCAACCCCTCCAGGGGAACCGTCGAACCACCGGCGCGGAGGAACGGGGCGATGTAGGTGTAGGTCGTGGTGTTCCCCAGCATCCACAGGACGATCACGACGAGGGTGAGGGCGACCGCGGGAATCCGGACGACCTGCGACGCGGGCCGGTGCGACGTGGCGGACTGCCCGTCGGCGGCAGGCACCAAGGCGACGACCAGGACCAGGACGACCACGGCCAGGACGCTGAGTCCGGCGAAGGACCAGCGCCAGCCGAACGTGGTCCCGAGCCACGTCCCCAGTGGCGTTCCGAACGCGATCCCCACGGGAGCACCCACCGAGATCAGCGAGAGGGCGCGGCCGGCCGCCGCGGGCGGGGCGATGCGCAACGCGTACCCGGCCAGCATCCCCCACAACGTTCCCGAGCAACCCCCCGCGACGAACCGCGAGACCAGGGACAGCGTCACTCCACCGGAGAGGGCCGTGACCGTGTTGGCGAGGAGGAAGGCGAGGATCCCCGTGATCAGCAGGCGCTTGCGGGGCCAGGAGCGGGTCAGCGCGATCGCGGGGACGGTGAGCAGGACGGTTCCCAACGCGTAGGCGCTGACGAACTGACCCACGACCCCCTCGGAGGTTCCCATCCCGGAGGCGATCTGGTGTAGGACACCGGCCGGCATGGTCTCGGTCGAGATGAGGGTGAAACCCAGCAGAGCCAGCACGCCGAGAGCCGCCCGGGGGAAGGGGCGTTCGACGGGGGTCGAGACGGGTGACGGTGTCGGCACGGGACTCCGGGGGAACTGGTGGGCGGGCACGACCGGACGGGAATCCCACGATCCAAGCGCACCCGGCGTCCCGGCGCGCCCCACCAGGGGTACCCCAGCAGTACCTCTACCCGCAGGGACTTCTCCCGCCACCGCGACCGACCTTCGATGGGAGCTCGACGTTCCGCGAACTCCAGGAAGGCCATCATGACTTCGACGTCCCACGAGTCCGACACCGCCGAACTGCTCCCGCCGGGTTTCTCCCGTCGCCGCGTCCTGACGATGAGCGGCGTGGCCGCCGCGGCCGGAACTCTCGCGACGGTTCCGAGTTCGCCCGCGGCTCACGCCGAGGGACCCGCGCCGGAGGACGCGTGGGACAAGACGTTCCCCCGGAGCGCGGCCGTCGACCACCAGAAGGTGACCTTCACCAACCGGATCGGCATCGAACTGGTCGCCGACCTCTACCGTCCCCTGGACCTCGTCGGGCCGGCGCCGGCCCTCGTGGTGGGACACCCCTTCGGCGGGGTGAAGGAGCAGACCTCCGGGCTGTACGCGCAGACCATGGCCGAACGTGGTTTCGTCACGCTCGCCCACGACGCCTCCTACAACGGTGAGAGCAGCGGGTGGCCGCGCCACATCGCCTCCCTCGAGGCCTTCGTCGAGGACTTCAGTGCGGCCGTCGACCACCTCGGTACCCGCCCCTACGTGGACCGGGACCGGATCGGCGTCCTCGGTGTCTGTGCCAGCGGAGGTTTCGCCCTCTCCGCAGCTCAGGTCGACCCGCGCCTCAAGGCGGTCGCCACCGTGAGCATGTACGACATGGGCCGCGCCTACCGGGACGGTCTGGGTTACGCACCGGTCCCGAGCGAGGTCAACACCGTCGAGGAACGACAGCTCGCCCTCGCCGAGGCCGCCGAACAGCGGTGGGCGGAGTACGAGGGCGCCGAGGTGCGCTACGGAGGCGGCGACGCCGTGGCGCTGAAACCTTCTCAGCAGGCGGCGGCCGACGAGTTCGCCGCCTACTACACGACGCCGCGGGGTGCCCACCCGCGTTCGCACGCACTGTCCCTCACCAGTCTCGGCGCGATCACCGGCTTCATGCCGCTGGCCCAGCTCGAACTCACCGCACCCCGCCCCCTGCTGCTCGTCGCCGGCGAGGACGCGCACTCGCGCTACTACACCGAGGACGCCTACGCGCAGGCCCCGGAACCCAGGGAACTGCTCATCGTCCCCGGAGCCGGGCACGTCGACCTCTACGACCGGGTCGACCTGATCCCCTGGGACAGGCTCGCAGGGTTCTTCCACGAACACCTCTGATCCCCACGTCGTCCCCCTGGGACCACGTCCGGGGGGACGACGGGGGAACCTGAGCCCGCCCGGGTCGGTCTACTGCTGCTCGAGGCTCTGCGACGACTCGTGCCGGGCGGAGGCGGGTTCCCGGGCTTCGAGACGGGTCGCGGCCCACGACCCGAGGAGCTGCAGCCGTTCCGCCGTGACGCTGCTCGGCTCGGCCGCGTAGATGGTCAGGGTGAGACCCGGTTCGGAGACCATCGAGGTGGATTCGTAGGCCAGTTCGAGGTCGCCGACGGCCGTGTGGTTGAAGGTCTTCGTCCCCGAACCGTGGTGGCGGACGTCGTGGGTCCCCCACAGCCGACGGAACTCCTCGCTGCGGGTGGACAACTCCCCCACCAGGTCGTGCATCTCCTTGTCGCGGGGGTCGGCCCCGGCGGTGGTGCGCAGGATGGCGACCGCGATCGCGGCGGCGACGTCCCAGTGCGGGTAGAAGCGGTGGGAATCGGGATCGAGGAAGGTGTAGCGGGCGAAGTTCGGGGACGCGCCGGCGACCGAGGCGTGGACGGACTCGTACACCGAGGAGTGCATGGCCGCGCCGATCGTGTTGGCCGCCAGCAGGTCCATCCGCCCGCTGACTACGATCGCCGGCACGGTGATCGCCTCCAGCGTCCACTGCAGACTGGGACGCGGCGTCCAGCGCGTCGTGGACCGTCGACGCGGACGAGCCAGCGCGGAGGTGCCGTCGGCGGCCTGGGCGAGGGCGAACAGGTGCGTCCGTTCGGCGTCGTCCAGCTGCAGCGCCCGGGCCAGCCCCTCGAGCACCGAGGCGGACACCCCGCCGAGCGCACCGCGCTCGAGCTTCGCGTAGTACTCGACGCTCACCCCGGCCAGGGACGCCACCTCGGCCCGTCGCAGCCCGGGCACCCGGCGCTGACCGGCGTCGGGCAGACCGGCCTGGGCCGGGGTGACCTTGGCCCGGCGGGTGGTGAGGAAGTCGCGGACCTCGGCGCGGTTGTCCATGGTTTCGACGGTAGGCGCTACCGGCACCCGCTGACAGTCGGAACCCGCACCCTGGTGAGGGGTGTACTGCTGGTGAACCCCTCACCAGGGCACCGCTCCCGAGGGGTGCGGCGGCTCGGGCGGGGTCACCATCGGAGGGTGCCCGACCGGCTGCTCCGGCCTCCGCCGACCCGGCGGTCGTGCCCGGAGCAGTCCCACCCGGCCTGACCCACCCGTGCAGTCCGAACGAACCGAGGAGAACCCCTGTGCGCGCTGTCGTGATGCACGCCCCCGGAGACGTCCGTGTCCAGGACATCGCCGAACCCACCGTCGTGGAGCCGACCGACGCGATCATCCGCCTGGCCGCGACCTGCATCTGCGGGTCGGACCTGTGGCCCTACCGCGGCACCGACGAGGTCACCGAGCCCTTCCACATGGGCCACGAGTACGCCGGCGTCGTCGAGGAGGTCGGCTCCGACGTCCGCAACGTCGAGGTCGGTGACTTCGTCGTCGGTTCCTTCTTCGCCTCCGACAACACCTGCGAGATCTGCCTGGCCGGGTACCAGACCTCCTGCGTGCACCGGCAGGTCCTCGGCACCGCCGGCGGCGCTCAGGCTGAACGCATGCGCGTCCCGCTCGCCGACGGCACCCTGGTCGCCACCCCGGGCCAGCCGGACGCCGACCTCGTCCCGTCTCTGCTGGCCGCCTCCGACGTCCTGGGCACCGGGTGGTTCGGGGCGGTCGCGGCCGAGGTCGGCCCCGGCAAGACCGTCGCCGTCGTCGGGGACGGCGCCGTGGGCCTGTGCGCGGTCCTCGCGGCCAGCCAGCTCGGCGCGGAGCGGATCATCATCTCGAGCCGTCACGCCGACCGGCAGGCCCTGGCGCGCGAGTTCGGCGCCACCGACGTCCTCGCCGAGCGTGGCGAGGAGTTCGCCGCCGCCGTGAAGGAACTCACCGGCGGGTTGGGGGCGCACTCCGCGGTCGAGGCGGTGGGGACCCACGAGTCGATGCACCAGGCCATCGGAGCCACCCGCCCCGGTGGGCACGTCGGCTTCGTCGGCGTCCTGCACGACGTCGCCATCACCGGCGACGACATCTTCACGACCCACGTGCACCTCCATGGCGGACCGGCCCCGGTGCGCCGGTTCCTGCCCGACCTCATCCAGCTCATCTGGGACCGGAAGATCGACCCCGGCAAGGTCTTCGACCTCGAACTCCCGCTCGACGACGCCGCCGAGGGCTACCGCGCCATGAACGAACGCCGGGCCACCAAGGTCCTCCTGCGTCCCTGAACCCCCTCCACCTCCCGAAAGGAAACCCCGTGCAGCTCAACACCCCCGCACCGACCCAGAAGCCGACGGCCACGTTCACCGGCGAGGTGCTGATGACCCCGCTGGCCGCGGGTGAGGCCCCCTCCCGGATCGGAGTCGCCCACGTGCGCTTCACCCCCGGCGCCCGCACCCACTGGCACGTCCACCCGATGGGCCAGGTCCTGCACGTCACCGACGGAACCGCCCTGGTGGGCACCCGGGACGGGTCGGTGCTGCGGGCCCGGGCCGGAGACACCGTCGTCTGCTCCCCGGGCGAGGAGCACTGGCACGGCGCCACCACCGACTCCTTCGCCGCCCACCTGGCCATCCAGGAGGCCGCCGACACCGACGACGGTGGGACGAGCCCCGTGACCTGGCTGGAGCCGGTGACCGACGAGGACTACGCACGCGCCCAGGCCTGAACCGATCGGCCCGGTGCGTCCTGCGCCGGGCGGTACCCCCATCGCGAACGGAGACGCGACCATGCTGGAAACCACCACCGGGACGACCCCCACCGAGGCGACGGGGGTCCGTTTCCTCGGGAAGACGGCCTTCGTCACGGGCGCCGGAACCGGCATCGGTCGCGCCACCGCGCTGGCCTTCGCCGCGGAGGGCGCCAACGTCGCCGTTGCCGACATCGACGCCCACGACGCCGCCGAGACCGCCCGCATCATCGAGGCCGCCGACGGCAAGGCCCTGGCCCTCACCGTCGACGTCACCGACGAGTCCGCGGTACGCGATGCCCTCGCCCGGACCGTCGACACCTTCGGCGGTCTGGACGTCGCCTTCAACAACGCCGGCGTGGAACAGTCCCAGACGTGCACCGCCGACCTCAGCACCGAGGAGTGGACGAAGATCATCTCCACCGACCTCACCGGTGTCTTCCACTGCATGAAGCACGAGATCCCGCTCCTGAAGGACCGGGGCGGCGCGATCGTGAACACCAGCTCCGGCGCCGGCGTGATGGGCATCGCCGGTCAGGCCGGTTACGCCGCAGCCAAGTGGGGCGTCATCGGCATGACGAAGTCCGCTGCGCTGGAATGCATCGGCGACGGGATCCGCATCAACGCCGTCGCGCCCGGCGTCATCGACACCGAGATGATGGGGCGGGTGACCGGCGGAACCGACGAGGGTCGTGAAGCCATGACCAGCCAGGAACCCATCGGGCGCATGGGGCGTGCGGAGGAGATCGCGTCCGCGGTGCTGTGGCTGGCTTCCGACCTCGGCGGGTTCACCGTGGGGCACACCCTCGTCGTCGACGGCGGCCAGACCGTCGGCTGAATCCGCGGCGAGAGCCGCCGCCCGGGTACTCGACCCTGGGGCCCTCGGCAGGGCACCCCACTGCTGACTCTCGGCTGGAAGAACGTGATCCGACAGTTCAGCACCAGCACCAGCACCGGGCGGACGAGACGCGACTGGACCCTTCCCGTCGTGGACCCCGTCGCCGCGGAATCCCGCGGCCGAGCCGGCCGTGTCCGTGAGCACCCGAAGAGCGAAGCCGAACTCACCACCCGAGGAGATGACGCATGTCGATCGACAACACGTCCACCGCAGCCGCTGACCACCGCACCCTGAGCCGGCGTGGTGTGTTGGCCGCAGCCGGCGTCGGCGCCGCCGCGTTGGGGACCGCCGCCTCCGCGGGCACCCGAGACACCGCGGAAGCCAGCGAGGTCAGCCCGGTCGAAGGAGCCGACAACTTCCACACCAGCGACCGCGTGACGGTCCGCCGCGTGACGTTCCTCAACCAGTACGACATGACGTTGGCGGGCAACCTGTTCACCCCCGTGGACCTGCCGGAGGACGCAGCCGCGCCCGCGCTGGTGGTGGGTCACCCCATGGGCGCTGTGAAGGAGCAGAGCGCGAACCTCTACGCCACGAAGATGGCGGAGCGGGGCTACGTCACGATGTCGTTCGACCTGCCCTTCTGGGGCGAGAGCGACGGGTGGCCGCGGCAGTCGGTGTCCCCCGACCTCTACGCGGAGGCCTTCAGCGCCGCGGTGGACTTCCTCGGAACCCGGGCTCCCGTCGACCGCGGACGCATCGGGGCGATCGGCGTCTGCGGCAGTGGGGGTTTCGTCCTCAGCGCCGCCAAGCTGGACCCGCGGATGCGGGCGATCGCCACCGTGAGCATGTACGACATGGGCGGCCTGCACCGCGACGGCCTCGACGGCACGCAGCCGGCGCAGGCCCGCCAGAGCTGGCTCGCGGACGCCGCCGGACAGCGCTACGCCCAGGTCGACGGCGACGACGTCGAGTGGGGCTACGGCACCCCGCTGGAGCTGACGGCCGACTCCACGGACATCGAGCGCGAGTTCTTCGACTTCTACCGGACCCCACGTGGCGAGTTCACCCCCGCCGGCGCCTCCCCGGACCGCACGACGATGCGGCCGATCACGCAGGAGGCGAGGTTCGCGAACTTCCACCCCTTCGACGACCTCGAGACGATCTCGTCGCGGCCGCTGCTGTTCGTCGCCGGGGACCAGGCGCACTCCCGGAGGTTCAGCGAGGACGCCTACCGGCGCGCGGCCGAGCCCAAGACGTTGCACTGGGTCCGCGGGGCCGGGCACGTCGACCTCTACGACCGGGTGGACCTGATCCCCTTCGACCTGCTGGGCGAGTTCTTCGACCAGCACCTGGCCGGCTGAGCACCACGCGCTACCGTCCGCCGACGGGTTCCCCGTCCCCACCGCTCGCGCACCCTCCTGGAGGAACACCGTGACCACCATCGCCATCGTCGGGGCCGGCACGGGCCTCGGCGCCGCAGTCGCCCGCAGGTTCGGGGCGGAGGGCTTCGCCGTCGCCCTCGTCTCCCGGACCCTCGCCCACGTCGAGGAACTGGCGGCCGGGCTGCGCAGCGGTGGGACCACGGCGAGCGGGTTCGAGGCCGACGTGCGGGACACCGCGTCCCTGACGGCGGCGCTGCGGGCGGCCCACGACGAACTGGGCCCGGTGGAAGTGCTGCAGTACAGCCCCATCCCCGCGAAGAACTACCTGCGTTCCGTGGGCGAGACCACGAGCACCGACCTCGCCGAGGCCGTCGCCTTCTCGGTGGTCGGGCTCGCGTCGAGCGTCGAGGCGGTGCTGCCGGGCATGCGCGCCCTGGGCCGCGGGGCGATCCTCCTCGTCAACGGTGGTAGTGCCGTCCGTCCCCGGCTCGCGGTCACGGGGACGTCGGTGGCCTTCGCCGCGGAGAGCACCTACGGGGCACTGCTGCACGAGGGTCTGGCGGCCGACGGCGTCCACGTGGGTCAGCTGATCGTCCCGGGGGCCATCGTCCCCGGTCACCCGACGCACGATCCCGACGTCCTCGCCGAGCGGTTGTGGTCGATGCACACCGGACGCGAGCGGTTCCGCGAGTTCGCCGAGGCGATGGACTCGTGACCGACGTGCCGCGGAACCCGCCGGAGTTCGAGGGCAGGACCCTGCCGCGACCCCAGGACGACCTGGACGAGCAGGGACTGGGTTTCGACGTCGTGACCGTGCTCACCCGCCGGCGTGCCCTGGGGGTCCTGGGGTTCGGACTGTCGGGAGCCGGGTTGGTGGCGTGCTCCGACGGGGAACCCGCTGCGGCGCCGTCACCGACCACCGGTCGTGGGGCGGGAACGGGCTCCTCCACGGTCGCCGAGATCCCCGAGGAGATGGCCGGACCGTTCCCCGGCGACGGGTCGAACGGGCCGAACGTGCTGCAGCGCAGCGGAGTGGTGCGCGGCGACATCCGGTCGAGCTTCGAGATCGGCGCGACGACCGCGCCGGGGATCCCCCTGACGCTCACCCTGACCGTCCTCGACCTGACCCGGGGCGGGGTTCCGTTCGTCGGGGCCGCCGTGTACGCCTGGCAGTGCGACCGGGAAGGCCGCTACTCCCTGTACTCCCCGGAGTTGAGGGGTGAGAACTACCTCCGCGGGGTCCAGGTGGCCGCCGCGGACGGAACGGTGACCTTCACCTCCGTCTTCCCCGGGTGCTACACGGGGCGGTGGCCGCACGTCCACTTCGAGGTGTACACCGACCTCGCCGCGATCGACGACTCAGCCGACGCCCTCACCACGTCGCAGCTCGCGCTGCCCCAGGCCGACTGCACCGCCGTCTACGCCACCACCGGGTACGAGCGGTCGGCCGTCGAACTGGCCGGCGTCACCCTCGCGGACGACCTCGTCTTCCGCGACGACCTGGGCGTGCGGCAGCTGGCCACCGTCACCGGGGACTCCGGGGACGTGGCGGCGGGCTACGCCGCCACCCTGACCGTCGGGGTCGGACGCTGACGAGTCTGCAGGTTCCGGGTCCGACGCCCCCGTCGGTTTCCGCCCACCCTGCACGGGTAGCTCCCAAGGGTGAATTCCCACGATCGCCGGTACTACCTGACCGTCTACCTCAACGACCACCTCGCCGGGGCGACGGCGGGCCGGGCCCGCTTCGCCCGCAGCGCCCGGGCCCACCAGGGGACCGAGACCGGGCGCGCGCTGGAGCGACTGCACGACGAGATCGTCGAGGACCGGCAGAGCCTGCTGCACTGGATGCGGGTCCTCGGCGTCCCCTCGCAGCGACCGTTGCAGTACGCCGGTCGGGTCGGGGAGGCGCTGGGTGCGCTCAAACCGAACGGGCACCTGGTGCGGCCCTCGCCGCTGCGGACGGTCATCGAACTGGAGGGTCTGCTGCTGGGGGTCCAGGGCAAGGCCGCCGGGTGGCGCAGCCTGCGGGAGCTGGCCCTGACCGACGAGCGCCTGGACGCCGAGGCCCTGGAGGAACTGGTCCAGCGCGCCGACCGTCAGGCCGCCGAGCTGGAGCAGCTGCGGCGCGCTGCGGTCCGCGGCGTCCTGGGGAGCTGAGGCTCCGGTGGTCGCGGCACGACGCTCGCTGCCCGTGGGGATCCTCGTCGGGATCGGGGTCGCGGGGTTCCTGGACGAGACGGTGTTCCACCAGCTCCTGCACTGGCACCACTTCTACGACCGCTCCACGTCGACGGTCGGTCTCGTCTCCGACGGCTGGTTCCACGCCGGCAGCTGGATCGCCGTCGTCGCCGGCCTGTTCCTCTTCGCGGACCTCCAGCGGCGTCGGGCCGTCGTGGGCCACCGCGTGCTGGCCGGCGGCCTCTTCGGCTGGGGCGGGTTCCAGCTCTACGACGGGCTCGTGCAGCACAAGGTGTTCGGTCTGCACCAGATCCGCTACGGCGTCGACCTGTGGCCCTACGACGTGGCGTGGAACCTGGCCGCGCTGGTCGGGTTGGTGGCCGGCACCGTCGTCCTGCTGGTGGGACGTCGGCGCGGGCGGCGGCGGGACGCGTGATCCCCGGCTGGGTGCTCCTGTTCGCGGCGGGGGTCCTCCTGGCGTCGTACCTGGTGGCGGAGGGCGGTCTGCACCGGCGGGGTGACCGGTGGCCGGTCCCGCGGACGGGTGCCGCCGTCGCCGCGGCGGTGGCGTGGGCGGTCGCCGGGTTGTGGCCGGTCCGCGGGGCCGTGGACGACGTCGTCGTCCACCTGCTGGTGACGATGGCGGCGCCCGTGCTGCTGGCGTTGTCGGCCCCCGTGAGCCTCGCCCTGCGGACCGTCCCGCCCCGGCTGCGCGGCCTGCTCGTCCTGGGTCTGCACCTGCGCTGGTCGCGGGTGGTCACCTGGCTGCCGGTCGCGACCGCCCTCGAGGTCGGCGGTCTCTACCTGTACTACCTGGTCCCGGTCCCGCCCGCGGTGCACGGACTGCTGATGGTGCACATGGTCGCGGCGGGGTGGCTGTTCGCGACCGCCCTCGTGGGACCCGACCCGGTGCCCCACCGGCCGAGCCTCGGGGGCAAGGCCGTCGCGCTGCTGACCGTCTTCGCCGCCCACGACGTCCTGGCCAAGCTCCTCTACGCCCGCGGGGGCGGCGCGGCCGCCGAACTCCTGTTCTACGGGGGTGACGTCGTCGAACTCCTGACCGCGGTCGCGCTGTTCGGTCGGTGGTACCGACGGTCCCGTCCCCGTCCGGTCGGCCGTCCGGTGCGTCCGGGTGCCGTCCGGGACCGCGCCGCGCGCTGAACTGCCCGGCACGGAGCACTTGCGGGCACGCCCGGTCGGCGTCATCGTGGCGGGAGGTCGAGCCGGGGCCGTCGTCCGAGCCCAGGAGCAGCCGTGCAGCCCACTTCGCAAGAGCGCCTCGAACACCTCACCCGGTCCCTCGTCCTCCACCTGCGGGACCTCGTCGACCAGTACCCCGAAGGCGCCGTGCTGCTCCCGCAGCAGGACGGCGAGCTCTCCGCCTGGTCGGCCCGGGTCCCGGGGTTCCCGGGTCCGATCGCCGTCGGGGTCTGCGCACGATCCGCCCTGGACGGCCCTCTCGCCCACGCCGTGGAGGAGGCGCACGACGGCGGCGGCGTCCTGGTCGTCTGCGACGTGACGGACACCTCGACGGGGGAGGCCCGGACCGTGATCCAGCTCCCCGACGACACCGACGTGGTCGAGGTGCACCACCCCTCCGAGATCGCCGGCGCGGTCATCGAAGCGCTGGCCGGGGACGTGCCCCTCGTGCTCGACGTCCGGCTGAGCCCGGAGGAGGGCGCGTCGATGTTCTCCTCGGGACGGGACGCCCAGGTGCACTGACCCGCCGGACCGGATCGCCCCGTCAGAACTCCGCCGTCTCGCCCCGGGCGACGTAGCGCACCACCGACCCGAGCCCCCGGCGTTCGACCTCGGCCCGGAAGTCGGACAACGGCGAACGGAAGACCCCGTAGTCGTCGTGGTGCACGGGCACGGCCTGCGCCGGACGCACCAGCTCGAGGACGTCGGCTCCGGCCGCGCCGTCCAGGGTGACCACCACGCCTCCCGGCAGCGTGGTGCCGCCGAGGTGCAGGACGGCGAGGTCGACGTCGGGGTAGCGCGTGGGGATCTGCCGCAGCTCCGGGACGTTCAACGTGTCGCCCGACAACCAGACCCTGCGCTCCACCGCTCCCCCCACCCGGGAGAACTCCAGCACGCTGCCCATGACGGGGGGCAGGAGGGACTCCACCGCACCGAGGGCGTGCCGGGCCGGGGTCGCGGTGACGACCACCTGGTCCGAACCGGTGGTGAGCGTGCTCGACTCCCACGTGAACAGGCCACGGACGTCACCGAAGCCGTAGCGGCCCGTGAGTCGTCGACGCGCGTGCGGAGTCGTGACGACGGGTGTCCCCCGGTCGAGCCCACGGCGGGCCACCCGGTCGAAGTGGTCCCCGTGCAGGTGCGACAGGACCACCCCGCTGAGCGGTGGCAGTTCCGCCACCGACAGCGCGGGTTCGGTGAGCCGGCGCGACAGGAGTCCCTTGCCGAGGTAGGCGAACTGGCCCCGGTGCAGGAAGTTCGGGTCGGTCAGCACGGTCACGGCGCCCCACCGGAGGAGCACGGTGGCGGTGCCGACGAACGTCAGCGACAGAGTTCGGTCCACACCGTGCAGCTACCCAGCTGCGGGCCGGACACTCGTGACCACTGCAGGTGACCCACCAGCGGAGCGCGAACCCGTCGTGAGCGGTGACGTCGCCAGGCCGGGTTCACTGCCTCCCCCGGCCGCCGGCGGTCACCGGACCACTGCCCGGCGCTGATCGCGGCCACACCGTGTACCCGACCGCCCACAGGACCTCGACCGCCACCACCACCCCGAGCAGCGGGTGGAACTGCTCCAGCGCAGCGGTCCGGGACGGGTCGTCGATCCAGGCGCGAACCCCCAGGAGGAGTGCGGTCGCCACGAGCGCTGCGGCCGTGGTGCGCAGCACGTCGGCCCAGCAACGGCGTGCGTAGTCCCAGCGGTACAGCGCCACCGGCGCGGGACCGCCCGCGAAGCGGTGGGCGAAGCGGAGGTCGGCCCAGGCCACCAGCCGGCGGCCGTAGGCGAGGGTGAACCCCAGGTAGACCGCGGCGAGTCCGTGGGCCCAGCTCGCCTGCGCGCCGGCTCGCAGGTGCGCGGCGGTCGCGACGAGCAGGACGAGGTCGACCAGCGGCACGGCCGACAACAGCACGGCACCGAGCGCCGGTGCCCGCAGCGGGTAGCGAGCCAGCAGGCCCGCCACGACCAGCAGCCAGAAACCCACTTCGCAGGCCGCGATGAGCAGCACCACAAGAACCCCTCCTTTGCTAGTACGGTCGTACTAGCAAACAAGTTAGCACGGTCGTACCAGCAACGTAGGGTTCTCCCGTGCCCAAGCTCATCGACCACACGGCCCGCGAGATCGAGGTCGCCGAAGCCGCCTGGCGGGTCGCCGCGCGTGACGGCGTCCGCGGGGTGTCGGTGCGCTCCGTGGCCGCCGAGGCCGGCATCGCCCCCGCCTCGCTGCGACGGGCCTTCCCCACCCAGGCCGCACTCCTGGCCTACTGCCTCGACCTCATCCGTCGGCGCGCAGCGGCCCGCATCACCGCGCTGGCCGAGATCACCGACACGGCGTCCGCCGCCGCGGTGCTCGAGGAACTGCTACCCCTCGACGACGAACGCCGCCTGGAAGCGGAGGTGCAGTTCTCCCTCGGAACCGCAGCCCTGGCCGACCCGTCGCTGAGGACCGTGGCCGACGCCGCGCACCGGGACGTCACCCACGCCTGCCGTCTCGTCGCGCGAGTCCTCACCGCGCCCCCGCGGACGGAACGCACCACCGCGATGTTGCACGCCCTCCTCGACGGTCTCGCCCTGCACCTGATCCGTCAGGGCGAGGACGAGCCGACCGACTGGGCGGTGGAGGTCCTGCGGCGACAACTCGCCGACCTCCACCCCGCCGACGGCGGTTCGGGGAACACGGGGGCGTGACGCTCCGGGGCGGGCCCGGCCCGGAAGGCGCCGGCGGCGACCGTCAGTGCCCGTAGTCGCCGGCCAACTGCTCCTGCTCGGACAGGACCGCCGCGATGTCCGCCTGGACGACGTCCAGCTCACCGATCACCCGACCCGTCTCGCCGATCCCCGCCGCGACGCTGCGACTGCTGGCCTGGATGTCCGCGATCTGCTCACCGACCCGTTGGGTGGCCTCCGCCGTCGCCCGCGCCAACTCCTTCACCTCTCCCGCCACCACCGCGAAGCCCTTTCCCGCCTCACCCGCACGAGCGGCCTCGATGGTGGCGTTCAGCGCCAGCAGGTTCGTCTGTCCCGCGATCGAGGAGATGATCTTGATGACGTCGCCGACGGACGTGGTGACCTGCTCCAGCGCTTCCACCTCCTGCACCATGGCGCTGGCCTGGTCGCGCGCGGCCCCCGCCACCCGGTCGGAGTTGTAGGTGGCCTGACGCAGCCGCGACACCGTGTCCATGAGCGACCGCGCCGAGGAGGCGTCCTGCTCCGCGCGGTGCAGCATCTCCAGACGCTGGGACAGCAACTGCGCGACGTTGCGCAACGCCTCGGCCCGCGAGGCGGACAGCTCGATGCTCTCGGTGGTGAAGAAGTCCATCGTCCCCACGACCTGACCCCCGCTGAGCAGGGGGAAGCAGACCCCGGCGCGCACCCCGGCCCGCTGAGCCGCCGGCGCGCGCACGCAGTCGGTCATCTCCGCCAGGTCCGCGACGAAGACCAGGTCACGCGCCTTCCACGCCCGGCCCGACAGGCCCACCCCCTCGGCGAAGGAGGCGCGCAGGGTGACGTCCCGGAACTCCTGCCCGGCCGAACCGGACTCCAGCTGGAACTTCAGCGTCCGGTCCGTCTCGTCCAGGGCCCAGAACGAGCCGTAGGCCCACCCGAAGGCGCTGCGGACCGTCTCCAACGCGGTGCGCAGGGCGCTCGCGGCGTCCGGCGCCTCTCCGACCCGGGCGATGACGGTCGTCACGGCCTGGCGGTCGTGCAGGGTCTCCGCGAGCGCCGCGGAGGACAGCGCGTGCTGCACGCCGTAGGCCACGACGCGACCGATGGCCTTCCACTTCTCCGTGCGGACCCCGAAGAAGGGCAGCGGGGCGCTGCCGTAGTACTCGTGCAGCGCCACGACGCGACCGCCCACGACGACGGGGAGGATCGCGCCCTGACCCGCACCCGCACGCGCGGCGACGGTCCAGCGCTGGTAGGTGGGCACCTCGGCGGTGGAGGACTCGTCCAGCACGGCCATGGTGTGGGTGGCGGCCCACTGCAGCTGGTCGGGGTTCAAGGTGATGGTGTCGGTGCCACTGCGGCCGAGCGCCTCGCTCAACGCTCCGGTCTCCGCGACCAGGCGGAAGGGGTGACCGGCCCCGGTCGAACCTCCGGGGGCGGGCAGCCACACCGCCCCGTAGGTCAGCCCCAGCGCCTCCGAGAGGGCCACGACGACCGCACGGTGCGCGTCGACCTCGTTCTCGACGCCGCCGGACAGGGCGGCGAGCACCGCTTCGAGGGCTTCCACGTCACGCGGCATCGGGTGCGCGGGAGAGGTGGAGCGGTGCGCGGAGGAGGAGTTCTGACGTCCGAACACGTGTGGGCACGTCCTTCCGGTCACGAGGTCCGGGGGCGCGGCGCAGCGAGTCCTGACGGAGCTCGACCGGGGAGCCGTGCTGGTACCCGGGGCCGGTTGCTCGACCTGGTGGGTGATCTCGTCGACAGCGCGGTGACGTCGTCGACGGCGCACGTCCGGACTCTTCCGGGACCGCGCACCCATCACATCGGCAGGTGGGCGAGGATCTGGAGGGGCGTCGCGCTGCGACTTCCCCCCGTGGGCCCGGTCAGGGACGCTGCCCCGGCCGGGGTCCACGGTGGTGTCGCTGCGTCACAGCTGGTCCGGGGCGTGAACCGCGCGCAGGACCCTCAGCTGCGGCCGTAGCGGCGACGGAACTTCTCCACGCGTCCCTCGGTGTCCAGGACGCGGGCGTTGCCGGTCCAGAACGGGTGGCTGGCGGAGGAGACGTCGACGTCGACGACGGGGTAGGTGGCGCCCTCCCACTCCACGGTGGGCAGACCGGCGCGCGCGGTCAGCGTGGAACGCGACAGGAACGCGGTGCCGGCGGACTTGTCGCGGAACACGACGTCGTCGTAGGCGGGGTGGGTGTGGAGCTTCACGGTGACCTCCGGGTGGGCTGTTCTGACGTTCCCTCATGAGAACTCTTCTCAGTGGAGGGTTGTTCCCGTCCCCGGGCCCGTGCTCACCTACGCTGGCGCGGGTGAACAGCAGCAGGAGATCCGGACGCAGCGAACGTGCGGTCCGCGCCGTGCAGCACGCCACCCGCGTGCTGGACCGCCCCGTCACCACCGCCCGCCTGGGGCAGCGCCTGCACGACCTGACCGAGGCGGCGACCGACCTCGCCACCGTCGCGGGTCTCGACCTCGACTCCCCCACCGACCTCTACGGCGACGGCGTCGTCACCGTCCTGGAGCGACGCGTGGCGGACCTCCTGGGGAAGGAGGACGCCGCGTTCTTCCCCACCGGAACGATGGCCCAGCAGGCGGCACTGCGGTGCTGGGCCCGCCGCGGAGGGTCGGACGGTGTCGCCCTGCACGCCCTGTCCCACCCCCGCCTGCACGAGTCCGAGGCCCTCACCCGCCTCGCCGGCCTGCACACCGTCCCCCTCACCACCGCACCGCGACCCACCAGCGCCGAGGACGTCCACGCCGTCGCCGAACCGTTCGCCACCCTGGTCCTCGAACTGCCCCTGCGTGACGCCGGGTTCGTCCTGCCCTCCTTCGAGGAACTGGTGGACGTCACCGCGGCGGCCCGGACGCGCGGCGCGTCCGTCCACTTCGACGGCGCTCGCCTCTGGGAGACCACCACCCACTTCGGCCGTCCCCTCCCCGAGGTCGCGGCCCTGGCGGACAGCGTCTACGTCTCCTTCTACAAGTCCCTGCGCGGCCTCTCCGGGGCCGCCCTGGCGGGACCCGCCGACTTCGTCGAGGAAACCCGCCTCGAACGTCACCGCTACGGCGGCAACGTCTTCCAGCAGTTCCCGGCCGTCCTCACCGCACTGCACGGCCTGCACCGCGAACTCCCCCGGTTGCCCGACCACGTCGCCCACGCCCGTGTCGTCGCCGACGCCCTCACCCGAGAACTCGCCGAGCGACCCGACCGGGGGTCCACCGGTTCCCCCGGGGCCGCGGTCCACCCCGCCGTCCCGCACACCCACCAGTTCCAGTTCTGGTTCCCCGGGCCGGCCGACCGGCTGGACGAGGCCGCCACCCGGCAGGCCGAACGGACCGGCACCGCGCTGTTCGCCAACCCCTGGCGCGAACCCGGGCTGCCTCCGGGGTTCTCCTTCACCGAGGTCACCGTCGGGGAGGCCGGGCTCGCCTGGAGCGCCGACGACGTGCGCAGCGCTCTCCACGAGTTCCTCGGGTTCTTCGACACCGGTGCCTGAACGGGGGTCGCCGGGGCCGCACCGCTCCCCGGCGACCCGCGCGGTGGCCGTCTCCACCACCGCGGACTGGAGCCACCGGCACTCGTCCCGTGGCGGGGCTCCCCGAACCAGGAAATCGGGAAGCGCTCCGAGGCGGAAGGTGTCCTCCGCCGGCGCAGCCGTCCCGACGTGTCCCGCAACGACTCCACGGAGACGTGCACCTGTTCCAGGCTGGAACGGTCCGCGGCGCTGGCCCCTCGGCACGACTGGGCCGGACGGGTTGCGGGAGTCGGGGACACGGGCGGTACCCGGGGTATGGTCGTGGCACGAGCGACGCCCGTGAGGGCGGTGCTTCGTGCGGGTCAGGTGTCCGTGGTGACGCGCTCCGGTTCCACCGGAGAGGGCCAGGTTCAAGCCCTGGGACCCGCTCTTCCTGTCCTTCCTCCGCGGGTGGTCACCCGTACGGCGCCTGTGCCGTGAGGCAACCGTTGCCGATACCTGTTCTGCCGCCCCCACCAGGCGGGGAGCACCACGGCGACGAGAGGCACGACCATGCCCGGCACCGACTGGGAGCAGCGCGCGAGCTGCCGCGACTACGTCGAGGTCTTCGACCAGACCTTCGACTCCACGACCCGCACCAGTGCCCGCCACCACGGTCTCGCCGCCGAGGTCTGCCAGACCTGTCCCGTGCGGCGCGACTGCCTGCGGGAGGCGCTGGCCGTCGAGACGGCCACCACCCGCTTCGGGATGCGGGCCGGCCTCATGCCCGCCCAGCGGAGTCACCTGGCCCGGCAGAGCGCGTGACGCGGAGCGGGGCAGGTCACCGGCGGGTGGAGCCCGGTCCCGCCTGGTGCAGCAGCGCCGCGAACGCCCGGGGGTCCTCCAGCGGTCCCAGGTGACCCGTCGCCGTCGTGGTGAGCTCCGCCCCCGGGACGGCCGCCGCGATCGCCGTGTGGAACTCGGGCGGGCAGAGGGCGTCGTGGATCCCGGAGACCACCCGGACCGGCACGGTGAGCGCCGGCAGGCGGCCGAGCAGGTCCTGTCGGCTGTCCTGCAGCGCCAGTTGACGACGCAGCACCACCGCTCCGACGGCGTCCGCCATCGCCAGGGTCCGTTCGACCAGGTCCGGCCGGGCGACCGCCGTGGACGGGGCGAGCAGCAGGGGCAGGATCTCCTGCTGCAGGACGCGCGGCGGGACGCCCGCGTCCAGCCGCCGTCGCCACTCCCCCCACCCCCGGCGTTGCGCGTCCGTGGGCGCCCGAGCGTTCGTCGCCGTCAGCAGCAGTCCCGCGACGCGTTCGGGGGCCCGCAGGGCCAGGGCCATCGCGACGACGGCCCCCAGGGACGAACCCCCCAGGAGGAAGCGCGGCGGGAGCGTGCGCAGCAGGTGCCCGACCTGCTCGTCCACGCTCTCCCGGTCCAGCGGCGGGGTGAGGGCGTCGTCCACCCCGCACCCGCTCCACAGGTCCTCGGAGCAGTTCATCCCCGCCAGCAGCACCCAGCGCGTCACCCTGCCGGCCCCCCGTTCAGCCCTTGACCGCCCCGTCGCTCAACCCCGCCACCAGGTACTTCTGGGCGACGAAGGCGATGACGACGACGGGCAGGGTCAGCAGCAGCGACGCCGCTCCGGCCTGTTGCAGCATGGGCAGGGTCTGGCCCAGCTGGGTGGCGATGAACACCGGGACGGTCTTGGACGAACTGTCCGTCAGCACCAGCGCCGTCAGGTACTCCTGGAAGGCGAAGAGGAAGACGAAGATCCCCGCGGTCAGGATCCCGGGCCGCATCAACGGGATCATCACGCGGCGGAGCATGCCGATGCGGGTGCAACCGTCGATCATGGCCGCCTCGTCGAGTTCCCGGGGGATCTCCGCGAAGAAGTTGCGCAGCAGCCAGATGGTGAAGGGCTGGTTGATGGCGACGAGGGCCACGGCCAGGGCGAACGTCGTGTCGTAGATCCCCAGGGCCCGGCTGATGTCGTACATCGGCAGCACGACCGAGAACCGCGGCAGGGCGCGGAACACCAGGGCGAGCACCAGGAGGAACGCCGAGACGTAGGTCGGGAACCGCGACAGCGCGTACGCGGCCGGGATGCCGATGACGAGGGCGATGACGGTCGAGATGACGGCCACCGCGAGGGTGTTCGTCAGGTAGTCGGCGAAGTACGTCGTCTGCCACAGGTCCGCGAAGGCCCGCAGCGTCGGGGTGTACCCGGAGAACACCGGCGGGTTGGCGAAGGCCACGTTCGTGGGTTTCGTGACCGAGAGGGCCATCCACAGGAACGGCAGCAGCGTCACGACGCACACGGCGCCGAGCAGGACCCCGGTCACCACCGGCCTGCGCGGCCGGACCTGCCGCAGGACCGTCGTCCCCGCCGGGTGGTCCAACCGGGTCGGTGGTTCGGTGTGCACGGTCATCGGGCCACCTTCGCTTCCTTGAAGATCCCGCGGATGAAGGGGACGAGCATGAGGAGGATCAACCCGATCGTCAGGACGTTGATCGCGCTGCCCAGGCCCAGGTTCTGCGCTCCGTCGGCGAAGGCCACCGAGTAGACGTACATCATGATCGACTCGTTGCCGATGGCCGCGGCCTGCGGGGACAGCGGGATGAGGCTGTCGAAGGTGCGCAGCACGTCCATGATCGAGATCAGCGTCACGAAACCCAGCACCCCGCGGATGGTGGGGATGATGACCCGCACGTGCGTCTGGACCGCGGAGGCGCCGTCGATGGTCGCCGCCTCGCGCAGTTCGGCGGGGACGGACTGCAGCGCCGCCAGCACGATCAGCATCGCGAACGGCAGCATGTGCCACACGGTGTTGGAGGTGACGAGGAAGGCGTTGGGGACCTGGTCGGTGAACCACAGGACCGGGGACCCGCCGAGGGCGTCGACGAAGCGGTTGACCAGCCCGCCGAAGTTGTCGTCGAACAACCACGAGTAGGCGACGGCCCCGACGAGGTTCGGCAGGACGTAGGACACCAGCATGATGCCGAGCACGAGGGGCCGCGAGGTCGTCAGCCGGTTCACCCCGACCGCGACGAGGTAGCCGAGCACCAGCAGGACGGCCGTGGTCACCACGGTGATGACGACGGTGAACAGGACGGCCCGGCCGAACCGCGCATCGGTCAGGGCCGTGGCGAAGTTCGCCAGCCCGACGAACGTGCCGGGCGTCCCGTACCGGACGCTCTCCAGGCTCCACTGCACCGTGCGCACGAGGGGCAGCACCAGCAGACCGACCATGACGACCAGGCTGGGTGAGAACAGCAACCAGAACTCACGGGGTTTCACGGACGACCTCCCGGACGACGGTGGACTGGGTCGAGACCTCGCACCCCGACCTCAACCGACCAGACCTTCGCCGGCCGCCTGCATCTGGGCCGTCCCCGCCTCGACGCTGACCTCACCGGTGAGGACCTGCACGAGGATCGGCCGGATCGCCGTGCTCAGGTCGGCCAGGACCGGGGAGACGACCGGCGGCATGGTGGAGGCGATGGAGGCGTTGGCCGCCTCGCCGTAGGGAGAGTTCGACGGCGTGACGAGCCCTTCGCGGGCCGGGTAGGCGGCGGGGATCGACGCCTTCGAGGCGTCCTCACCGACAGCCGAGGCCATCATCGTGAAGAGCATGTCGTGGTCGAGCTTCGTGTTCGTCGGGATCGACCAGCCGTCGATGGAGAGGCGGCTGTAGCTGTACGGCGCGTCCGCGGTCACCTTGGGCGCACCGGCGAAGGCGAAGTCCTTCGAGAGGTCGCTGTTGGTGGGCAGCGTGAGGTCGTTCATCCGGCCCGAGAACATGACGGCCATGGCGGCGGTGCCGTTGAACATCTGCTGCTGGACCTTGGGCTGGTCGAACGTCGTCACCTGCGGGTCGAGGTACGGCTTGAGGCTCAGCATCGCCTCGAGCGCCTGCTTCGCCTCCGGGGTGTCGAGCGTGACCGTGCCGTCGGCGTCCACGAAGTCGGCACCGAAGGAGTTCATGGCGGCCTCGAAGCTCGTGGTCACGTCGGACGTGGCCAGCCACGGGAGGGCGATCGGGTACTGCATGGTGCCGGCGGCCTTGATGGCCTCGGCGGCCGTGACCATGTCGGCGAACGTCGTCGGCGCGGGCAGCCCGAGTTCCTCGAAGACGTCGGTGCGGTAGGCGAGGACGAACATCTGCGCCTGCATCGGCAGGGCGTAGAGCTTGCCGTCGTAGGACATCCCCTGCCGCATGGACTCGCTGATCGCGTCGAGCCCGAAGTCCTTGCCGTGTTCGTCGTAGAGGTCGTCGAGGGGGACGAGTTTCTCGTCCTCGGCCAGCGACGGGATGACGAACCCGTAGGTCTCGAGGATGTCGTAGGTCCCGGTGTCGCCGGCCAGCGTCGCGGTGGTCTTGGTGACCTGGCCGCCGAAGTCGATGGGGTCGTGCTTGACCGTGACGGGGTCCTTGGTGCAGCTCGAGACCATCGTGTTGGTGAAGGGGTCGATGGCCGAGGAGTTGTAGGCGAGCACGTTGACGGTGGTGTCCGACGCCGGGGCCTCGTAATCGCAGGTGACCGAGGTCGCGTTGTCGTTCCCAACACGACTCCCCGCACCGCAACCGGTCACGACGAGAGCACCCGCGACGGCCGCGGCGATGAGGACGAAGGCGCGCTTCTCTGTGGGCATGATGTGACCGTATACGTATGCATTTCTGAAGGGAAGAGTTCCCGGTAACAGCTGTGTGAACTCCGTTCCCGGCGTCAGGCGTGCGGGACGAGGAGTTCCGCGAGGTGCGCCATGAGGGCGTGCGCGAGGTTGTAGACCACGATCTGCGCGCCGTCCTCGAACGCCGCCGACGCCCGTGGGGAACTCCCGACGATGTCCACCCGGAGTTTCCCGCCGGCCGCGACGGCCGCGTTGATCCGGGCGATCGCGGCGGGGACCGGCAGGTCGTCCGGACCGGTGGCCGCAGCGAGGTCGGCGGGTCCCACCATGATGCCGTCCAACCCCGGGGTCGCGACGATCTCCTCGACCGCGCCGACCCCGGCGGGCGACTCGACCATGCCCAGGACCAGGGTGCGGCGCAACAGGTCGGCCAGGTGCGTCCGGGCGTCCGTGGTGCCGAACCGCCCGGCCCGCCCGTACGTCGCGAAACCCCGCCGACCCACCGGTGGGTAGTGCGCGGCGGCGACCACCGCGGCCGCCTCGTCGGCGCTGTCGACGTGCGGGGCGAGGATGCCCTCGGCCCCCTGGTCGAGGACCCGCAGGACCATCCCCGGGTCGTCGCTGCCGACCCGCACCAGGACGGGAACTCCGTGCAGCGCGGCGCAGGCGATGTGCTGGCGCAGCGCCAGCACGTCGGCCGGGCCGTGCTCGCAGTCGATCAGCACGAAGTCGTAGCCGGCCACGCAGACCATCTCCACGAGTTCCTCCGCAGGCATCCGCAGCAGCACCCCGAGCAGACGTTCGCCGGCCTGTGCGCGCTCGCGCAACGACGTGTCGGCGCGCTCGCGCAACGCCGCCATCACGCCACCATCCCGGCGGAGAGGTCGACGTCGGCCCCGCACATGCCGGGCATCGCGAGCATGGCCAGCACGGCCCGTCCGACCTCCTCCTCGGTGACCATGCGCCCCAGGGCCGCGCGCGAGACGAACGCCTCCTCCGCGACCTCGACCGGAACCCCCCGACGTTGCGCCTCGAGCCGGAGGTTGCGTTCCATCCGCGGTCCGAGCACGGGCCCGGGCGAGAGGGAGTTCACGCTCACCCCCGCCGGGCCGACCTCGAAGGCCAACGTCGAGGTGAGTCCGAGGACGGCCATCTTGGACGCGCAGTAGGGGGTGCGGTTCGCGAGGGGGCGCTTGCCCGAGACCGACGCGAGGTTGACGACGTCCCCGGACCCCCGCGCGACCATCGCCGGCAGGAAGGCGCGGCACAGCAGGAACGTGCCCCGCACGTTGACGTCGAACACCGCGTCCCAGTCGTCGACGGAGATCTCCGTCAGGGGGGCCACCGGCCCGGGGACCCCGGCGTTGTTCACCAGGACCGAGATCTCCTCCTCCGCCAGCTCGGTCCGCAGGCGCTCGACCGCGGCCTCGTCGGCGACGTCGCAGGACGCGGTGCGGGTGCGCTCCCCCAGCCGCCCGGCGACCTCGTCCAACCGGCCGCGGTCGCGTCCCACCAGCACGACGCGCGCGCCGGCCCCGTGCAGCGCGGTCGCGATGGCGGCCCCGAGACCGCTCCCGCCGCCGGTGACCAGCGCGGTCCGGCCGGTGAGGTCGGTGAGGTCGGTCACGGCGTCCCCGTCCCGACCGCGAGCGCGTCCTCGATCCAGTCGAAGCGGCGGCCGGTGTGCTTCCAGGCCCGGACGTCGCCGGAGCGGGCGTGTCCCTCGAAGAGCTCCACCCGCGCGGCACGGCCGCAGACCTCCCCCAGCCGGGCCGAGGACGCCGGGTCGCTGATCTCCTGGTACGTGACCGTGCGCAGGTACTTGCCGACCCACAGACCTCCGGTGTAGCGGGCCGCGCCCAGCGTGGGCAGCACGTGGTTGGTGCCGATCACCTTGTCGCCGTAGGAGACGCAGGTGTTCTCCCCGAGGAACAGCGCGCCGTAGTCGTGCATCTTCACCAGCGCCTCGCGCGGTGCGCGGGTGAAGACCTGCACGTGCTCGAAGGCGAAGGAGTCCGCCAGCGCGTACGCCTCGTCGAGGTCGTCCACCACCAGCACCTGACCCCAGTCGCGCCAGGCCGGTCCCGCGTAGTCGGCGGTCGGCAGGCCGGGCAGCAGCCGTTCGACGTGCTCGAGCACCCGCTCGCCCAGCGCGCGCGAGGTGGTGATGAGCACCGCGGGCGACTCGGGACCGTGCTCGGCCTGCGAGAGCAGGTCGACCGCGACGAGGAAGGGGTCGGCGGAGTCGTCGGCGACGACGAGGATCTCGGTGGGTCCGGCGAACAGGTCGATGCCGACCTCCCCGAACAGCTGCCGCTTCGCCTCGGCGACGTAGGCGTTGCCGGGACCGGCCAGGAGGTTCACCGGGGCGATGCTCTCCGTGCCCAGGGCCATGGCCGCGATGGCCTGCACCCCACCGAGGACGTGGATCTCGTCGGCCCCGGCGAGTTTCATGGCCGCGATGGTGGCGGCCGGGACCTCACCCCGGATGGGTGGGGTGCAGGCCACGACGCGGGGTACGCCCGCCACCTTGGCGGTGACGATCGTCATGTGCGCGGACGCCGTCAGCGGGTACTTCCCCCCGGGGACGTAGGCGCCGACCGCCTGCACGGGCACGTGCTTCTGCCCGAGCCGCACTCCGGGCAGGGTCTCGACCTCGAGGTCGACGAGGGAGTCGCGCTGGGCCTGGGCGAAGGTGCGCACCTGGTCCTGGACGAACCGGATGTCCTCGATCACCTGGGGGTCGAGACCGGCCACGATCTCCTCGACCTGGTCGTCGTCGAGCCGGGAGGGTCGCGTCCAGCCGTCGAACTGCTCGGCGTAGCGGCGGACCGCGTCGTCGCCCTCGCGACGGACAGCGGCGACGATCGTCCCCACCCGCTCGGCGACGTCGGCCTGGGCCGTGTCCGCGAAGGACTTCGTGGGGGCGCTCTTGAGCTGCAGGGGCATCGTCGGACCCTCGTTCCGTGGTGGTGTGCAGGGGTTTGCGTATACGTATGCTCGAACTGCGTCTACGTATACCTGACCGAGGCACCCGTCGGCTAGACTCCAGCGGTCGCAGCGGGTCGCGGAAGGGTTCACCCATGGCAGTCACGAGCCGCGACGTCGCCCGTGTGGCCGGCGTCTCCCAGCCCACGGTCTCCCGGGCCCTGCGGGACGACCCCCGGCTCTCGAGCGCCACGAAGCAGCGCGTCCGCGAGGCCGCCCAACTGCTCGGGTACGTGCTCAGCGACGCCGGCCGGGCCCTGTCCTCCGGGCGCACCCGGCGCATCGGGTTGCTCGTCACCGACCTGAACAACGAGTTCTACCACCACATCATCGCGCCGGTGCACCACGAACTCGAGAGCCGCGGGTACCAGCTCCTGCTGCACACCGAGTCCGACGACAACGGGAGCGTGGTGGACCGCCTGCTGGCGAACGGGATGGACGGGGTCGTCCTGGCCACGACCACGATCGACTCCACCGCACCCCTGCGGTTGCGCGACCGGGGGCTGCCGTTCGTCTACCTCAACCGCACCAGCACCCAGGTCGACGCCGACGCCACGGTCGTGGATCCCGTGCCGGGCTTCACGGCTGCCGTCCGCCGTGCGGTCGAGTTCGGCCACCGCCGGGTGGGCGCCGTGCTCGGACCGACCAACACCAGCACGGGACAGAGCCGGGAACTCGCGCTGCGCTCGGCCCTGGCCGACCACGGCCTGCCCCTGGAGACGCGGTACGTGCGCCGCGGCCCCTACGACACCGCCGTCGGCGACGCCGCGGTGAGCGAACTGCTGGCACTGCCCGAACCCCCCACGCTGATCTTCTGCGGCAACGACGTGGTCGCCTACGGCGCCCTCAACGCCGCCGGCCGCACCGGCGTGCACGTCCCCCGGGACGTCTCGATCGTGGGTTTCGACGACCTCCCGCCCGCCGCCTGGCCGATCGTGCAGCTCTCGACCATCGCCTACGACTTCGAGCAGATGGCCCGCGAGGCGGCCCGGCTCGCCGTGCGCCGCATCGAGGACCCAGGAGCCCCCCTGTCCCACACCACGTTCACCACCACCTTCGTCGAGCGCGGAACCCTCGGGACCGCGGGCTGACGCCCCGAGCCACCGGGCGCAGCCCCTTGCACCGGTTTGTGCATACGCATACGCTCAGCGTCGTGGTGGGCGCAGCAGCCCACCGCGACCACCGACGAAGGGATGCTCCCCAGTGGCTCTCGATCCGGTCGCGTACGCGCCGTACGCGGATCCCGACGACTTCATCCGCGAGGTGACCGACCTCATCTGGGTCGACCGCTCCATCAGCTTCATCCGCGAGAACTACGAACCGGACTCGATCGTCCACGGCGCCTACGGGACCTCCACCACACGGCAGGAGGTGATCGAGGGGACGCTGCAGCGCATCTCGGCGGACCCGGACCGGACCGGCCAGGCCGAGGACGTGGTGTGGGAGGCGCGGGGCCAGGACGCGTTCCTCAGCTCCCACCTCGTGCTGTCGGGGCACCTGCACACCTCCGCGCACAGCCGCACCATCGCCAACTGCCTCTACCGACGCGGCCGCATGGTCGAGGAGTGGGTCGTGCGCGACTCCCTCGCCGGCGCGCTGGACCTGGGGCTGGACCTCGACGAGCTCGCCCGGGCTCAGACCTTCCGCGGGTACACGGGTTCCTGGACCCAGCCCGCACCGGTCGACGTCGTCGTCGCGGGCGACTCCGGCCCCCGTCCGGACGAGCACCGCCCCGAGGTCGAACGCGTCCTGGAGATGATCCAGACGGTCTGGAACGACCGCGACCTGCAGAAGGTGGAGACGTTCTTCGCCCGCGACCTCGTCCTGCTGACCGTCGGGAACCAGGTCGTCATCCGTCCCGAGGGGTACCGCCGGGCCCTGCTGCGGTTCCTGGAGTGCTTCCCGGCGGGGCAGTTCGAGGTCCGCGACGTCCAGACCAACCACGACGTCCGCTACGCCGGGCTGCGGGTCGCGGTGACGTGGAAGTTCGTCGGCGACTACATCGGCGCCCCCACCTACGGTCCGCGCACGGGGAAACCCGTCGACGTGCTGGGGATCTCGCAGTTCACGTTCCACCGCGGCGCTCTCGTCAGGGAGGTGCGCCTGTACGACGACATCGCCCTGCGCACCCAGATCGCGGCCGCCCGCGGCGACGGCGACACCGTACCCGTCAACATCTACTGAGGATCCCCCGAGAACCACCGAGGACCTCGACCCCCTCTGGAGGAGGAGCACATGACCACCACCGAGCACGTGCGCCCGGAACTGAGCGACGTCACCGTCGGGGCCGCGGAGATCCAGCGCCGCACCGTCCGCAAGAGCGACTGGGTCCCCTGCAACGCGGCGTTCATCGACTGCCGCACGCCCGGTTCCGACCGCAAGGAGAACTACGCCTTCATCGGCGGCGGCGTCTCGCAGAACGCCTCCCAGTTCATCAACCTCACCGAGCCGCACGGTTTCAACACCGGGGCCGCGGGGATGCCGAACGGCATCTCCAACAACCTGCACCTGCACTTCACCGCGGAGGTGTTCGTCAACCTCGGCGGCGAGTTCCGCCTGCGCTGGGGCGTCGACGGGAAGCAGGGCGAGTACGTCAGCACCGACGGCGACGTCGTCTCCGTCCCGACCTGGATCTTCCGCGGGTTCACCAACGAGGGACCGGACGACGGGATCCTCTACACCGTGCTGGGCCGCGACGTGACCGGCGGGATCATCTGGGGTCCCTCGGTGCTGAAGGAGGCCGAGTCCCACGGCCTGCACCTGACGGCCGACAACCGGCTGATCGACACCGTCGCGGGCGACGCGGTGCCCGAGGGCGTCGCCCTCGTCACCCCGATGAAGACGCGCTACATCGACGAGCTGACGTCCTACTCCGTCGAGGAGATGCGCCGTCGCGTCGTGCAGCCCGGCGACCGCGTCTACAGCCGCAACGCGTTGCTGTGCGCGACGTTGCCCGGTGGGGCGGCCGAACTGGCCCTGGTCATCGGGTACGGCATGACGCAGGACCGTCGCCAGACCCCGTCGATCACCGAACCGCACTCGTTCAACCTCGCCTGGGTCCGGGCCGCGGCGGAGGAGGGCCTGCTGCTGCACCGCCACGACCGCAACCAGGCCCTGCTGGTGAAGTCCGGTCGCTGGTCGGTGACCCTCAACGGCGATCCGGCCACGGCGGTGGAACTCGGCGTGGGCGACTCGTTCTCGGTCCCGCCGGGGGCCTGGCGCGCGTTCCGCTGCGTGCAGGAAGGCCCGGACGGCCCGGGTGAACTGCTGGTCATCAACTCCGGTGACGACCGCGTCTACCTGGAGTGGGCTCCCGAGGTCGTGTACGCCGCCCGCCACACCGACCGGATGATCGACCCCAACGGCTACCTCGCGCCGGTCGGCGTCATGGTCACCGCCACCGAGGACGACTGACCGCCCCGCTCAGCCGGGCCAGGCCCCGCCGGGCCCGTCGGCGTCGTGCGCGAGCAGGCGTTGACGGGCCAGCCGGGCGAGTTCGCGCGTGGCCGGCGACAGTGCGATCCCCTCACGCTGCACCAGGGCCACGACGTCGTGCAGGGGGGTTTCGAAACCCACCGTCCCGAGCCCCGGGGGGAACGCCACGCTGTCCACCACGGCCCGGCTGACGAAGGTGTCGCCGATCCCCCGCGCCACGAGGCCGAGGGCCGCCTCGACGTGCTCGACCTCGATGAGGGGTTCCAACCTGACGCCCTCCAGCCGCGCGCGGTCGGCGAGCTGGCGACGCGTCGGGTCCCGCCAGCCGTGGTGGGCGTCGTAGAGGACCAGTGGCGCGGCGGCCAGGTCCGCCATCGTCACCGGCCGCCGCAGTCTGGCCGGGTCCGCGCTGACGTAGCGGACCTCGTCCCGCAGGACGGGGGTGACCGTCAGCCCGGCGTCGTCGACGGGCAGGACGACCAGACCCGCCTCGATCTCCCCCGCCGCCACGGCGGCCGCCACCGCCACTGAGTTCAGCCCCACCAGCCGCACCCGGACCGCGGGGTGGCGCCGGTGGAACTCCGCGACCAGGTCGGAGAGCAGGTAGTAGTCGGCGTTGCGCAGGACCCCGAAGGTGGCGACCCCGCCGCCCAGGCTGCGCAACGCCTGCACGGCGTCGCTCCCGGCGTCGGCCGCGGAGACGGACTGCTCCGCGAAGGGCAGGAGCTGCTCACCCGCGCCCGTGAGGACGAGCCGCCTCGGCCCGCGCGTGAACAACGCGATCCCGTGCTCCTCCTCGAGCCGCCGGACGAGTTCGGAGGCCGAGGCCGAGGCGATCTCCAGGTCCACGGCCGCCGCGGTGAACGACCCCGTCCGGGCGGCCGCGAGGAAGGCCCGGAGCTGGTTCAGCGTCACGACCGACAGGGTAGTCCTGCGGGTACCGGAGGATCTCCGGGTCTTGTCCTGAGGGTCGCGCAGTTCCTAGCCTTCCCGCATGCAGTTCACCCCCGCTGTCCTGTCCGCCCTCGCCGGCCGGTTCTCGCCGGTGAAGGTTCCCGCCGTTCAGACCCCGCCCGCCCAGCGCGACCCCGCGGTCGCCGCGCGCGTGTCCGGGATGCTCGCCGACATCGAGAAGAGCGGGCTCGACGCCGTCCTGCGCTACGCCGCGGAACTCGACGGCTACGACGGCAGCGACGGCCGCGCCGTGGAACTCGACGCCGACACCATCGCCCGCAGCGGCGAGCGCCTGCCCCCCGAACTGCGCGAGGCGATCGAACTCGGCGGTGAACGCACCCGGGCCTTCGCCGCGGCCCAGCGCGCGCACCTGAGCGACTTCTCCGTGGAGCTGACCCCGGGCCTGCTCGTGGGCCAGCGCTACGTGCCCGTGGGCCGGGTGGGGGCGTACCTGCCGGCCGGTCGGTTCCCGCTGACGGCGAGCGCGTTCATGACGGTGGGCGTCGCCAAGGTCGCCGGGGTTCCCTCCGTCGTGGCGTGCACCCCGCCGCAACCCCACGGCGGCGCCAACGACGCCGTGCTGTACGCCGCGGCGGTCTCCGGGGTCGACCGGGTGTTCGTCCTGGGCGGGGTGCAGGCCCTGGCCGCGATGGCCTTCGGCCTCGTCGGCGAGGGCCCCGTCGACATGCTCGTCGGAGCCGGCAACGCGTTCGTCGCGGAGGCCAAGCGGCAACTGTTCGGCACCGTCGCGATCGACCTCCTCGCCGGTCCTTCGGAGGTCGCGGTGCTGGCCGACGACAGCGCCGACCCGGTCCTCGTCGCGGCCGACCTGCTCGGGCAGGCCGAGCACGGCCCGAACTCCCCCGCGGCGCTGGTGACGACGTCGCGGGAACTCGCGCGGGCCGTGGTCACCGAGGTCGACCGGCAGCTCGAGGGGCTCGCGACGCGCGACATCGCCGGTGCCGCCTGGCGCGACCACGGCAGCGTGACCTGGGCCGTGGACCGCGAGACGGCCGCGACGCTCATGGACGACCTGGCCCCGGAACACCTCGAGGTGCTGACGATCGAGGACGACTGGTACCACGACCGACTGACGAACTACGGCTCGCTCTTCCTCGGGGAGTGGTCGACGGTCGCCTACTCCGACAAGGGCATGGCGGGGACCAACCACACGTTGCCGACGGCCGGCGGCGCCCGGCACAGCGCCGGGCTGTCCGTCGCGCGCTACCTGAAACCGCTGACGTACCAGCGGATCTCGCGCGAGGCCACTCCCGACCTCGCGACGGCGGTCCAGGTGATCTCCGACTCCGAGGGGATGGCCGCGCACAGCGCCACCGCCACCCTGCGCACCGCCCGCTGGCGGTGACACGGTGCGCGGAGCGCGCATGACCACCTCCGTGGTCCGGATCGCCTGCCACAGCTCCGCCCCCCGCATCGCCGACCTGGCCGCCAACACCCGGAACGCGCGGGCCGCCGTCCGCGGGGCCGTGGACGCCGGGGCCGACCTCGTCGTCCTGCCCGAGCTCGTCACGTCCGGATACGTGTTCGCCTCGCCCGAGGAGGCGGCGGGGGTGGCGATCACCCGCGACGACGAGGTGTTCGTCGGCTGGGCCGAGGAGGCCGCGCGCGGGGACGCGGTCGTCGTCGGGGGTTTCTGCGAACGCGGGGAGGACGGTCTGTACAACAGCGCCGCCGTCGTCGACGCGTCCGGTGTCCTGGCCGTGTACCGCAAGGTCCACCTGTGGGACGAGGAGAAGCGGTTCTTCCGGCCCGGCAACGCCCTGCCGCCCGTGCTGGCGACGCGGGTCGGCGCGATCGCCCCGCTGGTCTGCTACGACCTGGAGTTCCCCGAGTTCACCCGCGCCCTCGCGCTGGCCGGCGCAGAACTGCTGGCCGTCCCCACGAACTGGCCCCTCGTCCCGCGCCCGGCCGGTGAACGCCCACCCGAGGTCGTCATCGCCATGGCCACGGCCCGGGTCAACCGGGTCGTCGTCGCGTGCTGCGACCGCACCGGGACCGAACGGGGCCAGGAGTGGACGGCGGGAACGACGGTCGTGGGGGCCGACGGGTGGCCGGTGGCGTCGCGCGACCACGAGGGTCTGCTGCTCGTCGACGTCGACCTGGCCCCGACGCGCGACAAGCGGCTGACCCCTCGGGCCCACCTGTTCGGCGACCGACGGCCCGACGTCTACCCGGCGTGATCGTCGTCGACGGACCACGGTCCATGTCGCAGGAGGGACCTGCACCCCCGCCGACGTCGGAGCCGGGACGGTCGTGGGTCCCGTCGGGATCGAACCGACGACCCGCGGGTTGAACGATCGGTCCGCACCACCCTGACCTGCGTCGATGCTGCCGGGTGTGTTGGTCGGGCGTGGGGGTTCACGGACGTTCTGCGGACTGCGTCATCGCCGGGACTGCTGCTCTTCATCCACGTCGAGGCGTTCGTCGGCGACGTCTCGTCGGCGGGCGCGGCAGCCGTCGCCGGGCTCGCGGCCGGGCCGTTCACCACCGGCGGGACCATCGCGACCGTCGTGGCGTCCTTCGTCGGCTCCGGTGCCGTGCACCAGCTGCCGAACAAGGCGGACGCCGACCCGACGACCAGCAGCCCGGAAGCCGTGCACGAGCCAACGGGTCCACCGAGGTCCGCTGACTGGTCGACGACGCCGGCCCCCACCCCCGCTACCCGCGGTGTGGGGGCCATCGGTGTGCTCCAGCGGTATGACCGCCTCCTCGTGCCGGTGACCCCTCTCAGGGGGCCAGGCACGAATTCAAGGATTGAGCGCCAGCCTCCGAGGTTCTAGATACGAGATCCGTCAAGGATCAGAAGCCGGTAGAGACGAGGCCGTCATGACCCACCCCGCACCCAGCCAGCTGCCGTCCGACGCGGCCTCGGTCCCCTGCCCCCAACGGAGCACACACCGTCGCCGGCGCTCGGCGCTGCTCGTGCTCGCTGTCGGCGGGGTGAGCCTCGTCGGGGCCGGAACGCTGGCGTCCTGGCAGGCCACGTCCACCGCCACGAGCGGCACCGTCACCGCAGCCCTGGCCGCCGTGGACCTCGTCGACGCCAACGGCTCGGCCTTCCACGCCGTCATGCCCGACCTGCTGCCGGGCGACTACTGGTACCGCTACGTCGACCTGACCAACCAAGGCACGACCGCCGGCTCGTACTCCGGCGCGATCACCGCCACCGGCGACCTGTCGGGAGCGCTGGCCGTCACCGTGGAGCGCTGCTCCATGGCCTGGACGAGCACCGGTGACTGCCTGGGCGCCAAGACGACCCCACTGGCGGGCGAGGTCGCCGTCAACGAGACCGGCGTGTCGGTCAGTTACGCCTCCATCGCCCCCGGCGCCGTCGGCGCTGCGCACGTGCGGTACCGGTTCAAGCTCAAGGACGACGCCCCGCAGACGCTGATGGGCAAGAACGGCACCATCGCCATCAGCGTCAGCGGCCAGACCACCGGTGGGCGCGACCGCACGATGCCGTGAGCGCCCCCGGACAGGGTCTGAAGCGACCCGCGGACCTGGCAGTCACTCATGAGCTGAGGGTGTTCCGGCCGCTGAGTGTGCGGCGGGCAGCCCGGGACCGATCCCCGCTCATCGCGCACGTCGGGCTGGCGCTGGCCCTGGTGATCGCGCTGGTACTCATCGCTACCGCTCAGGCCATCCAACCGGCCCAACCCGCCCAGGCGGCCCCCTGGCCGCTTCGCCCAGCGAGCGCACGCACCGGCACCCTCACCGCAGCGGTGATCGGGCACGAGTTCACCCCCCTGAACGCTGTTGGCACCGGCGGCGCCCGGTTCACCGCGTCCAAGATGCTGAACGACTCCACCACCGCCTACGTGAACCTGAGGAACAAGTCCACCGTGCCGGTCCGCCTGACCGGCTCGGTCGACCTGTCCAGCTTCGGGGCGACGCTGGTGACCATCAACCGCTGCAGCCTGCCCTGGAACGGGTCCACCTGCCCGGGGCTCACCACCGCCGTGAGTGCTGCCATCCTGCCCACCCGACTGAACGTGGTGTGGGCACCGTCCATCAACCCAGGAGCAGCGGTGTACCTGCGCATCTTCATCAGCGGAACCCTCGCCAACCAGGTCACCTTGGACGCCAAGGCAACCTCGGTCCGAGCCCCCGGAGACCGGAGCAAGGGATGACCCCTCCCACCCCCCCTCACACCACTGCCACCCCGACTCCCACTCCGCGTTCCAACCGGCACGCGGGCGTGGGCGAACTGGGCGCCGCCGTCACCGCTCTCGTGGGGCTGCTCGGTGTCGTCGCCCTGGTGGCCAGCCTGCTGGGGGTCCGTGTCGTTCCTGTCCTGACCGGATCGATGTCCCCGACCGTGCCGGCAGGCTCCCTGGCCTTGACCACCCGAGTCGATGCCCACGACATCGCGGTCGGCCAGGTCATCGCCTTCCGGCCACCGCCGCCCTACGTCACCCAAGGCGATCGACCCGTCATGCACCGCGTCGCGGCCGTCTCCGAGCAGGGAGGCCAACGCACGGTGCGAACCCGAGGGGACGCCAACCCCGACCTCGACCCGTGGACCCTGGCGATCACCGACGGGACCGACCTGGGGCTCGCGCAGTTCAGCGTCCCGCACCTGGGTCGGGTCCTCGCCGGCGGCCCCCTCAGCGCCGGCCTCCTGCTCGCAGGCGTGGTCCTGCTGCTCGCGGCCGTGCGCCGAGCTCGCGGAAGCACGACCGTGCCCGGCTGCACCTGCAAGCGCACACACGCCACCCTCGGCCACGAGCGAACCTAGAGTTCCCACTCGGCGCCGGACCGACGATGGCCCCCACCTCCGCTACCCGCGGAACTGGGGGCCGTTCTGCCTGGGCACCGGCAGGCGATCGGTGCAGCGTCGACTCGAACTACCAGCACCGCGAACACCGGCGTGCGCGATGCCCTGCATCCGCAGCTCCTCGAACTGAGGGAGCACGAAGCACCTTCCGAACCACAGATCGAGGGCGAACCCTTGGACGTCAGCTGGAGGTGCTTCGGCCCGCTGGCGACCCGCGACAACCAGATCACCGTCGCGCTCGACATCCTGTTCCTGCGTGCAGGCATCCCGGACAGGGGACACAGCACGGCGACATCGACGACCGCCTGACGACCTCGCTGGATGCGCTGTCCGCTCCGCCGAACAGCCAAGCGCCAGGTGAAAGCCGGCTCGGTCTCCAACCCGGCGAGTTGTGCGTGACGCTGGTCGAAGACGATCACCTGTTGACGACTGTCGACGTGCGGACAGATCGCCTGCTCTACGCCAGGGATCCACGAAGGACAGTGGTCGTCGGGTGGGGCGCTTTCGTCATGGCCGCGGCCAGGGTCCCTGCTCCAGTGCTGCCCACGGGACGAGGTCGGGGAGTTCCCCCAGCTGCGGCATGCTCGGTCGGATGCAGTGAGGTGGGCGGAACCAGTGGAGCACCTTGCAGCGACCGGTGTTGGCCAGACTGGCTTGGCCGCGTCCGTGGACGATGTCGTGGCGCATCAGACGCAGGTCCCCGAAGGCGTCGACACGGATCGCGTTCTCGGGGCACCCGTGTGCAGCCTCGAGCCGAAGGCGGAACTCCTCGTCCCAGGTTGAGCAGAAGGCCACGATCCACTGTTGCCCCAGACGGTCCTCAACCTCCCCGTTGCGTCGGAGGTGGTACACCGCGGTCGACCGAGGCAGCGAAGCGTAGTGCGGTGGGTTGGGTCCGACCGGTTTGCCGTACCCCAACATCACCTTCGGGTTCGGGTTGCTGGGGTCTGGACGAATCTGCTGCAGCTGGTTCCGCATGTGCTGCAAACCCTCGGTCGCGAAGAATTGCGCAGCCAGCGACTCGTTCAGGTGCTTTCTCAGCTCGCGGACGACATCCGCAGGGCTCTCGCTCGGCACCTGGTCTCCTGGCGTCCGCCTGGATGGTCAGGGCCTGCGGCGGCGTTGCAGGTCCTTGTCATGTTGCGGCGAACCGTTCCAGATCGTGATCACTTTCGCTGACTGCGCGCTCAGCGCTCTCCGCTGCTTTCCACGGGGCGGTTCGCCGGTGGCGGTCGCTGCAGTCCGGGCGTGCCGGTGCCGCCTGCGAGACGACGTCCGTGTCGTCCGATGTCTCGTTCGTGCTCAGCTCCGTGAGGACGTACGGGTCTCGTCGAGCAGCCGCCGCACCATTCCTCCGTCGTCATCGAGGGGTCGGACGACCCCGCCGCGATGACACAGGTGCAGGCGACGTGGTCACGGGACGAGGTCATCGCCGTGCACGGGGTCGGCCCGCAGGACGGGACGCAGTGGCGGGTCCGGGTCAGGCTGTAGGTCGAGCGACGGTCGCGGAGGCCGACGACCGGACGACCGGACGACCGGACGACCGGACGACCGGACGACCGGACGACGAGGGTGATGGCCAGGCCGAAGGCCGCGCTCACAGCGGCGAAGATGGCGGGGAGCGTCAGCAGGGACCGCGGGTTCGTGCGCACGCTCGTGTCGCTGATGAACGACAGGGGCCGATCACCGAAGAGCGCGCCGCAGCTGACCACGTCCGCGCTCGAGGGTGCGAGCTCGACGAGGAGCAGGGTGACGAAGCTGAGCACGGCCCAGATCAGCGCGATGCGTCCGACGCATCCTCGTGCTGTGACGTATCGGCACCCCGTGCCGTCCACCTGAGCACAGGTGCCGCCACTCGCCGCTGCTGGCACGATCAGGCATCCCGCTGGCACGCGCCGTGTTCAGCGTGCCAGCAGATGAAGCGTTTTCGCACGTCAGGTGGGGTGGGCCCCGTCGGGATCGAACCGACAACCCGCGGATTAAAAGTCCGCTGCTCTGCCAATTGAGCTAGAGGCCCCGGACCCCGGAGGATCCGCGGCCATCATCGCAGACTCGACTCAACACCCTCCACCGTCCCCGTGACCGGGCACGTCCGCGCCGACGACGTGCCCGATCACGAGGGAACGGTCAGGAGTCGAGGTTGGCCATCACGTGCTTGATGCGCGTGTAGTCCTCCATGCCGTACATCGAGAGGTCCTTGCCGTAGCCGGACTGCTTGAACCCGCCGTGCGGCATCTCGGCGACGAGCGGGATGTGGGTGTTGATCCACACGCAGCCGAAGTCGAGGGCCGCGGAGACGCGCATGGCGCGGCCGAAGTCCTTCGTCCAGACGCTGGAGGCGAGGCCGTACTTCGTGCCGTTGGCCCAGCGGATCGCCTCGTCCTCGTCGGTGAAGCGCTGCACGGTGATGACGGGGCCGAAGATCTCGTTCTGCACGGCCTCGTCGTCCTGGGTCAGCCCCGACACGACGGTGGGGTCGTAGTAGAAACCGCGGGCGAGGTCGCCGACGGAACGCGCGCCACCGGCTCCGAGGACGGCGTGGTCGGGCAGGCGGTCGACGAACCCGGAGACGTGCGCCAGCTGATTGGCGTTGTTCACGGGCCCGAGGGCGGCGTCGGCGTCGTCGGGCAGACCGACCTTGGTGTTCCTGGCCTGCTCCGACAGGGCAGCGACGAAGTCGTCGTGCAACCGCGGCGCGACGAGGACGCGGGTCGCGGCGGTGCAGTCCTGGCCGGCGTTGAAGTACCCGGCGCCCGCGATCGCCTCGGCGGCCGCAGCCACGTCGGCGTCGTCGAACACCACGACGGGGGCCTTGCCACCGAGTTCCAGGTGGACGCGCTTCACGTCCTTCGACGCCGACTCCGCGACCTGCATGCCGGCGCGGATGGAACCGGTGATGGCGACGAGCTGCGGGGTCGGGTGCTCGACGAGCGCACGTCCCGTCCCGCGGTCACCGCAGACGACGTTGAGGACTCCCGGCGGGAGCACCTCGTTCGCGACCTGCGCCAGCAGGACCGACGACGCGGGCGTCGTGTCGGACGGTTTCAGGACGATGGTGTTCCCGGCGGCCAGGGCGGGGCCGATCTTCCAGATCGCCATCATCAGCGGGTAGTTCCACGGCGTCACCTGACCGACGACACCGATCGGTTCCCGGCGCACCCACGAGGTGTGACCCGCGAGGTACTCCCCCGCCGCCCGGCCCTCCAGGACCCGCGCGGCACCGGCGAAGAACCGCAGCTGGTCCACCGCGGGCGGCAGTTCCTCGCTGCGGGTCAGCGCGATCGGCTTCCCGGTGTTCTCCACCTCGGCGGCGACGAACTCCTCGGCGCGTTCCTCGATCGCGTCGGCGAGGTCGAGCATGAACTTCTGCCGTTCCGAGGGGGTCGTGCGCCCCCAGGTGGAGAAGGCCTTCGACGCGGCCTGGTACGCCGCGTCGACGTCGGCGGCACCCGAGACGGGAGCCGTCGCGTAGGCCTGTCCGGTGGAGGGGTTCACGACCTCGCTGGTCGCACCGTCGAGCGCGTCCCGCGATTCACCGGCGATGACGTTCTGGAACTGCTTCACGACTGGACTTCTCCTTCGAGGTCGGCGGAACTGCTGCGGCCACGGACGATCGTCTCGCCCCGGAAGAACCCCGGGCGGGCCCGGTACTGGAAGAACATCACGACGACACCGAGAGCGAGCACCCCCACTCCGAGCAGGAACACCAGCCCGATGCCGAACACCTGCGACCCCGAACCGTAGTCGGGGTCCATGGAGTCGACCGCGGTCTGCACGAAGAACACCAGCAGCAGCACCCCTCCGACCAGCGGCGCGAGGCAGCAGGACAGGAACGCCTTCACGTCACCGGCCCAGCTGCCGCGGAAGTACCAGACGCAGGCGAGCGCCGTGACGCCGTAGTAGAAGCAGACCATCATCCCCAGTGCGGAGATGGTGTCCCACAGGACGTCCTCGGACACGACGCGCATCGCGGCGTAGAACGCCGAGGCGACGACGGCGGAGACGATCGTCGCGTACCCGGGCGACTGGAACGTGCGGCTGACCCGGGCGTAGGCCGGCGGCAGCGCGCCGTAGTGGCCCATGGCGAGCATCGTGCGGGCCGGGGAGATGAACGTCGACTGCAGCGACGCGGCCGAGGACGCGAGGACCGACAGCGACATCAGCACGGCCACGGGGCCCATGACGGGGCCGGCGAGGGCGGCGAAGATGTTCTCCTGGATGTCTTCGTTGCCCAGGCCGAGACCGTCGGATCCGGTACCGGAGAACGACAGCACGGCGAGGGCGATCGTCAGGTAGAGCACGACGATCGCGGCGATGGTCGCGAGCGCGGCGCGTCCGGGGGTGCTGCGGGCGCCGGAGGTCTCCTCGTTCATGGTCAGGACGACGTCCCAGCCCCAGTAGATGAAGACCGACAGCGAGATCCCGGTGGCGAAGGCGGAGAACGACCCGACGCCGAGGGGGTTGAACCACTCCGGGTCGATCGCGAGACCGGCCGGCGCGGAGCCGTTCGCGACGTGGACGAACGCGGCGATCGCGAACCAGAGCAGCACGACCACCTGGAACGCGACGAGGACGTACTGGACGACCTTCGTCGCCTCGAGCCCGCGGTAGGAGATCCAGCACGCGAGCGCCATGAACACCAGGCAGGTGGCGACGTTGACGACGACGTTCGTCGAGAGGTCGGCGATCGAGTCCCGGCCGGTCACCTGGGCGAGCATCAGGTAGAAGAAGTCGACGGCGATGCCGGCGAGGTTGGAGAGGACGAGCACGGTCGCGGCGAGGAGGCCCCAGCCGCCCATCCAGCCGATCCAGGGGCCGAAGGCGCGGGAGCTCCAGGTGAACGTCGTCCCCGCGTCCGGCATGGCGCTGTTGAGGGCGCGGTAGCCGAGGGCGACGAGCACCATGGGGACGAAGCCGACCAGGAAGATGGCGGGCAGGTGCTCGCCGACCGCGGAGGCGGTCGGGCCGAGGGCGCCGGTGAGGGTGTAGGCGGGGGCGATGGTGGAGATGCCGATGACGACGGCACCGAGCAGCCCGACCCGGCCGTCACCGAGTCCCTTGGACTCGCTGACCTGTCGTTCCGGCGCGGCGGTCACGAGTCACCCCGGGGCACGACGACGACGGGGACGGGGACGTGGCGCAGGATCCGCGCCGCGGTGGGCCCGAGGAACGTCTGCCGGCCCTGGGCGAGGCGGGAGGAGCCCAGGAGCAGCAGACCTCCTGCGGCCCAGTCGATCGAGCCGACTGCTTCGGCCATCGTGCGTCCTCGCCCCATCTCCACGGTGACGTCCACCCCGCGGGAGCGGCTCGCGACGTCGTCGACCAGGTGCTGCACCGCGCCGACGGCCTCGCGGTCCGCGCCGGCGTTCTCGTCGAGTTCGACGAGGCTGACGACGTGCAACGGCAACCCGGTGCGGGCAGCCGCTTCCCACGCTTCCTCCAGGACGGTCGGTGCACCCTGGCGGGTGCCGACCGCGACGTAGAGCTGGTCGATGCCCGCCGGGGGTTCCCGCCGGGGCACGAGCATCACGGGCAGCGGTGCGGAGTGCAAGAGGGCACGCGCCACGGGACCGACCCCGAACGGGATCGCTCCCCCGCCGGCGCCGACGACGACGGCGGACGCGCCGAACTCCGCGGCGGCGTCGAGCAACCCCTCCGGGACGGAGCCGGCGGTGCGGACGTGGGTGCGCACCTCGACGTCGTCGGGCAGTTGCGCGACGGCCTCGGCCAGCCAGCTCTCGGCCTGTTCGGTGATGAGGCCGGTGACGTCGCCGACGGGCGGGTACGGACCGCCGAACGGGTCGTCGGTCTTCACCACGGAGACGACGTCGAGGGTGACGTCGAGGGACCGGGCGAACACCGCGGCCCAGCTCAGCGCGTCCTGGCCGCGGTCACCGCCGTCGAAGGCGACGACGTAGGACGGGGACGTCATGACAGCGCCGCGGTGACGTCGGCCGCCGCGTCCCGCCCGCTGCGCAGGGCGCCGTCGACGTGCTGGTACCCCTCGGCGGCGAGGTCGGAGCAGGCCCAGTGGATCGGCCCGACGGGGCGGCGCTGGTCGGCGCCGTAGCGGGAGAGGCCGCCGAGGTCGAAGCTGGCGGCGTAGGCACCGCGGGTCCACTCCTCGCTGCCCCAGTCGGACTCGAAGTACACGTCGGGTTCCAGGGCGCGGTCGCCGAGGAACTCCGCGATGGAGGCGAGGATGCGCTCGCGGCGCTCGCCCTCGGTCAGGGCGTGCAGCTCGTCGGCCTTCTCGTCGGAGACGAACGCGACGAGGGTGCCGCGGTCGTCGCCGTGCAGGGTGTTGTCGTAGACCTCCTGGACCAGCGTGGAGGTGCCGAACGCGGTGCCGGACAGGCCGTCCGCGCGCCAGAACGGCGTCGGGTAGACGGCGTGGACCTTGATGACGAGCCCCATGGAGAGGTGCTGGTGCATCTGGTGCTGGCGGCGCGGCAGCGGCGGGTCGTAGCTGATGCGGGAGAACAGCGGTGGCGGGACGGCGACGACGACGCGGCGGGCGCGCACCGTGACCCGGTCGGACTCGACGACGACGCCGGAGTCGGAGTGGCGGATCGTGCGGACCGGCGTCGAGAGGTGCACCCGGTCGCCGAGGTCGGCGGCGAGGCGTTCGGAGACCGACTGCATCCCGCCGACGACGCGCTTGTCGAGGATGAAGGACTCGTCGGTGAGGTTGGTGAACGAGCCGGCCGAGGCGGCCATCAGCACGGCCTGCAGCGTCGAGAACGCGTGGGCCGGTTTCGTCAGCATGGCCCCGGCGATGAACAGCGCGACGGCGGTCCGGGCCTCCTCGTCGTCGGACTGCTGGTGCAGCCAGTGCTCGAAGGAGACGGTGTCGAGTTCCCGGGCGCGGGGGTGGGCCCACGGTGCGTGCGCCCCGACGGAGGCGGCGAGGTCGTCCATCAGCTCGGTGAGGCGGTGGATCTCCTTGGCCGTGGCGTCGGAGACGGGGAACGTGTCGCCGCGGTAGCGGGAGCGGACGCCGTCGGCGCCGATGAAGACGTTCTCACCGTCGCGGTAGCGCGAGTAGGTGTCGATGCCGAGTTCGGCGAGGAGGCCGAGGAGTTCGGTCTGGTCCGGGGAGACCCACTGGCCGCCGATCTCGAGGGTGGCGCCCTCGACCTCGTCGGTCCAGGTGCGCCCGCCCACGCGGTCCCGCGCTTCCAGGACGACGACGTCGAGGCCGGCCCGGGTGAGGTGGCGCGCGGTGTTGAGGCCGGCGGGGCCGGCGCCCACGACCACGACGTCGGCGGTCTGTTCGGGGGGTGTTGCGGACTTCACGGGGTCCTCCTGAGGTCGTCGTCGGCCTGCACCACCTAAAGTGATTGGGCTTCATTAATGACCTGCGGAACGGTGCTGTCAAGGGTTGCGGGAGGATTCGAGTGCGTCAGGATGACCCGGTGATCGCCCCACCCCGCCGTCCCCGCGGTCGGCCCAGCAACCCGCTGCTGACCGTCGACGGCATCACCACCGCCGCCGTCGCGCTGCTCGAGGAACGTGGGCAGGACGGCCTGACGATGGCGGCGCTGGCCCGCAGGCTGGGCGTGGCGCCCTCCGCGCTCTACAACCACGTCGCCGACAAGCAGGACGTGCTGCGCGCGGTGCAGGACCACGTGAACGCCCGCATCGACTGCTCGGCCTTCGAGACGCTGCCCTGGGACGGGGCGCTCGCCGCGTGGGCCCGGTCCTACCGCGACGCCTACGCCCGCCACCCCGCCCTCGTGCCCGTCATCGCGATCACCCCGGTCCGCAGCGCCCCGCACACCGTCGCCATGTACGAACGCGTCACGGCCGGGCTGCTCGCGGGCGGTTGGCCCGAGCACCTGCTGACCGACGTCGTCGTCGCCGTCGAGTCCTTCGTCCTCGGCTCCGCGCTGGACACCCAGGCGCCGGCGGACATCTTCGACCCCGGCGACCTCGAGGACTCGGCTCCGGTGTTCACCGCCGCCACCCGCGCCCGTCCCGGCGGTGACACCGCCCTCACCGCCTTCGACCTCGGCCTGGGCGCCCTCCTCGCGGGCCTGCGCACCCTCCTCGCCGCACGTCGAGGAGGATGAGGGGACTCACCGAGGAGAACAGGAACCGCCATGGCCCTGCCGCCGTACCCGGCCAGCCCCTTCCCCGTCGAGCGCACCGCGATCGTCACCGGCGCGGCCTCCCCGCGCGGGATCGGCCGGGCCACCGCCGACCGGCTGGCCTCCCGGGGGTGGTCGGTGGTGGTCCTGGACCTCGATCCGGCCGCCAGCTCCGCCGTCGCCGCGGAGCTGCAGCAACTCCACGGCGTCCCCTGCCTGGGCCTGGGGGTGGACATCAGCGACCGGCCGGGCGTGCGGGACGCCGTCGCCACGGTGGTCGCCGAACTCCCGCAACTCGTCGCGCTGGTGAACAACGCGGGCGTGAGTTCACCCGTCCCGTTCCTCGAGGTGAGCGAGCAGGAGTGGCGCCGGGTCGTCGACGTGAACCTGCACGGCACCTTCCACGTCACCCAGGAGGCGGCGCGGGTGATGGCGTCCCACCGCCTCGGACGGATCGTCAACGTGTCCTCCGCCTCGGCCCAGCGCGGCGGTGGGGTGTACGGCCGGGCCGCCTACTCCGCCTCCAAGGCCGCCCTGCTGGGGCTGGCCCGGACCCTGGCCCGCGAGCTCGGGCCGCACGGGGTGACCGCGAACTCGGTCTCCCCCGGTTCCATCGACACCGACATCATGGGCGGCCCGCTCACCGACGAGCGCAAGGAGTTCCTGCTGCGGGAGCTGCCGGTGGGACGCATCGGTACGGTGCAGGACGTGGCGGCGGTCATCGCGTTCCTGGTCAGCGAGGACGCGGGGTACCTGACCGGCGTCACGTACGACGTCAACGGCGGATCGCACATCGCCTGAACACGACCGACAGCACGACCGATCGAGGAGTGACGACGTGAGAGCCGTGACCGTGCACGCCCCGGGTGACCTACGGGTCGAGGAGTTCCCGACCCCCGAACCGTCCCCCGGCCAGGTCCTCGTCCGCATCGTCTACGGCGGGATCTGCGGGTCGGACCTGCACTACGCCAAGGACGCCCGGAACGGGAACTACCGCGTCCTCGAACCCCTCGTCCTGGGGCACGAGGTCGTCGGTGTCGTCGCCGACGTCGGGGCGGACACCCCCGCAGCGCCACCGGTCGGGACCCGGGTCGCGATCCACCCCGCGACGCCCTCGGCCCCCGCCGGCGCGACCGGACCGACCGGCCTGCACCTGCAGCGCGGCGGGACGTACCTGGGCAGCGCGTCGACGCAGCCCCACACGCAGGGCGGTTTCGTCGAACTGCTCCGCGTGGGCGTCGACCGGTTGCGGGTCCTCCCCGACGGTCTGCCGCTGCGCCGGGCCGTGCTGGCCGAACCGCTGGCCGTCGCCCTGCACGGCGTCTCCCGCCTCGGGGACCGGGTCCGCGGCGCGCGGGTGCTGGTCAGCGGAGCCGGACCCATCGGCGCCCTCGCCGTCGCGGCCCTGCGCCACGCCGGTGCCCAGCACATCACGGCCGCGGACCTGCAGGAACTCCCGTTGCGGGTCGCCTCCGCCGTCGGCGCCGACGCGACGGTGAACCTCTCGACCGGGGGACTCCCCGAGGCGGAGTTCGACGTCGTCGTCGAGGCGGCCGGCGTCGTCCCCTCCCTCGTCGCCGCGATCCGGGCCGTCCGGCCGGGCGGCGCGATCCTGCAACTGGGCATCCTGCCGGCCGGGCCGCAGCCGATCCCCGTGTCCGAACTCGTCGGCAAGGAGGTCGCGTTGTTCGGGACCCAGCGCTTCGACGTCGAGCTCGACGCGGCCGTGGCCCTCCTCGCCGCCGAACCCGGGTTGGCGGCCGTGGTCACCGACGTGTACGAGATCGGCGACGCGGCAGCCGCGTTCGCCCGGGCGGCGGACTCCGCGCAGTCGTCGAAGACCGTCCTGGCCGTCAGCCCCGACCCGGACGCGTGAGCACCGCCGCGGTCCTCGGGCTCGGCCCGATGGGGCGCCCGATCGCCGGGCACCTCCTGGGCCACGGGGTCGACCTCCGGGTCTGGAACCGCACGGCCTCCGTCGCCGCCGCGTTCGGCGACCGCGCCGTCGGGGAACCGTCCGAGGTCCGCGCCGAGGTCGTGTTCTCCGCCCTGCCCGACGTCGACCAGTTCGACGACGTCGCCCCCGACGACGTGGTGCGCACCTGGGCCGGGCACGGCACCCGTCACGTCGTGGTGCTCAGCACCACCTCGCGCGACAAGGTCACCGCTCTCCAGGACCGGCTGCAGGGGCACGGGATCGCGCTCGTCGACGCTCCCATGAGCGGTGGGGACGCAGGCGCCCGGGCGGGAACCCTCAGCCTGATGGTCGGCTGCAGCCCCGAGTCGTTCGCCACCGTGGGACCCCTGCTGCGCAGCTTCGCGACCACGGTGGAGCACCTCGGCCCGGTCGGGACGGGAACCGCCGCGAAACTCGCGAACCAGGTCGTCGTGGCCGCCACCGTCGCCGCCGTCGCCGAGGCCCTCGACCTCGCCCGACGCGCCGGGGTCGAGGGGGAGCAGTTGTTGCGGGTGCTGCGCGGCGGGCTCGCCGGGGGCGTGTTCCTGGACAGCAAGGCCGACCGGATGCTGACCGGCGACCACCGCCTCGGCGGCAGCATCGACAACCAGGTCAAGGACCTGCGCTACGCCGCGGAACTGGCGGACCAGACCGGAGCCCCGCTGCGTCAGGCCCGCCGCACCGCGGAACTCTTCGTCGAGGCCGTGGAACGTGGTCTGGGTGGTCTCGACCACACGGCCGTCCACCGCGTCGTCTCCGCCGACCGGCCACCGGCCGACGCGGGCGGGTGAACGCCCCTCAGTCGAGTTCCGCGGTCGAGGGTCGCGGCGCGGTACGCACCGGGACGAACGCCATGACCAGACCGCCCACCGCCAGCACGGCGTGGACCGTGCTCATCGGCCAGTTCAGGTTGAACGGCGGTCCGCCCCCGTCGGCGTCCACCGCGCCGTAGGCGAACCACGCCCCACCGGCCAGCAGCAGGAACACGCCGTACCACCGCGCCCGGCGCGCCCCGGTGCGGGCGAGCACGCCCAGGACACCCAGCACCAGGTGCAGCACGTTGCTCAAGGGGTTCACCGCGAGCCCCACCACCTGTTGCTCCTTCGTGCCGCCGGTCCAGTCCGAGAAACCGGACACGAAGAACCCGACGACCCCGAGGAGGATCAGCAGCACGCCCACGATGAGCGACAGGTGCTGCGCTGCAGTGACGCGCGGACGAGAGCGGGTCACGGCTCCCGACATGTTCAGGCTCATACCCCCGTCCTACCCCGATGGGGACGCGGCAAACGAGGAGGCGGCTCAGGACTCCGGACGCTCCGGCGCGTCGCGCGGGTCGACCTGCTCCATGATCACCACGGCTCCCGCGTCGGCCACGCCCTGCAGCGAACTGACGGTCACCTGCACCGTCACCGCACGCCCCCGCCGGTTGACCGAGGGCACGAGCAGCGTCGAGGACACGCCGTCGGCGACGGCAGCACGGACGGCCGGTCCGATGCGTTCCAGCGGGAGGCCGATGTCGAGGGTCAGCAGGTGCGCGCCCACGACCTCGTCGCTGCGCACCCCCCAGAGGTCCGCCGCCCAGGAGTTCCAGATCCGCACGCCCAGGTCCGCACCCACCACGGCCACCCCGACCTGCAGACTGGCGAAGACGCTCTCCATGTAGGAGTTCAGGGCGTCGACCTCGTCGGTCCGGTCCCGCAGCTGGGTGTTGAAGATCTGCAGCTCGTCGTTCATGGACTGCAGCTCCTCGTTCATCGTCTCGAGTTCCTCGTTGGTCGAGTGCAGTTCCTCGTTCGTCGTCTCGAGCTCCTCGACGGTCGACTGGAGCTCCTCGTTCGTCGTCTCGAGTTCCTCGTTGGTCGACTGCAGTTCCTCGTAGGCGGTCTCCAGCTGGCGGTGCGTGGCCTCCAGCTCGACCTGCAACCTGTGGGCCCGGGTCACCTCCACGAAGCTCACCGCGGTGCCCAGCGTCGCCCCCTGGGGGCCGACCAGCGGGACGACCTGGACGTCGACCCACTGGACGTCCTGGCGGGCGCGTGACCACTCCACGTCCCGGATCCAGACCGTCCGCCGGTTCGCGTGCGCCTCCTCCACCGCCGACCGCAGCTCCAGCGGGCGGTAGGAGACCTCCAGGTCCTGGAACGGGCGACCCACGTCCGCGGCGGACAACCCGAACGAGAGGTCGGCACGCTGGTTGGAGGTCACGACGCGACCGTCGGCGTCCAGCACCAGCTGGGCCACCGGGCTCGCGGCGAGCGCCGCCCACCGCAGCCTGTCGTGGTCGGGGGGCAGGTCCTCACGCTCGCGCAGCGACGTCCGGCTCCCGGCCTCGCGCAGACCCTCGACGCGGCGGAACAGCCGGTTCTTGAGGTCCGCGGGCTTGAACAGGGCCGAGTGGCCCAGCAGCATCTCCGCCTTGCCGAGGAACAGGATCCCGTGGGGTCGCAGGGCGTAGTGCAGGCGTCCCGCGATGTGCGCCTGCGTCTCCGCGGTCAGGTACATCAGGGTGTTGCGGCACAGCAGCAGGTCCAGGTGCGAGATCGGCGCGTCCTGGACGAGGTCGGCCCGGCCGAAGATGACCGAGCGCCGCAGGTCCTGCCGGAACGTGAACTGACCGCCGCGGCGCTCGAAGTACCGGGCGAGGAGCTCCTCGGGAATCCCCTCGACCTGGCGTTCGGAGTAGGTCGCCGTCCGGGCCTGCGCCAGCGCCGCCTCGTCGGCGTCGGTGGCGTAGATCTTCACCCGGCTGCGGAACTCGTCCGGGCCCAGCAGTTCCGCGAGGACCATCGCGACGGTGTACGCCTCCTGGCCGGAGGCGCACCCGGCGCTCCAGACGCGCAACGCCCCCTCGGGTCGACGGCTGAGGACCTCCGGGAGCAGGACGTCGCGCAGCACCGCCCACGCCTCGGGGTCGCGGAAGAACGACGTGACGTTGATGAGGATGGTGTCGAACAGGGCGCCGAACTCCTCGGCCTCCACCTCGAGGACGTCGCGGTACTCGGCGAAGGAGGCGACCCCGACGTCGCTCATCCGGCGGCGCACCCGGCGCAGCAGGCTCGCCCGTTTGTACCCCGTCAGGTCCAGCCCGCGGGCGGAGCGCAGGTGCTGCAGGAAGTCCTCGAACTCCGCACCCTCCTGGACCCCCGCCGCTCCCTCCCCCGGGCTCATCCGGCCACCCCGCTCCGCTCGTCCGGCTCGCCCGGTCGCGGGGTCGCGGTGTCGTCCCGTTCCCGCCCCACCAGCAGGTGGCGGATGAGGTGCGCGGCCTCGGCGGTCTCCGCGGCACGTTCGTCGAAGCGCGTCGCACTGATGCGGCGACCCGACTCCTCGGCGCGTCGGCCGAGTTCGCGGTTCAGCGCGGAACGCTCCTCGAGACTGCGCAGCGCCATCCACAACGCCCGGTCGAGGGCGGCCGACTGCTCGTGCAACAGGCTCTCGGCCGACCAGGCGTGCCCCACCCGGCACCGGAACCGCAGGAAGCCGTGGTCCTCGATGCGCCAGAGCACCCCGGCGCAGTCGGGGCAGGAGAAACCGGACGGCGTTCCGGGGTGGTCGTCACCGGCCATGACCCCGAGGTCGAAACCCGCTTCGGCGATCTCCGCGTCGAGTTCGGTGCCGGTCCCCGCCGGCGCCTCCGGCGCGGTCTCGCGCACCAGCTTCCCGAGCAGAGCCGGGATCTCCGCCAACGGCAGGACGTGCTCGGGGTCCGCGGCGGCGATCGCGTTCAGCGGCATCGCCGCGTAGATGGCGTCCGAGGGTTCCTGCACGACCCCGACCCCGCCGCGGGCCCGGAGGGCGACGAGGCCGGCGGATCCGTCGTCCAGCGTTCCCGAGAGGACGACCCCGATCGCACGCGGTCCCACGGCCCTTGCGGCAGAACGGAAGAGAGTGTCGATCGAGGGACGGTGACCGTTCTCGTGCGGCCCCGCGGAGAGCGTGACGTGGTCGTCGGTGAGCATCAGGTGCCGGTCGGGGGTGGCGACGAGCACCGTGGACCGCGGGAGGACCTCTCCCGGCACCGCGGCCCGGACGGGCAACGGCGTGCACCGGTCCAGGATCGCCGCGAGCGCCCCGGTCCCGCTCGCCGGCACGTGCAGCACGACGAGCACCGTCGCGGGGAGGTCGGCCGGTAGACCGGCGACGAACTCGCGCAACGACTCAACCCCGCCGGCACTGGCACCGACGAGCACGACGTCCCGGGTGCTCACCGCGCGAGCCTAGCCGTGACGACGGGTCACGCCCCGCCGGCGTCGTCGAGGAGGGGGTCCCACCGGCCCTGCACGACGGCCTCGGCGAGTTCGTGAACCGTTCGGCCGGTGACGAAGGCGACGGCCCGCAACCGGCTCACGAGTTCGTCGACCTGAACCCCGTGCCGTTGCCGGAGGACCCCGAGAGCCGTCGACACGGTGTCGGGACGCAGGAACGGGACCGTCTCCCCGGCCGCCGACGGCCTGCTCGCGGTGGGCGGGGCCGTGCGGGTCAGCAGCAACGCCAGCAGGAGGTCGGCCAGGCGGGTGAGGACGAACTCGTCCTGGCGGTCGAAGGCCCGCGGCAGGTCGCGGGCGACGGTCAGGACCCCCAGCGTGCCCGTTCCGGGGGAGGAGACGGGAAACGCGGCGAGGGAGCGGAAGGAGGCCCACCGGCCGAGACCCGCGAGGTAGGGCCAGCGCCCGCGCTGCGACCCGAGGTCGGGCACGAGCACCGGCCGTCCGGTCTCGAGCGCCTCGACCTCCGGACCTTCCCGGACGGAGTGCTGCTGGTCGACGAACAGGACGAGCCCCGGGTCGGAGCCCGCCAGCGGAGCCACCGGCACGCCGGCCGAGGCCAGGCTGACGGCGGCACGGTCGAAGGGCACGACGCGGGCGGTCTCCAGGCACAACGTGAGTTCGGGTGAGGTCTCCGAGAGCCCCGGCGCCCGCGGTCCGCCCTCTCCGTCGACCTCGCCGTACGAGGAGCAGCCGCCCCCCAGGCGTCCGGCCAGCTGCCGGTTGGCCCGCCGCAGCCGCTCGTCGGTCCGCCGGGCTCTGGCCATCACCTGGGCCGCCTGACCCAGCACCTCACGGGAGGACGCTGCGCTCATGGGTCCATCGTGGCGGCTGCGGGCCGGTCCCGCACCGTCGAGACGGCAGGATCGTGCGGTGACCGCTCAAGGCTTCCTGCTGCTGCTCGAACTCGTCGGAGTCTTCGCCTTCGCCCTCGACGGGTCGCTGTCCGCCATGCGGGCGGCCCACCTCGACCTGTTCGGGGTCGTGACCCTGGGCATCGTCACGGCGCTGGGGGGCGGGATCCTGCGCGACCTGCTGCTCGGGGAGCTCCCACCGGCGACGTTCCGCACCTGGTACTACCTGACCACGGCGACCGTCGGCGCCCTGGTCGCGTTCTGGGGTCAGCGCCTCCTGACGCGGATGTCGCGCCCGATCCTGGTCTTCGACACCATCGGCCTGTCGCTGTTCGCGGTGACCGGGGCGCAGCTCGCCGTGGACTCGGGACTCGGGGCGGGGCAGGCGATCCTGCTCGGCGGGTTGACCGGCGTGGGGGGCGGCACCCTGCGCGACGTCCTCGTCCTGAAGGTGCCGACCATTCTCACGGGAGGGCTCTACGCCGTTCCCGCCCTGGTGGGTTCGAGCGTCGCCGTGGTCGGTCCGCTGCTGGGTCTGGAGTCGGGGGTGGCGGCCTTCGCCGGAGGTGTCGTCTGCGCCGGTCTGCGCGTCGGTGGCGTGCTCGGTGGGTGGCGTGCGCCCAGCGCACCCCGGTCCGCTCCCGAGGCCTACGACGAGTGATGCCCGGCGTCAGCCGCTGAGGGCCGTGGACAACCTCGCCAACTGGCCCACCCCGGCCCCTCCCGCCTCAGCGCGGGCACGGTGCGCCGCAGCGCGGCCCGCACCCGAACGGCACCAGGCGAACTGCTCGTCGAGGACCACCGGTCCCCGCTCGAGGAGTTCGTCCGCGCCCACCAGACCCGGCCACCCCCACGCGGCCGCCTGTGCGCTGACCTTCCCGCCGCCGGCCACCGGGTCGAGCGCCAGGGCGGGGACACCGCAGCGCAGGGCGAGCACGAGCCCGTGCAGCCGGGTCGTCACGACCACGTCGAGGCGCGACACGACGGCGAGGACCTGGTCCGGCGTCGCCGGCGATCGCCAGTCGCGCGGATCCAGCCGGGTGTCGAGTTCCAGGCGGGCGACGTCGAGCCCACCCAGCCAGTTCCCGAGGACGCCACCCACCGCCTCGTGGCGGCGCCGGGCGCCGTACTCGCCCTGCCCGTGGGTGAGGAACACCCCCACCACCTCGACCGTCCGCTCGACCGCGCCGGCGACCGGCCGCGCCGCCAGGTCACGACGGCCCGGGACACCGGGGGCGTCCCGCGCCACGACGACGTCGAAACCCGTGACCGCCGGGTCGTCGGCGTCGAGCACCGAGACCCCGACGGCGATCCGGCGCACGTCGGCGAACCTGGCGTGGAACTCCCGCACGGGTTCCCCCGCGAGCGGGCCGCAGACCCACACGACGGTGTCGTAGTTCCCGGGGTCCACGTCGTCGTAGCGACGACCCCCGCAGGACCCGTGCACCAGGAACATCGCCGGGCTCCACGCCTCGTCGACGGTGTGCCCCTGCGAGCGCAGGTGGTCGGCGACGGCCGCGGTGGACAGGACGTCGCCCGCGGTGGACTCACCGTGCAGGACGCTGGACCAGCCGACGAGCAGGACCCTCACCCGAACCTCGACTCCTCCCGCTCTGCTCGTCCCGTCGTCACGGGGTGGGCATACCGCCGTTCACGTTGATCACCGCACCGACGACGTAGCTGGACTCGGGCGAGGCGAGGAACACGTAGGCGGGGGCGAGTTCCGCGGGCTGTCCCGCACGGCCCAGGGGCGTCGACTGGCCGAACTCGGGCATCGCGTCGTCCGGCTGACCTCCCGCGACCTGCAACGGCGTCCAGACCGGGCCGGGGGCCACGACGTTGACCCGGATGCCCTTGGGGGCGAGCTGCTGGGCCAGGGCCTGCGACATCGCGATGATGCCCGACTTCGTCGTCGCGTAGTCGACGAGGTTCGGCGAGGGCTGGTAGCCCTGCACGGAGGAGGTGTTGATGATCGTCGACCCCGGCGGCAGGTGCGGGACGGCCTCCTGCACGATCCAGAACAGCGAGTTGAGGTTCGTGCGCATCGTCTCCTCGAACTGCTGCGACGTGAGGTCGGCGATCTCCTCGACGTGCTGCTGCTTTCCGGCGACGTTCGCGACGAGGTCGATGCCGCCCAGCTCGCGCACCGTCGTGCTCACGAGGCTGCGGGCGAACTGCTCGTCGACGAGGTCACCGGGGGCCAGCACGGCCTTGCGTCCCGCCTCGGTGACGAGTTTCGCGACCTCCTCGGCGTCGCTCTGTTCCTCGGGGAGGTAGTTGAGGACGACATCGGCACCCTCACGCGCGAACGCGATCGCCGTCGCCCGGCCGATGCCGGAGTCCGCCCCCGTAACCAGCGCCTTGCGACCGGACAGGCGGCCGGTCCCGCGGTAGGTGGCCTCACCGTGGTCGGGTTTCGGGGACTGCTCACCGGCCAGACCGGGGCCGTCCTGCGGCTGGGGGTCGAAACCTCCCTGGTGGTAGAGGGACACGGGGTTGCTGAAGGTGTACTGGTCGCTCATGGGTTCCACGGTAGGCAGCTCGGACGACCCCCGCTCGCCGGAGTTCCGACCGGGCCGGAGTGCGGAGGTGGCGACGGAACTGCACGCTGGAGGACATGGACGACGACGAGAAGAAGGACGTCGCGCAACGCTTCGACGACGCCGTGAACATGACCCCGAAGGAACTCGAGGACTGGCTCGCCACCGAGGAGTCGAAGTCCGTCGGGGTGGGTGAGGGCGAATCGGTCGGGCACCACTCGGGCCGGCGCATCGTCGAGATCCTCCGTGGGAAGAAGGGGGACCGCACCGACGCCGACTACGAGCACATGCGCAAGGTGGCCGGCTACGTCGCCCGGCACTCGAAGCAGCGCCCCGACGGCGACGTCACGGACACGAAGTGGCGCTACTCCCTCATGAACTGGGGCAACGACCCGCTGAAGTGAAGATCCGGCGAACACGACCGGTTCAGGATGCGGGCCGACGCGGTCGTGGGCACTGTGGACACAGGCGCCCGCAGTTCAGGGTGCACCGCAGAAGACCTCGATCCAGTCGGCGTCCCACGACGCCGCAGGAGGAGCACCGCATGAGCAGTGTCATCGAAACCGTCGACGTCTCGGTCCCGGTCCACACCGCGTACAACCAGTGGACCCAGTTCGAGTCCTTCCCCGAGTTCATGGGCGGCGTGGAGCGGATCACGCAGACGGACTCCACGCACACCCACTGGGTCACGAAGATCGCCGGGGTCGAGCGTGAGTTCGACGCCGAGATCACCGAGCAGCACCCCGACGAGCGGGTCGCCTGGAAGAGCGTCGACGGCAAGGAGCACGCCGGAGTCGTGACCTTCCACCGCCTCGGCGACAACGAGACGCGCGTCACCGTCCAGCTGGACTGGGAGACCGAGGGCCTGATCGAGAAGGCCGGGGCCGCCATCGGCGCCGACGACCGTCAGATCAAGGCCGACCTCAAGCGCTTCAAGGCCTTCATCGAGTCCCGCGGCGGCGAGACCGGCGCGTGGCGCGGAGACGTCACCCCCGCCACCTGATCCTCGCGATCTGACCCCCGCGCGCAACGGCCCGGCCCCCCTCGGGGTGCCGGGCCGTTCGCGTACCCGGCCCCTCCTGGCGTGCACGTCCGGTGGGGCTCTGGCAGGGTGCTCCCCGTGCGCGTTGATCACGCGCCGCCGCTCGAGCAGTGGGCGATCGACCTCGACACGTCGAGAGGCCGCCGCCATGCGCATCCTGGGGATCAACGCCGTCTTCCACGACACCGCCGTCGCGCTGGTCGTGGACGGGGAAGTCGTGTTCGCCGCCGAGGAGGAACGCTTCAGCCGGCGCAAGCACGGCAAGCGCCCCGTCCCCTACGCCACCTGGGAACTCCCGGATCTCGCCATCGGGCACGCGCTGCGGGCGGCGGGCCTCACGGCCGCCGACCTCGACCTCGTGGGCTACTCCTACGACCCGCGGCTGGTCCTGCCGAGCTCCGAACTCGACCTCGGCGACCCGGACGACGCCATCCGCACCCGCTACGCCGAACGGGCCCCTGAGGCCATCGCCACCGCGTTGCCCGGGCTCGACCCCGCGAAGGTGCGGTTCGTCCCCCACCACGTCGCGCACGCGGCGTCGGCCGCGCTGGCCTCGCCGGAGGCCGCCCGCGCGGGCGGGAGCAGCGTCCTCACCGTCGACGGCCGCGGCGAACGCATCTCCTCCCTCGCCGGCCGTTACCGCGGTGGTGTCCTGGAAGTGCTGCACGAGAACCGACTTCCGCACTCCCTGGGGTTCGTCTACGAGGACCTCACGCGCCACCTGGGGTTCACCCACTCCTCGGACGAGTACAAGGTGATGGCGCTCGCCTCCTACGGGAAACCCCGGTTCGCCGACGAGATCGCCGAGTTCGTCCACGCCACGGGTGACGGCGGTTTCGTCGCCAAGGTCCCGGACTTCTCCCGGTGGGCCGCTGCGCTGGCCGACGGTGAGCAGTGGGACCCGCGGGAGGACTCCGGGCAGGCCGACCTCGCCGCCAGCGTCCAGGAGGTCCTGGAGCGGACGCTCGTGGACGTGGCGACCTGGCTGCACGCCCAGACCGGTGACAACGTCCTGACCATGGCCGGCGGGACCGCGCTGAACTGCGTCGCGAACTCCCGCATCTGGCGGGAGACCCCCTTCGAGCAGGTCTACGTGCAGCCCGCCGCGGGGGACTCCGGCACCGCGCTGGGCGCGGCGCTGCAGCTGTCCGCGGACGCGGGGGAACTCGTCGCCCCGCTGCAGCACGTCGCGCTGGGTCGCTCGTGGTCCGACGAGGAACTGGCGCAGTGGCTCACGACGGCCCGGCTCCCGTTCACCACCCCGGCGGACCTGGCCGGGGAGGTCGCGGACGTCCTGGCCGCCGACGGCGTCGTCGCCTGGTTCGACGGGCGTGCGGAGTTCGGCCCGCGCGCGCTGGGCCACCGCTCGCTGCTCGCGCACCCGGGCCGGAAGGAGAACCTGGAACGGCTGAACGACGTGAAGGGCCGCGAGCAGTTCCGCCCCGTGGCGCCCATGGTGCTCGCCGACCGTGCCGCCGGGATCTTCTCGGGCGGCCCGGTCCCGAGTCCCTACATGTTGTTCGTGCACGACGTCGACCCGCAGTGGCGCGAGCGCATCCCGGCCGTCGTCCACGTCGACGGGACGGCCCGGATCCAGACCATCCACGACGACCGCACCCCGCACATCGCGGCGTTGCTGCGGGCCTTCGAGGAGCGCACCGGTCTGCCCGTCGTCGTGAACACCAGCCTCAACACCGCGGGGCGGCCCATGGTCGACGACCCGCGCGACGCCATGGAACTGTTCGGTTCCGCCCCGGTGGACGTCCTCGTCCTCGGGCCGCACCTGGTGCGCCGCAACCAGTTCACCCAGGGGCGGTGACCGTGGGCTTCTCGGTCGTCGTCCCCACCGTGGGTCGCCCGAGCCTGCGCGTCCTGCTCGACGGGATCGCCGCGCAGACCGGACCCGCACCCGACCTCGTCGTGGTCGTCGACGACCGGCGGACGCGTGGGAGCGGTACGCCCGCGGACGAGGACCCCTGCGAGACCGCCTGCGTCGCCCTCCGCGCACAGGGGGTGGAGGTGCGCCTGGTCCGCTCCGGCGGCCGCGGTCCCGCCGCCGCCCGCAACGCCGGCTGGCGCCGGGTGCGCAGCGAGTGGGTGGCCTTCGTCGACGACGACGTCGAGCTCCCCCCGGACTGGTCGGCCCGCCTGGCGGACGACCTCGGGTCGGTCGGTCCCGACGTCGGCGCCGTGCAGGGCCGGATCCGGGTCCCGCTGCCGCCCGGCCGCCGGCCGACGGACTGGGAACGCGGGACCGCCGGGCTCGCCGACGCGCAGTGGATCACCGCCGACATGGCCTACCGCCGTTCCGCGCTCGAGCAGGTCGCGGGTTTCGACGAACGGTTCCCCCGCGCGTTCCGCGAGGACGCCGACCTCGGCCTGCGCGTCGTCTCGGCCGGGTGGCGCATCGTCCGCGGTGACCACCTCGCGGTGCACCCGGTGCGCCCGGCGCCCGACCTGGCCAGCCTGAAGCAGCAGCGCGGCAACGCCGACGACGTCCTCATGACCGCCCTGCACGGCCGGGACTGGCGCACGCGGGCGGGCTCCGCGGTCGGACGCCTCCCCGGCCACCTGCTGACCAGCGCCGCGGCGCTGACCGCGGTCACCGCCGCGCTGGCCGGGAAGCGGCGCGCGGCGGGGGTGGCCGGCCTCGCGTGGGCGGGGCTCACCGCCGAGTTCGCGTGGCGGCGCATCGCCCCCGGCCCCCGCGACGCGGCCGAGGTCCGCCGGATGCTGGTGACGAGTGCCGCCATCCCGCCCGCCGCCGTCTGGCACCGGCTGCGCGCCGAGGTCGCCACCCGGCTCCACCCCCCGGCCCCCTGGCCCCCACCCGTCCGGGCGGTGCTCTTCGACCGGGACGGGACCCTGGTGCACGACGTGCCGCACAACGGCGACCCGGGCCTGGTGAAACCCGTCGACGGCGCCCGGGAGCTCCTGGACTCGCTGCGGGCAGACGGCCTGCGGGTCGGCCTCGTGACCAACCAGTCCGGCGTCGCCCGCGGGCTGCTGACCCGGGACGAGGTGGCCGACGTCAACGCCCGGGTCGCCGAGCTCCTCGGCCCCTTCGACACCGTCCAGGTGTCCTTCGACGGACCCGACGACGTCTCCCGCACCCGCAAACCCGAACCGGGTCTCGTCCTCGACGCCGCCCGCGCCCTGGGCGTGCTGCCCGCCGAGTGCCTCGTCGTCGGGGACATCGGGGCCGACGTCGAGGCGGCCCTGTCCGCCGGCGCCCGGGCCGTGCTCGTCCCCACCGACGTCACGCGCCCCGAGGAGGTCGAAGCCGCACCGGTGGTCCTCCCCTCGCTGTCGGAGCTGGTGGTCCCGTGAGGATCCTCGCGGCCCGCCTCGACAACGACGGCGACGTGCTGCTCACGGGTCCGGCGATCCGCGCCCTGGCCGCCTCGGGGCGCGTGGACGTGCTGGCCTCGCCCGCCGGGGCCGGCGCCGCGCGGTTGCTGCCCGACGTCGGCGAGGTGCTCGTGTTCGACCCGCCGTGGAGCGGTTTCGCCCCCGCCGCGCTCGACCCCGGGGCCGTCACGGAGCTCGTGGACGCCGTGCGCTCGCGCCGCTACGACGCCGCGGTGGTGTTCACCTCCTTCCACCAGAGCCCGTTGCCGCTGGCGCTGCTGCTGCGGATGGCCGGGGTTCCCCACCTGGCCGCGGCGAGCGAGGACTACCCCGGCTCGCTGCTCGACGTGCGGTTCCGCCGGGAGTCCGGTCCGGAACGCCACGAGGTCGAGGCCGCCCTCGACCTCACCGCCGCGGCGGGTTTCCGGCTGCCGTCCGGCGACGACGGGCGGCTGCGGGTGCGGGGGCTCCCACCGGTGCCCCCGGGCCTGCCGAGACGGTTCGTCGTCGTGCACCCCGGGGCCTCCGTCCCCGCCCGCGCGCCGTCGCCCGCTCAGGCGGTCGAGGTCGTGGACGCGTTGCGGCGCAGCGGACGCGAGGTCGTCGTCACGGGCGGCCCGGGCGAACGGGCCCTGACCGCCGCGGTGGCGTCCCCGGGCGCCCTCGACCTCGGCGGGGCCACCGACCTCGCCGGTCTCGCGGCGGTCCTGGCGGCGGCCGACGTCGTCGTCGTCGGGAACACCGGCCCGGCCCACCTGGCGGCCGCCGTGGCGACCCCCGTCGTGTCGTGGTTCTCCCCCGTCGTCCCGCTCGCCCGGTGGTCGCCCTACGGCGTCCCCCACCTCGCGCTGGGCGACCAGCAGTCCCCCTGCGCCGGGTCACGCGCCCGGGAGTGCCCGGTCCCCGGACACCCCTGCCTGACCTCGGTGACGTCCGACCAGGTGGTCGCGGCCGTCGACGCGCTGAGCGTCGCCCGCACCACCGCAGACCTCGTGGAGGGAATCCGGTGAGGATCCTCGTCTGGCACGTGCACGGTTCGTGGACGACCGCCTTCGTCCAGGGGCGGCACGACTACCTGCTGCCCGTCGTCCCCGACCGCGGCCCCGACGGCCGCGGCCGGGCCCGCACCTGGGACTGGCCCACGAGCGCCGTCGAGGTGTCGCCGGAAGCGCTGCGGGACATCGACTTCGACGTGGTGGTGCTGCAGCGCCCGGAGGAGGTGCGCCTCGTCGAGGAGTGGACCGGGCGGCGCCCCGGAGTCGACGTGCCGGCCCTCTACGTGGAGCACGACGCCCCGCGCGCGGGGGCGGTGGACAGCGTCCACCCGCTCGCCGACCAGCGGGCCGTCCCGGTCGTGCACGTCACGCAGTTCAACCGCACTTACTGGGACAACGGTTCCGCCCGCACCCACGTCCTCGAGCACGGCGTCCTCGACCCCGGCTACGCCTACAGCGGCGCGTCGGAGTCACTGGCCGTCGTGGTGAACGAACCGGCCCGCCGGTGGCGCACGGCCGGCACCGACCTCGTGGTCGCGCTGGCGGAGGAACTGCCGGTCACGGTGCACGGGATGGGCGTGGACGACCTCGCGCGGCGGCTGGAGGGGAGCACCGCGGGCAAGAACCTCTCGGTGCTCGACGACCTGCCGCAGGCCCGCCTGCACGAGGTCCTGGGCACCCACCGCGCCTACTTCCACCCCTACCGGTGGACGAGCCTGGGGTTGTCCCTCATCGAGGCGATGATGGTCGGCCTGCCCGTCCTCGGACTGCCCGCCACCGCTGCACCGGAGGCGGTCCCGGCGGCGGCCGGGGTCCTCTCCAGCGATCCCGACGTCCTGCTGGCCACCGCCCGGCGCTGGATGGCGGACCCGGACGAAGCCCGCGAACGCGGACTCGCCGCGCGGGAGCACGCCGTGTCGGCCTTCGGGATCGAGCGCTTCCTCGCCGATGCCGACGAACTCCTCGCGGAGGTGACCGCCTGATGCGCATCGCCATGGTGAGCGAGCACGCCAGTCCGCTCGCGGTGCTCGGCGGCGTCGACGCCGGCGGGCAGAACGTCCACGTCGCGGCGCTCGCGGGGGCGCTGGCCGACCGCGGTCACGAGGTCGTGGTGCACACGCGCCGCGACGACCCGGGGCTGCCTCGGCGGGTGGAACTGCGGCCGGGGGTCGTGGTCGTGCACGTCGACGCGGGGCCGGCGGAACCCGTGGCCAAGGACGACCTGCCGCCGTTCATGCCGAGGTTCTCGGAGGAACTGCTGCGGGCGTGGCGGCGGGAGCGGCCCGACGTCGTCCACGCGCACTTCTGGATGTCCGGTACGGCCGCGCTGCCGGCCGCCCGGGCCCTGGGGGTTCCGGTCGTGCAGACCTTCCACGCCCTGGGCAGCGTGAAGCGCCGCTACCAGGGCGCCGAGGACACCTCTCCGCCGCAGCGGGTCGCCGTGGAACGCGACCTCGCCCGCGACGTCGACCTCGTCCTCGCGACGTGCCGGGACGAGGTCGCGGAACTGCGGGCCGCGGGGGCGGTGCCCCGGCGCGTGCAGGTCGTGCCCTGCGGGGTGGACGTCGAACGCTTCGCCGCAGGCGGCGGGGACCCGGTGGGGCCACGTCGGCCGGGGTGCCGGACCCGCTTGCTCAGCGTCGGTCGTCTCGTCCCGCGCAAGGGCGTCGAGGCGGCGGTGCGGGCGCTGGAACTGCTGCCGGACGCGGAACTCGTCGTCGCGGGCGGTCCGGCCGCCCACGACCTCGACGGGGACCACGAGGCCGTCCGCCTGCAGAAGGTCGCGGTGGAACTCGGACTCGCCGACCGGCTGCGCATGCTCGGCCGGGTCTCCCCCGACGACCTGCCCGGTCTGCTCGTGAGTTCCGACGTGCTGCTCGCCACCCCTTGGTACGAACCCTTCGGCATCGCGGTCCTGGAGGCGATGGCGGCCGGTCTGCCCGTCGTGGCCACGGCGGTCGGGGGGATGCTGGACACCGTGCGCGACGGGGTCACCGGCCGCCTGGTGCCTTGCGACGCACGGGGTCAGGTGGATCCCGTGGACCTGGCCGGTACCGTGCGCTCGGTGCTGGAGGACCGGGCGACCGCCGAGCGGATGGGTCTGGCCGGGCGGCGCGCCGCACGGGAACGCTACGACTGGCGCCGGGTCGCGGCGGCGACGGAGTCCGCCTACGAACTCCTCCTCGCGGACAACCCCGCCCCGCCCAGCACCCGCGACTACCTGCGGGCGCACGTCGGCGAACTGGCGGGGGTGGTGCGCACGCTGGAGTCCGAGGCCGAGCGCATCGACCGCTGGGGCCGGGAACTCGTCACCGTGGTCGACCACGGCGGCCGGTTGCTCGTCGCGGGCAACGGCGGCAGTGCGGCCGAGGCTCAGCACCTCACGGCGGAACTCGTCGGACGTTTCACCGGGGAGCGTCGGCCGTTGTCGGCGATCGCGCTGCACGCCGAGACGTCCGCCGTCACGGCGATCGCCAACGACTACGGCGTCGAGGAGGTGTTCGCGCGCCAGGTCGAGGCGCATGGACGACCGGGCGACGTGCTGCTGCTGGTGTCCACCAGCGGTCGCAGCGCGAACCTGCTGCGGGCCGCCGAGCGGGCCCGTGCCCTGGGGGTCCGGGTGTGGGCCCTGACCTCCGACGGGCCGAGCCCGTTGCGCGAACTCGCCGACGACGTGCTGGGTTTCCCGGGGCCGAGCACGTCGGCCGTCCAGGAGGGGCACCTGATGGCCGTGCACGCCGTCTGCGTGGCCGTCGAGGCGCACCTCCCTGCGCGGACGCCCCGAACGGTCGACCTGACCGCCCTGGAGTCGGGGGTGCCGGTGTGAGCGGGCACGTCGGAGGAGCGGTGTGACCCGGGAACTCACCGGTTCCGACCTCCTCGTCCTGCGCGCCCTCGGGCTCGGGGACCTGCTGGCCGGGGTGCCGGCGTTGCGCGGGTTGCGCCGCCGCTTCCCCGGGCACCGGCTACTGCTGGCCGCGCCCGCCACGGTCGGTGGGTTCCTGCTCCGACGCGACGTCGTCGACGAGGTCCTGGTGACGAGCGGCCTGGAACCGCTGCAGGCGAAGGGGTCCGGCCACCTGGCGGTGGACCTGCACGGCAACGGACCGGCCAGCAGCGAGGTGCTGGCCGCCACCGGGCCGGCGGAACTGCTGGGTTTCGCGACGGCGGGGTTCGACGGGCCGCCGTGGGTCCGCCACGAGCACGAGGTCCACCGCTGGTGTCGCCTGGTCGCGACCTGGGGCGCGGAGTGCGGCCCCGAGGACCTGCGGCTGCGGCCCCGCGGCGCACCGGGGTCCGGACCGGTCGTGGTCCACCCCGGCGCCGCCTCGGAGGCCAGGCGGTGGCCGCTCGAGCGCTGGCGCGCGGTGGTGGCGACGCTGGTCGGCGACGGTCTCGACGTCGTGGTCACCGGCACCGCCGAGGAGGCGTCACGGGGTGCGGCCCTCGCCGAGGTGGGAGCCCGGAACCGTTGCGGCGCATCCACCCTGGACGAACTGGCCGAGCTCGTCGGGTCCGCCCGGGTGGTGCTGTCCGGCGACACCGGGACCGCGCACCTCGCCACCGCCCTGGCCGTGCGGTCGGTGCTCCTCTTCGGGCCCACCCCGCCCGCGTGGTGGGGTCCGGCGCTGGACCCCGATCTGCACACCGTGCTCTGGCACGGCCCTGCGGGCGCCGAGGACTACGTCGGCGATCCGCACGGGCGGGTGCTGGACCCGACCCTGGCCCGGATCGGCGTCGAGGAGGTGCTGCTCGCCGTGCGGCACCTGCTCGCCGCGGCCTGAACCACCCGGGTCACGACGACCTGCCACCCCCGGCCGGACGGTTCGCCGCCGTCCGCACGACCTCCTCGGCGATCTCGCGGAGCTTCCGGTTGTCGTGCTGCGACCGCCGGGCGAGCAGTTCGAACGCCGCGTCGGCCGTGACGCCGTGCCGTGCGATGAGCACCCCCTTGGCCTGCTCGATGACCGCCCTCGACTGCATCGCGACGACCAGGTTGTCGGCCCGGTCGTTCGACTCCGCCACCGCTGCGGCGTTGCCGAGGGCCACGGCCGCGTACTGCGCGAAGAGCCGCAGCGACTTCTCCGTCTCGTCCCCGGGGCCGTCGTCGGCGGACACACCGAACCGGTAGACGTTGATGGAACCCAGCGACCGGTCCGGTGCGGGGAGGCCGACGCTCACGACGCTGCGCACCCCGCGCCGCGCCGCCAGGGAGGAGAAGTCGGGGAAGACCTCGTCGGCGCTGGTGTCCTCGATCCGGATGGTGGTGCCCGCCTGCGCCGCGGCGAGACAGGGCCCGAACCCCAGGGAGTACTGCCGTTCGTCGAGGTCGACGGCGAGGTCGCCGTGGAACGCGACGGTGTGCGCCGAAGGACCCCTCATCAAGGTCACCGAGACGTCGTCAGCGCTGGGCACCGTCTCCACGACCAGGCTCGCGACCCGCTTCATGACGGCGGGCAACGGCTGGTCGAGCAGGATGCGGCCCAGCTCGAGGAACGCCGCATCGAGCGACAGCGACATCGGTCTTCCCTCCCGGCCCGCCGCCGGCGACGACAGGGAGCCGGGGTGCGGTCGGAGCGGGCACGACGGCCTGCTCGACGGCCTCCGTCACCCGTGGACGTGGCCAGGGTCGAGCGGTCGTGCGTGTGGCTGGAGGTTCAACCCGCCCGAAAACCTACACGACGCCGCCCGCCCCTGATCACGCGGTCACGTCTGGTCAGGCGCCTCCTCGGCGGGCTCACCGGGGGCGGTGGACTCGTCGCCCTCCTCGGCCTCCTGCGCGAAGCCCGTGTCGTTGCCGTAGCCGTCCAGGGTGGGCGACTCCGCGGCCTCGTCGGTACCGGGTTCTTCCTCGGGTCGTGTGGACACGTCGTTCCTCTCGGTAGGACTCACTGGACGGGCGGGACGGCGGAGGCGGTCACCAGGTCGGAGCGGTCCCAGACCCGGTGCGCCCCCAGGGCCGCCAGCAGCGGCGGCGCGAGTTCGGCGGCGTTCGAGGCCACCAGGACCCCGGGGCCCCCGGTGCCGATGCCGGCACCGGCGAGGACCGCGTCACCGCTGCCCCACGTGCCGAACGCCTTCAACTGGCGGTAGGCCTCCTGCAGGAGCACGACGGCCTTGACGTCGGCTCCGGTCGGTGCGCCGTCCGCGACGACGACGGCGTCGAACTCGACGGAGCGCGCCGTCACGTAGGTGCGCTCCACGACCTGCTCCGCGTCGCTCCCACCGCCGAGCACACCGCCGACGGGGGCGATCACCTTGAGCTGCACGCCTTCGGCGAGCAGGGCCGCGCGGAGGGCGGCGACGCCGGCGAGGTCGGCGTCGGGACCGGCGACGATCCCCACGATCCGGCCGTCGACCGGGTACGTCTCCCCCGTGATCTGGGTGAGAGCCGGCGAGGGCGGGAGGTGGTCCACCGCGTCCTGCGCCGGGGCGGGCAGCCCGAGGCCGGTGGCGACGGTCGCGGCGAGGTCGGTGTCGATCTTGGCGAGGACGGCGAGCATCCGCTCCTTGATGCTCTGCTCACGGACCTTGCCGAGTTCGAAGGTGTAGGCCTCCTTGACGTGCGTCTGCTCCACCGGCGACAGGCTGGCGTAGAACATCGCCGGCTGGGTGAAGTGGTCGTCGAAGGACGCGGGTGCACCGCGGACGACCTCCCCCTCGACCCGTCGCGGGATGTTGACGTAACCGCCCTCCTCCGCGCTGGAGGGGAACGGCGCACCACCGTCGAGGGTGTTCGGCGTGTACGGGGCGACGCCCTCGTGGACGGCGTGCTGGTGGAACCCGTCGCGCACGTTGTCGTTGACCGGCGCGTGCGGGCGGTTGATGGGGATCTGCGCGAAGTTCGGCCCACCGAGGCGGGTGAGCTGGGTGTCGAGGTAGGAGAAGTTCCGGCCCTGCAGCAGGGGGTCGTTGGTGAACTCGATGCCCGGGACGACGTGACCGGTGTGGAAGGCGACCTGCTCGGTCTCGGCGAAGTAGTTCGTGGGGTTGGCGTTCAGCGTCAACCGGCCGACCTTCTGCACCGGGCAGAGTTCCTCGGGGACGAGCTTCGTCGGGTCGAGCAGGTCGATCCCCTCGAACGTCTCCTCGTCGGTGTCGGGCATGACCTGCAGCCCGAGTTCCCACTCCGGGAAGGCGCCCGCGGCGATGGCCTCGGAGAGGTCGCGCCGGTGGAAGTCCGGGTCGACGCCCATCGCGATCTGCGCCTCCTCCCAGGTCAGGGAGTGGACCCCGAGGACGGGCTTCCAGTGGAACTTCACCAGGCTGGTCCCGCCGTCGGCGTTCACCAAGCGGAAGGTGTGGACCCCGAAGCCCTCCATGGTCCGGTAGGAGCGCGGGATCCCCCGGTCGCTCATGTTCCAGATCGTGTGGTGGGTCGCCTCGGTGTGCAGGGAGACGAAGTCCCAGAACGAGTCGTGCGCGGACTGCGCCTGGGGGATCTCGGTGTCCGGGCTGGGCTTCCCGGCGTGGATGATGTCCGGGAACTTGATCGCGTCCTGGATGAAGAAGACCGGCATGTTGTTGCCGACGAGGTCCCAGACCCCTTCGCCGCTGTAGAACTTCACGGCGAACCCGCGGGTGTCGCGCGAAGTGTCGGCCGACCCCCGCGATCCGAGGACGGTGGAGAAGCGCACGAAGACGGGCGTCTGCAGACCCTCCTGGGCCAGCACCTGCGCCCGGGTGACCGACGCGGCGTTGCCGTAGGCCGTGAAGACCCCGTGCGCCCCGGCACCCCGCGCGTGGACCACGCGCTCGGGGATGCGCTCGTGGTCGAAGTGCATGATCTTCTCGCGCAGGTGGAAGTCCTCGAGCAGGACGGGTCCCCGTGGTCCGGCCTTGAGGGAGTGGTCGGTGTCCGAGATCCGGACGCCCTGGGGGCTGGTGAGCCGTTCCCCTGCCTGCGCCCGAGGATCACGACCCGCCTGGGGGCCCTGGTAGGCCACTCCGGTCGGACTCACGGACCGGGGCGCCGCCTGGTCCGCCCGACGACGGAGTTGCTGCTCGGGCTCGGGGGTCATGGGTGGTGCCTTCCTGGTGGATCGCTCGCCGCCTGCTCGACGCTTCCGACTGCTGGCCGTGCGTCTCGAACGTAGGCCCGGGTCCCTCCGATCGCCCGTCCAACGAGTCAGTCGGTGAGGGGGGTGAGCGGTGCGGCCGGCTCGGACGCCCGCAGGTCCACCACGGTCCCCGCGGCGTGCGCCGCCTCCTGGGCGGCCGCGGCGAGCTCGTCGCGGAACCACTGCATGGTGCGGGCCAGACCGTCGGCCCAGCTCACCTGCGGGTCCCAGCCGAGGACGGTCCGGGCCAGGGTCGTGTCCGGTCGCCGGACCTGGGGGTCGTCGACCGGACGGCCGACGAAGGCGATGCGGGAGCTCGACCCTGCGCCCGCGATGACGTCCTCGGCGATGGCCCGCACGCTGAGCTCCTCCGGGTTGCCGATGTTCATCGGCCCCGGGTGCCCGCTCGCGGCCAGGGCGAGGATGCCGGCGACGAGGTCGGAGACGTAGCAGATCGATCGGGTCTGCTCACCGTCCCCGGCGACCGTGACGGGTTCACCCGCCAGCGCCTGCCGGATGAAGGTCGGGATGGCCCGGCCGTCGGCGGCCCGCATGCGCGGTCCGTAGGTGTTGAAGATGCGCACGATGGCGGTGTCCACGCCGTGGGTCGTGCGGTAGGCCGTGGTCAGCGCCTCGGCGTAGCGCTTGGACTCGTCGTACACGCCACGGGGGCCGACGGGGTTCACGTGGCCCCAGTAGGTCTCGGGCTGCGGGTGGACCTGCGGGTCCCCGTACGTCTCGGACGTCGAGGCCAGCACGAACCTCGCGCGCTTCTCCTTCGCCAGCCCGAGCGCGTGCCAGGTCCCGGTCGAGCCGACCTTGAGGGTCTCCAGCGGGAGTTTCAGGTAGTCGACCGGCGAGGCGGGTGAGGCGAAGTGCAGCACGAGGTCCACCGGTCCCGGGACGTGCACGAACTCGGTGATGTCGCACCGGCGCAGGTGGAAACCCGGGTGCTCCATGAGGTGGGCGACGTTGACCGGTGTCCCGGTGAGGAAGTTGTCGAGGCACACGACCTCGACCCCGGCCTCGAGCAGGGCTTCGCAGAGGTGGCTGCCGAGGAACCCGGCGCCACCCGTGACGACGGCACGGCGGTAGGGGAGTTCAGACACGGAACCGATGCAACCACCGGGCGGGACGTTCCGCGCGTCGGTAGCGTCGTCCTCATGGCCAGCGCCCCGGGAGCCCCTGACGTCACGGTGGTCGTCGCCACCCGCGACCGCGCCGACGACCTCCGCCGCACGCTGCCCCGGCACGAGGTCCCGGTCGTGGTGGTCGACAACGGGTCCACCGACGACAGCCTCGAGGTGATCGCCCAGGAGGCCCGTCGTCGCCGCGAGGCCGGGGAGGGTGAGTTGCGGCTCGTGCGACCCGGCGGGAACCTCGGGGCCACGGCCCGCAACCTCGGGGCGTCGGCCGCGCGCACCGGGCTGGTGGCGTTCGCGGACGACGACTCGTGGTGGGCGCCCGGCGCCCTGCAGCGGGCGGGCGAGGTGTTCGACGCCCACCCGCGGCTGGCCCTGCTGGCCGCCCGGACGCTGGTCGGGCCGCAGGAGTTCCTCGATCCGGTGTGCGCGGACATGGCCTCCGCGCCGTGGGGCCGCAGCGCCGACCTGCCGGGTCCCGACGTCCTGGGTTTCGTCGCCTGCGCCACCGTCGTCCGGCGCGAGGCGTTCCTCGGCGTCGGGGGGTTCGACCGCGTCGTGCACTTCGGGGGCGAGGAGGAACGGGTGACCTACGACCTCGTGGCCGCCGGCTGGGGACTGGCCTACGTCGACGACGTCGTCGCCCACCACCACCCCTCGCCCCGTCGGGGTTCCGCGGCGGAACGCCGGGAACTGCTGCAGCGCAACGCGCTGCTCACCGCGTGGATGCGTCGACCGCTCGCCGTCGCGGCCCGTTCGACGGCCGGCGCCCTGCGCCGGGAGGGCGAGGCCCGTCGCGGTGCGCTGGCCGCCCTGCCCCGGATCCCGTCGGCGCTGCGGGAACGGCGCGGGACCTCCCCGGCGGTGGAGCACCGGCTGGAGGTCCTGGGCCGTGGCTGAGATCCCCGCCGGCCCGGTCCACGACCGGGTGACCGTCGTCCTCATCACCTGGCAGCGGCGCGAGGAGGCGCTGCTGGCCGTGCGTCGTCTGCTGGAACTCCCGGAACGACCCCGGGTGCTCGTGCTCGACAACGGGTCGACCGACGGCACCGCCGCGGCCCTGCGCGAGCACCACCCGCGGGGTTCGGTCGGCGGTGACCGGCTCGACGTCATCGTGCTGCCCGAGAACCAGGGTGCCGTCGCGCGCAACACCGGTGTGGCGACGGCCACCACGCCCTACGTGGCGTTCTGCGACGACGACACGTGGTGGGACCCGGGTTCCCTGGAACTGGCGGCGGACCTGCTCGACGCCGACGGGCGCATCGCGGTCCTCACGGCCCGGATCCTCGTCGAACCCGGCGCGGTCGAGGACGACATCGTCGCCGAACTGCGCGACTCCCCCGTGCAGGGCGCACCCGGCCTGCCCGGCCCCGCGCTGGGGAGTTTCCTCGCCGGTGCGTCGGTGGTGCGCCGCTCGGCGTTCCTGGAGGTCGGCGGGTTCTCCCGCCGGTTGTGGCTGGGCGGGGAGGAGGAACTGCTGGCCGCCGACCTCGCCGCCGCGGGCTGGGAACTCTGCTTCGTCGAGGACCTGCAGATCCACCACCAGGCCTCGCAACTGCGCGAGTCGACCCGGCGTCGCCGCAACGGCATCCGGAACACCCTGTGGTTCACCTGGTTGCGCCGGCCCCTGCCCGCCGCGGCCCGACGGACCCGGGACCTCCTGTCGACGCTCCCGAGGGACCGCACCAGCGTCCTCGGGGTCCTCGACGCCGTCGCCGGTCTGCCGTGGCTCGTCCGGGAGCGGAAGGTCCTGCCTCCGCGGGCCGAGGCCCGGTTCCTGGCGCTGGAGGACTCCCAGCGCACCTCCCGGTCCCGGAACTACTCCCGCTGACCCTCCGGTTGCCGACGCTCGCGGTGGGTGCTGGAGTGTGCTGCACCGGGTGTAGCAGTCCGCCCTGACCACCGTGAAGACGGCTCAGGAGGCTGCAAGGTGACGTCCACCCCGACCCGTACGACCGTGCTGGACGAGCGCACGGTCGACGACCTCGTGCTCGCGCACCTGCCCCTCGCCCGGTCGCTGGCCTCGCAGTACCGCGACCGCGGGGAACCCCTGGACGACCTCGTGCAGGTCGCCTGTCTCGCGCTCGTCAAGGCCGCCCGGCGCTTCGACCCCGGTGCCGGGTTCCGCTTCGCCTCGTACGCGACCCCCACGATCACCGGGGAGATCCGCCGCCACTTCCGCGACCACGGCTGGATCGTCCGTCCGCCGCGCAGCCTGCAGGAGCTGCGGCTGCGCCTCCTGGCCGAGGACGCCGCCCCGGACGAGACCCTCGCGCAGCGGCTCGAGTGCACGGTGACGGAGGTCCAGGCCGCACGGCAGGCCTCGAACGGCTACTCGGCCGTCTCCCTCGACGCGTCCTGGGAGGCGGACGACACGTCGCTGGCCGACCTCGTGCGCGACGAGACCGACGACACCGCCACGATCGACGACCTGCTCTCGTTGCGCCGCATCACCTCCGACCTCGACGACCGGGAGCGCCGGATCCTGCACCTGCGCTTCTACGAGGAGGCCACCCAGTCGGAGATCGCCACCGTGCTCGGGGTGAGCCAGATGCAGGTCTCCCGGCTGCTGCGCGACCTGCTCCGGCGGCTGCGCGGCCTCCTCGACGATCAGGTCCCCGTGCGCGAGGTGGGCGCGACCGACCGCCGGCGCAACGGCCCGGTGGGCGCACCGGCGTGGTCCCGCATCCCCTCCAGCAGTTCCGTCAGCACGTCCCGGGCGGCGTGAGCCGGTCTCCAGTCCAGGACCTCCCGGGCGCGTGACGTGTCCATGACGGGAACGCCGTACCCGAGGTCGAGCCAGCCCGGTTGCACGGGGTGCACGTGCGCCCGGTAGGTGAGGTCGGCCGCGGCCCGGACCAGCTTCCGGTTCACGGGGAGGGCGCGTCCCGCCTGGAGGGCGTGCGCCAGGTCGGTCCCGTCGAGCACGGGATCGTCGGCCACGTTGAAGGCACCGCCGGGAGCCCGTTGCAGCACCCGCGCGATGGCGTCGGCGAGGTCGTCGGCGTGCACGACCTGGAAGCGCAGGCCCCGCGGCAGCGGCAGCGCCGGGAGCGGCACCCTCCGCAGGGCGCGGGTGGGTGCCAGCGCCCCGGCGAAGTAGCGCGCGATCTCGCTGCCCGCGTCGCGCTGGAACACCAGGGCGGGCCGGATCCGGGTCACGAGGAGCTCCGGGTGCTCCCGTTCCACGTCGTCCAGCTGGGTCTCCACGAAGGCCTTCTCGCGGGAGTACTGCGAGGGCGGGATCCCCGTCGCGGGCCAGGACTCCTGCACGGGAGCGTCGTCGACGGGGTGGGTGGCGTAGGCCCCGACCGAGGAGAGGTGCACCAGGTGCGGGACCCCGGCCCGGAGAGCGGCGTGCACGACCTGCCGGCTCCCCGTGACGTTGACCCTGGTCATCTCCTGCGGGTCCCGGGCCGGCTGGATCAGCCACGCCGTGTGCACCACGGCGTCGACGCCGGCGAAGACGTCGGTGAGCCGTTCCAGCGCACCGGGTCCGGCGACGTCGAGGCTCTCCCACCGCACCCCGGAGTAGGGCCCGACGGGTTCGGGGAGGCGGCGGCAGATCCCGACGACCTCGACGTCCTCGGCGGCGAGACGACGCAACAGGGCGGTCCCGACGTTGCCGGTGGCTCCGGTGATGGCGATGCGCATGTCACCAACCTCCCATCGTGTCCTCGTCCGGCAACCGGACGTCGGTGAGCAGGTACCCGCTGGCGGGGCGGGAGGGGACCGGTCGGGGCGCCATCCGCAGGTCCTGCGCGGGGAGGCGGTGCTCCACCGAGGCCAGCACCCGGACGGCCTGGGCCAGCAGGCGGACCGTCGCGGGTTCGCCGGGACAGCGGTGCCCGGTCCGGGCGTCGCCGGCCCCCTGGGGCAGGAACGCGTGCGAGACCGGACACATCCCCTGACCGAGGAAGCGGTCGGGGTCGAAGGCCTCGGGGCGCGGCCACTCGGCGGGGTCCCGGTGGGTCCCCACGACGTCGATGACCAGCCGGTCGCCGCGGCGCAGTCGCTGCCCGTCCACCTCGCCGTCCCGGCGCACGCGCGCGGCCAGCGCCGGGACGAAGGGGTAGCGCCGGCGCACCTCGTGCGCGACGGCCACGGCGAGCTCCTCGGCTCCCCCGCGGTCCCCGGCCGCGTCCGCGGCCAGGACGATGTCGCGCCAGTCCGGGTTCTCGTGCAGCGCCACCGCGGCCTGGCAGACCAGCCAGGCGACGGCCACGGTGGGGCGCAGCACGTTGAGGAGCTCCACGGCCGCCGTCCGCTCGTCGAGCAGGTCGCCGTGGGTGTCGCGGTGGTGCGCGATCGCCCCCAGCGCGGAACTCCCGGCCGCACCTCCCGCACGCGCCTGCCGCACCGCGTCCCGGGCCCACCGCTCGCAGCGGGACCGGGCGGCGCGGGCCCGGAGGAAGCGCCGTCCCGCGGAGCCGAAACCGTCGACGATCAGCATGAGGTCGTGCGCGCGTCGGGTGTCCCGCTGCTCGTCCTCGCCGTCGGAGACCCCCGACCAGCGCAGCACCGAGCGGCCCAGGACGTGCACGGCCTCCTCGAACAGCACGAACCGGCCGCGACCGCGCTGCCACCCCAGCACCGTCCGGCGCCACTGCGCGCCCGACTCGGTCAGCAACGACTGCACGTTCTCCGGGGCCAGGACGCTGGTGAACAGCTCCTTGCGCACCCGGTGCTCCGCGTCGTCGAGACCGTGCACGGCGCCGCGCCCGAAGAGCACGTTGCTCAGGACGCCGGGAACCGCCCCCGATCGGGCCGTGCGCGAGGAGTCGTAGAAGGTGCGCACCCCCTGCGGGCCGCGCAGCAGCAGCGCGCGACGGCCCATCAGACGGGTCGGCAGCGGCGCCCCGGACAGCCGCGGCAACCCGTCGAAACCCCGCGTCACGAGGGTCAGCAGGAGGTCGGGTCCGGGACGCCGCTGCGTCGCGGCCGCCCGCCGACCCGGTGGGGCGGGGGAGGTGGTCATGGGGTTTCGCTACCCCGTGCGGGTCCCGCGAAACGTTCGCCGTTCCACCGCGCGGAACCCGGGCGGAAGGCGTAGGACCGTCGCATGCCCCTGATGCGTTCCCTGTTCGACGCCCCCTCGCGGTGGACGGCCCTCGACCCGGTGGCCGCACGGGCCAAGGACGTCGCCGACCGCGTGCTGCCCGGTGGCCGCGTGCGGGGACTGCTGCACGGCCGCCCCGCCGGTCACGCCGTCCACCCGGCGATGGCGATGGTCCCCGTGGGCACCTCCGTCTCGGCGTTCGTCCTCGACGCCGCTGCGGTGCTGCTCCCGGGAGGGCAGGCTCTGGGCGCCCCCGCGCGACTGCTCGCCGCCGCGAGCGTCGCCACCGTCGCCCCGACCGCGATCGCCGGGTGGGCCGACTACGTCGACCTGCACCCCGACCAGCAGCGCACCGCGATCGTGCACGCGGCGGGCAACGCGGTCGCGGCCACGTTGTGGACGGCGTCGTTGTTCGCCGGGCGACGGGCCCGGCTGCTGCGGACCGCCGGAACCCTGGCCGCCGGGGCGGCCGGAGCCCTGGGCGGCCACCTGGCCTACCGCTGGGCGGCGGGGATGAACCACGCCGAGCACCTGGTCCACCTGGCCGGCGACGGGCAGGAGTTCTCCGACATCGGGACGCTCGACGACCTGGCGGAGGGTCGCCCGGAACAGCGCTGGATCGGCGACGCGCCGTTGTGCGTCCTGCGCCGGGGCGGTTCCGTCATGGCCCTCACCGACACCTGCACCCACCTCGGCGCCCCGCTGCACGACGGCGAGGTCAAGGGAACGGGTTCTGCGACGACCATCACCTGCCCCTGGCACGCGAGCGAGTTCCGCTTCGCGGACGGTGAGGTGCTCGACGGCCCGGCCAGCGCTCCGCAGCCGGTCGTCGAGACCCGGGTGGAGGCGGGGCGCGTCCTGGCGCGCGTCGTCGGACCGCCCCTCTGATTTCGAGAACACCACCGAGACGACAGGAGAACAGCGTGCGAGCACTGACGTGGCAGGGAAAGCGGTCGGTCAGCGTCGAGGACGTCCCGGACCCGCAGGTCGTCGACCCGACGGACGCGGTCGTGCGGATCACCTCGACGGCGATCTGCGGCTCCGACCTGCACCTCTACGAGGTCCTGGCCCCCTACATGGCCAAGGGCGACGTCCTGGGGCACGAACCGATGGGCATCGTCGAAGCGGTGGGGTCCGCCGTCACGAACCTGAGCCCGGGCGACCGGGTCGTGATCCCGTTCAACATCTCCTGCGGGCACTGCTTCATGTGCGACCGCGGGCTGATGTCGCAGTGCGAGACCACCCAGGTGCGGGAGAAGGGCTCCGGGGCGGCCCTCTTCGGGTTCAGCTCCCTCTACGGCTCCGTCCCCGGCGGCCAGGCGCAGTACCTGCGCGTCCCGCACGCCGACTTCGGCCCGATCAAGGTCGGCCGGGAGGGCGACAACGGGCTCGCGGACGAGCGGTACCTGTTCCTCTCCGACATCCTCCCCACCGCCTGGCAAGGGGTGCAGTACGCCGACGTCCCCGAGGGTGGCACCCTCGCCGTCCTGGGTCTGGGGCCGGTCGGTCAGTTCGCGGCCCGCATCGGCCGGCACCTCGGTTACGACGTCATCGCCGTCGACCCGGTCGAGGAACGACGCCAGATGGCCCACCGCAACGGGGTGACGGCCATCGACCTCACCGACGGCAGTGGTTCCGACGTCGCCACGCAGCTGCGCGAACGCACCGACGGGCGCGGCCCGGACGCCGTCCTCGACGCCGTCGGCATGGAGGCCCACGGGGGCGCGGAGGGCGCCGTGGCCAAGGCGGCCCAGACCGCCGTCGGGCTGCTGCCGGACAAGCTCGCCCAGAAGGTCATGGAGACCGGCGGGATCGACCGGTTGTGGGCCGTGCGGACGGCCGTCGACGCCGTCCGTCGCGGCGGGACCGTCTCGTTGTCGGGCGTCTACGGCGGTGAGGCGGACCCCATGCCGATGATGACGATGTTCGACAAGCAGCTGCAGTTCCGCATGGGCCAGTGCAACGTGAAGAGCTGGATCGAGGACCTGCTGCCCATCGTCGAGGATCCGACCGACCCGCTCGGCATCGACGACCTCACGACCCACCGGGTCCCGCTCGAGGACGCCCCGGACGCGTACGAGATGTTCCAGACCAAGCGCGACGGGTGCATCAAGGTCGTCCTCGAACCCTGACGCCTGCTGCACCACCCGCACCTCGGTCTCGCGCTGCGGACCGCGCTCGCTACGACCCTCGCCGGGATCGTGGCGGGCGCGGTGTCGTCCCTCGCGGTCGCCGAGGGGTGACGGGGCCCTGGTCCCCACCCCGTGAGCGGCGTCAGGCGCTGAGGTCGTGGGCGACACCGGCGGGGGTCCGTCCCAGGAGCCGGTCACTGGTGAGGACGGGGTGCGCGGTGGAACTCAGGACGCTCGCGCCCGGCAACGCGCGGACCCGGTCGACGAACTCCCGGTCCTCGTGCGCCGGCCGGGACGGGAACCCACCGGCGGCCCGGTACGTCGAGGCACGCACGCCGAGGTTCGCGCCGTGCACGTGGCGGTGGCCCGCGGCGCAGGTGCCTGCGGCGTACCGTCTCCGCCACTCGGTGTGGAGCGTGGCGGGCCCTGCGAGTCGGACGGTTCCGAGCAGCAGGTCGATCCCCGCGTCGGCCGCACGCCGATGGTGCGGCAACCACTGCCCGGGCACGACGGAGTCCGCGTCGGTGCAGGCGATCCAGGTCGAACGGAGTTCCCCGGCCGAGAGGCCCGCGAGCGCCTCGTCGACCCCCGCGGCCCGGGCCGCACCGACGTTGCCGGCCCGGGAGCGGATCACGTGAGCGCCTGCGGCGGCCGCGTTCTCGGCGGTCGCGTCGCGGCAGAGGTCGGCCACGACGACGAGGTCGACGGGGATCCCGAGACGGCCGGCCGCGACGAGGACCGAGGTGACGGCGGCGGCGATCGTCGTCTCCTCGTCGCGGGCCGGCACGACGACGACCATCCGCTCGAGGGCGGTCACGGGGTCAGTCCACCGGCCCGGGCGACGGAGGTGGCGGGGGGTCGGACGAGGACGTCGAGCAGGAAGTCCTCCTCCTCGTGGTGGGCGAGGACGGTGAGTTCCGGGGTGGCGCGCAGCACGCGGTGGACCTCGTCGCCGGTCAGCGGGTAACCCTGGACGAGGTGTCGCCAGTGGCAGGCGACGAGCACCCCGTCCGCGCTCAACGCGGCCGTGGCCCGGGCGAGGAGGTCGGCGAGGTCGGCCGGTCCGCAGTAGTAGGCGACCTCGGACAGGACGACGAGGTCGAACTCACCGGCGGGGAACTCCTGCGGGACCCGGGCCACCCTGGTCTCGACGGTGTCACCGAAACCCGCGGCGGTGACGCGGTCCCGGGCCTGCCGGACGGCGGACGCAGCGATGTCGAGGGCCAGGAGCCGGTCGCACCGGGCGGCGAGGTCGACGGTGAAGACCCCGGCGCTGCAGCCGATCTCCAGGGCGGACGCGAACCTCGGCCGGGGCAGCACCGCGGCGGTGAGGGCACGTTTGCGCTGCTCGTACCAGCGGTCCTCGAAACCCCAGGGGTCGTCGCCGTTCTCGGTGTAGAAGCCGTCGAAGAACTCCACGCCGAGGCTCCCGGTGAGTTCCTGCCCGTCGGGGACCAGGAAGACCTCGACGTCCCGGTCGAAGTGCTGCTGGACGGCGGGCGGCAGCAGGACCTCGTCCCCCGGGAGTTCGGACAACGGTCGCGTCTGGGAGACGTGCTCGGCGAGGGCGGCGCTCTTCCGCCCGCGGGCGACGGGGTCGAGGTCGAGGCGGACCCCTGCCGTCCAGGGGATCCGGTGGTCACCGGGGTGCGCCCAGTGCCACGCCCACACCGGGTACTGCAGGCAGCGGACCCCGGCGGTGACGGCCAGTTCCGCGCAGACCAGGCCGGCGGTGTCGTGGTCGGGGTGGGCGTCCCCGGACCACGGGCTGATCAGCAGGGTCCCGGGCCGGAGCAGGTGCTGCACCGCGTCGCGCACGCGAGCGGGGGCGGCCGTCAGGGTCCCGTCGGGGATCTGCGCCCGGTGCACCCGGGCGTCCGGCGCGGTCAGGGAGACGGCGCGAGCGACCTCCACGGCACGGACCTCGGCGAGGCGGTCGGGGGTCGTGGTGGACGACGCGGGGTGCGACGCCTCGCCGTCGGTGAGGACCAGGACGTCCAGCGGCAGGCCGCGGGCGGCGGCGGTGGCGAGGAGCCCACCGGCGCCGAGGGTCTCGTCGTCGGGGTGGGCGGCGACGACGAGCACGTGCGCGACACCGTCCCAGGACAACCGCGGGAGGTCGCGCAGGCCGGGCCAGGCCAGCCAGTCCGCTTCGGGTGTCCCGTCCCCGTCGTGGGTGAACTCGACGGGTTCCTCGTTCACGACGGCCATGCCGTCCCCTCCTCGGTCTCCTGGGCGGCTGTCTCGCCGGGTTCCTCGCCGGGTTCCTCGAGCATCTCGCCGAGGGCGGCGACGTCGCGTTCGGCGTGGTCCTGGCGCAGGTACACGGTGAGGTCGGCGACCCGGGCCGCGTGCGCGGCGTCGAAGGTCAGCGGCGCGGGCCCGAGGGCGTGACCCACGATCCGCAGGACGTCCTCGGCCGCTTCCGCGACGATCGCGCGGGTCTGCGCGGCCAGCACCTCGCCGGCCCGTCCGGTGGCCGCTCCGGCGTCGACGGCCACGGCGGCCGCCTCCAGCGCCAGCCGGGCGGTCCGCAGCCGCAGGTCGACGGTCCCGCGGTGGTACCGGGCGAGCTGGTCGTCCCGGGTTCCGTGCCGCAGGGCGCGGGCGACGCCCACGGCACCCCCGAACCAGCAGGCCGCGACCCCGATGCCGCCGTGGGCGAAACCCGGTCGCCGCAGGTACCAGCCGGCCTCACCGACGGGCTCGGCGGGGGCGCGGTGCAGGTGCACGGGTCCGCTGGGGACCTCGACGAGCCCCCGGCTGTGCCAGGCGCCGGCCTCGACCTCGACGGCCCCGCTCTCCCGGCCCGCTGCGAGGTCGACGGCGAACAGCCGGCGACCGGACGGCGTGTGAGCGGTGACGAGGGCGTGGGAGAGGTCGCCGGCGAGCGAGCACCAGGGTTTGGTGCCCTCCAGGACCCACCGTCCCGACGCGGTGCGGGCGTCCAGCCGGACGGTGCCCGACTCGGCGGCGAAGACCCCCCAGGTGCTTCCCGGGGGAAGGGTCTGCCCGGCTTCGGCCAGGATGGCGACCGCGTCGAGGTGGGCCTCGAGGATCCGGGCCGTCGTGAGGTCCTCCGCGGCCGACGCGGCGAGGAACCGCCAGCGGCGCAACGTGTCGCCGGATCCGGGGAGCGGCACGGTCGCCGAGGAACTGCTCGCCACGGCGAGGGCCTGCTGGATGGGCACGGGCGGCAACCTCCGGATCTCCGGCCGCGGAGGCTCTGCGACCTGCAGGAACGTAACCCCGTCAGGCCTGCCCGGCGCGTCGGAGGGCACCGTCCACCGGGTCCAGGTCGTCGACGATCTCCTGGGCGACGTCGCGCAGTCGCCGTCGCTCGGCCCGGGCCCGGGCCCGCAGCCGCTGGAACGCCTCGTCGGGGTGGCAGCGGTAGCGCTCCGCGAGCGCACCCTTGGCCTGTTCCAGCACGATCCGGCTGTCGAGGGCCTCCTGCAGCTGGGCCCGCACCCGCGCGCCTTCGGCGACGTGCTCGAGCTGGAGGATGCCGATCGCCCCGAACGACGCCATCGCGTGGGCGACGTCGAACTCCACCGGCGAGTAGGGACCCTCGTGGTCGCGGAACAGGTTCAGGGCCCCCATCGTCCGTCCCCCGCTCTCCACGGGAACGCTGTGGATGGCCGTCACCCCGGCCGCGCGGGCGCTGCGGGCGAACTCGGGCCAGCGTGCGCCCAGCTCGGCCGAGGTGGGGACGGAGACGACCTGCCCCGTGCGGTACGCGTCCAGGCAGGGGCCCTGCCCCGTCTGCAGCTGGACGAGTTCCACGCCGTGGGCGTCGTCGGAGGTGGCCGCCAGCAGCTGCAGGCGGCCGGCGTTGTCCTCGACCATCAGACCGACCGAGCTGGCCGAGAGCAGCCGGGCGCAGTGGTGCACGAGGCGGTGGGCGAGGTCCAGCGCCTCGCCGTGATCGGCGAGCACCTGGGCGATGTCGTTGACCGCCGCGGCGACCGCATCGGCGCGTACGTCCACGCCAGTCCTCCACGAAGCCGGCGTCCTGCCGGCTGGTCGTCCCGCCACACCTCGTCGGCACGCCCCGGGCTGCACGTGCCCGTCCATTCTTCACGACCACGCGTCCTGTGCGACACCGGGTCCGGGTGGTGATCACGAGGCTACGATCACCGGGGTCCCGCGACGAGGGCCGTCACGACCACCACGCACGACGGGGCAGGCGCAACGATGACGCAGATGGTGACGCGGATCCAGCGCACGGTCACCTCCGACGGACGGATCTCCTGACGTGTTCGGGCCGCTGAGCGCGTTCCCCGTCACGCCGCTGGACGACGGCCGCGTCGACGCGCGGGGCGTCCACACCCTGGTGAGCAGGGCAGCCCGGGGTGGCGCTGACTCCATCGGCGCCCTCGGTTCCACCGGCGGCTACCCCTACCTGAGCCGGGCCGACCGCCGGCGGGTCGCGGAACTCAGCGTCGAGGCCGCGGGCACGGTCCCGGTGCTCGTGGGTGTCGGGGCGCTGTCGACGCGCGAGGTGCTGGAGCACGTCGAGGACGCGCAGGCCGCGGGGGCGGCGGGCGTCCTGCTGGCGCCGTTGAGCTACCAGCCGCTGACCGACGACGAGGTCTTCGCGTTGTACGAGGACGTGACCCGGGAACTGTCGGTCCCGTTGTGCGTCTACGACAACCCGACGACGACGCGGGTGCGCTTCACCGACGAACTGCTGGGCCGGGTCGCCGCGTTGCCGCACGTGGTGTCGGTGAAGATCCCCGGCGTCCCGGGCGATCCCACCCAGGCCGCCGAGCGGGTCGCCCGGCTGCGGGCGGTCCTGCCCGCCGGGGTCACCGTCGGCGTCTCCGGCGACGTGCACGCCGTGACCGGCCTGGGGGCCGGCTGCGACCTCTGGTACTCGATGCTGGCGGGGGCCCTCCCCGGTCGCTGCCGCGCGGTCGTGGACGCCCTCGCCGCCGGCGACGGTCGCCGCGCACGGGAACTCTCCGACCAGTTGCTGCCGCTGTGGGACCTCTTCGCCGGGCACGGCGGACTGCGGGTCGTCTCGGCGGTGGTCGAGGTGCTCGGGTACGTCCCCGCCGCCACCCCGCCCCGGCCCCTGCTGCCGCTGCCCGAGGCGGCGCGCCGTCAGGTGCAGGAGGCGCTCGCCCTGGTCTCGGCGAGCGGTCCGCTGGCCTGACCCCGCACATCGTCGATCGCAACTGCGCGCTCCGCGTACCGTAGGGCCACGAACGGTGCAGCTCGCCGCTGGTCCGCGCGCACCGCCGCTGCCTACCGTCGTGGGGTGACCGCCACCCTCGACACGCCCACGTCCGCCGGGACCGCCCAGGCCCCGGCCGCGGTGGTGCTGGTGCGGCCGCACCACTTCCGTCCGAACCCGGAGACGGTCGCGGACAACAGCTTCCAGCGGCCCTCGCGGGGAGGGGACACCGCGGGCCCGGCCCACGCCGAGGTCACCGCCCTGGCGGCCACCCTGGAGGCGCACGGGGTCCGGGTGCACCTCGTCGAGGACACCGGGCGCACCACCCCGGACAGCGTCTTCTGCAACAACTGGTTCTCCACCCACCCCGACGGCACGGTCGTGGTCTACCCGATGCACGCCGAGAACCGACGGGGAGAACGTCGTGCCGACGTCCTGGAACTCCTCGCCCGCGACTACGTCGTCACCCGGACCCTCGACCTGGGCGCGGGGGTCACCCCCGGGACGGCCCTGGAGGGGACGGGGGCAATGGTCTTGGACCACCGTTCGCGCACCGCGTTCGTGTGCCGTTCCCGCCGCACCGACCCGGCTCTCCTGCAGCGTTTCTGCCGGGAACTGGAGTTCGAGCCCGTGGTCGTCGACGCCGAGGACGACGGGGTTCCCGTCTACCACACGAACGTGCTGATGTCGGTGGGGACCGACGTCGCGCTCGTCGGTACCGGTCTCCTGACCGACGCGGGCCAGCGCCGCCGACTGGTCGCCGCCCTCGAGGGTTCCGGCCGCGAGGTCGTCGACCTGCCCCGGGACGCGATCCGGAACTTCGCCGGGAACTGCCTGGAACTCGAGGGTTCGCAACGTCTGCTCGCCCTCTCCGAACGCGCCGAACGGGCTCTCCCGGACGGGGTCCGCGCGGTCGTGGAGAACCACGTGCGGTTGCTGCCGGTCCCCGTCCCCACCCTGGAACTCGCCGGGGGTTCCGTCCGCTGCACGTTGGGCGGGGTCCACCTCGTGCCGAGGAACGGGTCGGACCGTCAGAGGTGACGGAACGTCGTCCGGATCTCCTCGACGAGGAGTTCCGGCTGTTCCATGAGTGCGAAGTGGCCACCGCGGGCGACCTCACCGAAGTGGACGAGGTTGGGGTAGCGACGTTCGGCCCACCGCCGGGACCGCCGGACGTACTCGCCCGCATGACGCTGAGCCCGACCGGGACGGTCAGGGGGTCCTCGAGGGTGCCGGGGGTGGCCCAGCCGGTCCTGGCGGCCTCCCAGTACGTGCGGGCGGCGGAGGCGGCGGCATTGGGGAGCCAGTAGAGCATGATGTCGTCGATCATCTCGTCGAGGGTGAAGATCGCCTCGGCGTTCCCGTGCTCGGCGTGGGAACCTCCGACGTCCTGGAACATCGCGTAGATCCACGACGCCAGTCCGACCGGGGAGTCGGTCAGGGAGTACCCGATGGTCTGGGGTCGGGTCGACATCTCCTGCGAGTACGCCGACAGCACCTGCCAGTAGTAGCCGGACTCCGCCAGCATCGTCCGTTCCTCGGGGGTCGCCGCGCGGACCTCCTCGTCGGTGGGCGTGAACAGGGCCATGGTGAGGTGGACGCCGGCGAGGCCGATGGTGGCGGTGGCCTCGAGGGCGGCGAGTTCGGCGGTGACGGAGGCGCCGAGGTCGCCTCCCTGGGCGAACCACCTCGGGTACCCGAGACGCTCCATCAGGACGGCCCAGGCCTTCGCGGTCCGGGCGAGGGTCCAGCCGGTCGTGGTGGGTTTCCCGGAGAAGCCGAACCCGGGCAGGCTGGGGATCACCAGGTGGAAGGCGTCCTCGACCCGCCCCCCGTGCGCCTCGGGGTCGGTCAGGGGGCCGATGGCGTGCCGGAACTCCAGGACGGAGCCCGGCCAGCCGTGGGTGAGGAGCAACGGGCGTGCCCCGGGAACGGCGGAGCGGACGTGCAGGAAGTGGACGTCGAGGCCGTCGACGCTGGTCGTGAACTGCCCCCAGCCGTTGAGCAGCGCCTCGGTCCGGCGCCAGTCGTAGTCGGTGCTCCAGTGCCGGACGAGCGCCTGGACCTTCTCCAGCCGGGGCCCCTGCGAGGTGTCGCCGACCGTCTCCCGCTCGGGCCACCGGGTGTTCACGAGGCGACGCTGGAGGTCGTCGAGGTCGGCCTGGGCGACGTCGAGGGTGAAGGGGAGGACGGCGTCGGTCTGGGTCTCGGTCTGGGTCGTGGTCGTGGTCGTGGTCATGGCGGGTCTCCCGTGCGTTCGTGGACCCGAGGTGGGTCGGATCGTCTTTCTAAAAGACGATCTTTGCACATGACGTTCTATTCGGCGTACAGTTCTGGGGTGACGAGTTCTGCGAGGACGGTGGATCCCCTGCCCGAGATCGACTGGGACGCCGGCGGGATCGAGACCGAACTGGGCTGGGGGCTGGCCGCGGTGCAGCAGGGTTTCTCCCGCGCCGGGACGACCGCGGTCGCCGACCTGCCGGCCGGGCCCCGGGGCTACCAGGTGCTCGTGGCGATCACCACCGAGGAACCCTCCTCGCAGCTCGCGCTGGCCCACCGCCTCGGCATCGACAAGACGCAGATGACCTACGTCGTCGACGCGCTCGAAGCGGCAGCGCTCGTCGAACGGCGCCCGGACCCCGCCGACCGGCGCGTCCGCCAGGTGCACCCGACACCGGCGGGCCGGACGGCGCTGGCCGCGGCCCGCACCGCCCTGCGCGCGGCGGAGGCGGACCTGATGCGGCACCTCAGCGAGGCCGAACGGACCCGGCTGCGACACCTCCTGGCCCGGGTCGCCCTCACGGCCGTCGACGTCGCGCCCGGCACGCCGGCCGTTCCCGACGTCCCCCTGGCCGTCCCCGGTCGATCACGTCGACCGACCACTGCTCCCGAGAAGAAGTGAGACGAACCCCGTGACCACCACCGTCCTCGTCGCCGGCGCCACCGGCGACCTCGGCCACCGCATCGCCCGCGAACTCCTGCAGCACGACCTCCGGCTGCGGGTCCTGACCCGCCCCGGCAGCACGACGGCCACCACGCTGTTCGGTGCCGAACCCCGCGTCGAGGTGGTCACCGCCGACTACTCCGACCACGCCGCCCTGACCACGGCCGCCGCGGGGGTCGACGTGGTCGTCTCCGCGGTCAGCGGCACCCGTCCCGTGATCGTGGACGCCCAGCGCGCCCTCCTCGCGGCCACGGTCGCGGCCGGCGTCGCGCGGTTCGTCCCCTCGGACTACTCCGCCGACTACCGCAGCATCGCCCCGGGCAGCAACCGCAACTTCGAACTCCGTCGGGAGTTCGCCGCCGACGTCGACGCCGCACCGGTCCGCGCGACGTCGATCCTCAACGGGATGTTCACCGACCTGCTCACGGGTGAGGCGCCGATGATCCTCTTCGGCCGCCGTCGGGTCCTGTTCTGGTCCTCGCCCGACCAGGTGCTCGACTTCACGACGAAGGACGACGTCGCCCGCTTCACCGCGCTCGCCGTCCTGGACCCGGACACCCCGCGCGTCCTCGAGGTCGCGGGTTCGCGGGTCTGCGCCCGGGACGTCGCCCGGACGATGACGGAATTGACGGGAACCCCCTTCCGGCTGCAGTGGGCCGGTACGGCGGGAACCCTCTCGGCCATGAGCAAGGTCGCCAGATCACTGTCCCGCGACCCCGACGAGACCTTCCCGGCCTGGCAGGGCATGCAGTACTTCGCCAGCATGTTCAGCGGTCACGCGCAGCTGCGCCACGTCGACAACGACCGCTACGGTCCGCACGCGTGGACCAGCGTCCGCGACGTCCTGGGCGACCACGTCGCGGGTGCAGCGGTTCAGGGCAGCTGAGCGCCGAACCGGGCCTCGACCCGCTCGAACTCTCCCGCCCGCAGCGGGAGGATCCCGCCGTGCTTGGTGTTCGCGGGGACGTGGAACTCCCCGGGCGGCAACGGGTACCACCCGCCCCGGAGCGGGTCGTCGCTGGTGAGGACCAGGTAGCCCTGCGGGCGCACCGAGAACTGGTCGACGAAGAGGAACCACCGGTCGCGCCGCGCGTCGTGCACCAGCACGGGGGCCTCGACATCGGCGTAGAGGTCGTCGGCGATCCGCTCGGCCACGACGCGGAAACCGTCACCGGTGTCGACCTCGGCGAAGAGCTTGCGCGAACCCGGCAGCCGGGAGTCGTCCTTGGACACCCGGAGCACGGCGCCGGGGAGTCGGTGGACGGTGGTGTCGATGACCGCGACCCCGCGGTCGATGAGGACCTCGACCCCCTCGACGCTGCGGAAGTCCCGCGTCCGGGCGGTGAGGACGCGGCTGTAGCTGTCGCCCGCGTGCTCGTCGTCGGTGGTGTCGTAGAGGGCCGAGGACCAGACGAGCGTGAACTCCCCGCTGCCGGGGTCGAAGCTCGCCTCCGGGGCCCAGGCCATCCCGGCCTCGGGCGGGGCGACCTCGAGCAGCCACGGGTCCGACCAGGTGAGCAGGTCGACGGAGCGCCACACCACGATGCTGCGCGCACCGTGGCGCGTCCAGGCGTCCCAGCCGCGGTCGTCGCCGCCGTAGATCCGCAGGTCGGTGGCGAGGACGAAGAACTCCCCGTCCCCCCGCACGAGGAAGGGGTCGCGGATGCCGCCGGTGCCCAGCGTCGGTCGCAGGACGGGCGCTCCCCCGTTGAGCCGGCGCCAGAACCTCGGGTCGTCGCCGTCGCTGAGGGAGAAGAACACCTGCTCGCCGTGCCCGTCGGGGTCCTCGACGTGGTGGACGAAGAGGTAGCCGAACTCGTCCGCTGAGGTCACGTCGCCAGGCTAGTTGACAACTCCGGCTAATGGCCTTAGCTTTTAGCTAACGCAATTAGCCACTAGCCCGGAGGACGACATGCTCCAGCACCTCACCACCGACGAGGGCACCATCGCCTACGACCTGACCGGCGCGGGACCGCTCGTCGTCCTCGCCCACGGGATGGGCGACAGCCGGCACTCCTACCGCTTCGTGGCCCCGGCCCTGGTCGCCGCCGGCTACCGCGTCGCCAACGTCGACCTCCGCGGTTGCGGCGACTCCAGCGCGACCTGGACGAGCTACAGCCGCACCGACATCGCCGGCGACCTCGTCGCCCTCGTCCGCCACCTCGGCGGCCCCGCCGTCGTCGTCGGCCAGTCGATCAGCGGTGGCGCCGCGACCATCGCCGCCGCCACCGCACCCGACGTGATCTCCGCCGTCGTCGAGCTCGCCCCCTTCACCCGTAAGCAGTCCGTCGACCTCGTCGGCCTGCTGCGCAACAAGAACCACCGCGCGGGAACCCTCCAGCTCGGGAAGGTCATGACCACCGGCAGCCTCAAGGGCTGGCTGGCCTACCTGGACCTGGCCTTCCCCACCCGGCCCGCGGACTGGGACGCCGAACGCGCCCGCATCCAGGACACCCTGGCCCAGCCCGAGCGGATGGCCGCCCTGCGCGGCATGACGAAGACCTCCCCCGTCGACGCCGGCGCCCAGCTGGCCAACGTCCGCTGCCCCGTCCTCGTCGTCGAGGGTGGTCTCGACCCCGACTGGGCCGACCCCCGCGCCGAGGGAGAACGGATCGTCGCCGACCTGCCCGCCGGTCTCGGCGAACTCGCCGTCATCGACGGCGCCGGGCACTACCCGCACACCCAGACCCCCGACGCACTGCTCGCCCTCGTCCTGCCCTTCCTCGCCCGGACCCTCCCCCAGGACGCCACCCGTGCCTAGAGCCGGGCTGGACCCCGCCACCGTCACCGAGGCCGGCGCCGCGCTCGCGGACGAGATCGGCATCGCCCGGCTCAGCATGGGCGTCGTCGCCGAACGGCTCGGCGTGAAGACCCCCTCGCTCTACAAGCACGTCGACGGCCTCGCCGACCTCACCCACCGCATCGCGGTCCTGGCCGCGACCGAGGTCGGCGACGCGCTGCGCGACGCCACCCAGGGCCGTGCCGGGGGCGAGGCGCTGGCCGGTGCGGCGCAGGCGCTGCGGCGCTACGTGAAGGCCCACCCCGGCCGCTACGCCGCGACCGTCGGCGTCCGCGCGACCGGACCGGACGACCCGTTCGTCGCCGCCGCGCAGCGGACCCTCGCGTCGCTGGCGGCCGTGCTGCACGGCTACCGCCTCGACCCCGCCGACGAGGTCCACGCCCTGCGGATGCTGCGCAGCGTGCTGCACGGGTTCGCCACCCTGGAGGCCTCCGACGGCTTCCAGATGGCCACCGACGTCGACGAGAGCTTCGACTGGCTCGTCGAGTTCCTCGATCGGGGTCTGCGGGCGAACGCGGAACGGTAGCTTCGCGTCGTGATCAGCGCGCCGACGGAGTTCCCGCCCCGGGCCCGGGCGACGTGGCGGGGCTGGGCCGCGGTCCGGGCGGCGTTGCTGGTGCTCACGGCCGTGACCGTGCTCGCGGCGCTGCTGCTGGGGGTGCGGGACTCCACCGTCACGGACCTCGAACGGGCCGTGACCTCGGGCCGGGCGAGCGACGTGCAGGTCACCGGCGGCCTCCCGCCCGACGCCCTCGACGGGACGGCCACCCAGTAGGTCACCTGGCGCGAGGGCCGGCAGCGCCACCGCACCGAGAACCGTCAGGTCCGCGGCGGGACGGGCACCGCGCAGGACGTCGGGGTCCTCGTGGCGTCCTGGGACCGCAGCGTTCCGGTCGAGACCGTGCCCGGGCACTTCGGCTCCACGTGGACCGTCCTGGGTCTCGGGGTCCCCACCTGGGTCGGCGTCCTCACCCTGGTGCAGGGGTTCGGTGGGCTGGTGGTCCTGGTCAACGCCGCCCCGCCCTGGCGCGCGACCCGCTGGGCGTGGTTCTGGTTGTTCTCCCTGCCCTTCGGCGTGACCGCGTTCCTGCTGCTCAGCGGGCCGCTACCGGGCCGCCCCACGGAACGCGCGAGTTCCCGGCGGCTGCGGGGCGGCTGGGCGTTCGTCCTCTCGGTGGTGGTGCTCGGCGGGGTGCAGGGTTCGCTCTGACCCCGCCGGCGCTCAGAGCGTGCCGGGAACGGTGCCGGGGTCGCCGTCGGCCGCAGCGGCGAGCGCCGGGACGGCCTGCTCGATCGCGTACGGCAGCGAGAGCGGGCTGGAGCTGCCCAGGGCGCCGGCGAAGTCGCTGTCGAAGGTCGGCACGTAGACGGTGCGGCCCTGAGTCACGACGGCCAGGGCGGCGGCGGCCGGGTTGCTCGCGAACTCCGCCGCGCTGCGCCCGAGGACCACGAGCACGTCGGTGTCCAGCAACGCGACCTGTTCCTCGCTGAGGCCCTTCGGGTCCACGGCGGTGTTCTCGTCGAAACCGAACTGCAGGAAGAAGTTCCCGCGGGGGTCGGTGGAGTCGAGGGGGTAGTAGCCCTCGTTGAAGAGCACGACGCTGACGGTCTTGCCCGTGAACTCGGGGTGCGCGTCGGCGGCGGTCTGGAAGTGGCCCTCGACCTCGTCGGTCAGTGAACTCGCCTCGTCGGCCTTGCCCAGCGCCTTCCCGATGGCGGCGAGCTCCTCCTGCCAGCTCGCGGCCGCCGTCGAGCCCGCGGCCTGCCCCGCGGGGACGAGGTCGCCGATGGTCGGCGCGATCTGGGAGAGCTTGTCGTAGTCGGCCTGCTCGAGGTAGGCGTAGGCCCCGATGATGAGGTCGGGTTCGAGCGAGGCGATCGTCTCGAAGTTCAGCTCCGCCTGCCCGACCGAGGTGATCCCGCCGGCCGGGAGCAGGTCCACGGCCCACGGGCGCTTCGCGGCGTCGTAGCTGCCCAGCGGGGTGCGGGCTCCGACGGGGGTGACGCCGAGGGCCAGGACGAAGTCCTCCTCGTTGTAGCCGACGGTGACGACCTTGGTGGGGGCCGCTTCGATCGTCGTGGAACCCAGCTTGTGCTGGATGGTGACGGGGAAGACGCCGTCACCGGCGGAGGAGGTGGTCTGCGACGACGCCGACCCCGGGGTCGTGGAGTCGTCACCGCCTCCGCAGGCGGCGAGGGTGGTGAGGGCGCCGGAAGCAGCCAGCGCGGCGAGGACGGATCGACGGTGCACCCGTCAAGGCTAGCCTACCCTCACCTCCGGTTCTCGCACCGCGGCCGCTCACCCCGCGTGGCGGCGGACCTCACCGGGTTCGAGGGTGAGGTCCGCCCCGGCGAGGTCGACGACGCGGACGTCGTCGGCGAGGTTGGCGACCAGGACCGCGTCACCGCCCGCCCCGCGACCGCCGATCAGGTGGACCCCCTGCGCCAGAACGCATCCCGGCGCGAGTCGCAACCGCCGCGACCCGTCGAGCCCGGCCAGCAGCCGCAGGCCGGCGGCCGCAGAGCCGTCGACGTCACCGAAGCTGACGCTCGCGACCCCGGGAACGGCGAAGGCGGCGGCGCTCGCGATCACCCAGGCCGCGAAGCCCCTCCCGTCACGACGAGGATCGCGCGGCACCCGGTCGCGGTCGACCCGCCACGGGGTGGTCGCGACGGCGTTGAACCGGGGCCGGAGCGTCACCGGCCCGACGTGGACGGGCCGTCCGCCGCCGATCGCCACCGCCTGCCGGGCGGTGAGCTCCTGGACGGCGAGGGCTTCGAAGACCTGGTCCCGGCCGGTGTCGTGCATCTGCGGGGTGCTCGCGAACACGACCCCGGTGGCGTCCGCGGGAAGGAACTCCACCGTGCGGTTCAGCTCGGTGAAGTGCGACCGCGCGCCGGCGACGAGGTCCCCGGGGAGCCCCGCGCAGGCCGTGCGCAGGGCGGCCCAGAGCTCCGGGGTGCTGACGTGCGTCGTGCGCGAGTGGACACCGAACCGGAGCACCTCGACGCCCTGCGTCGCGTCCACCACGGTCCCGACCTCGGCCGGGTCGTCGGTGACGATGCGGACGTCGAGGGGTCGCCCGCAGCGCCGGGCGCGTTCCAGCACCTCGAGCCACTCCGGGTCCGCGGTGACCAGTTCGACGAGCAGCGGGCCGGCGAAACCTTCGACGTCCGACGTGCTCCCCCACTGCGGCGAGGGTTCGTCGGTGACCACCAGGTCGACGCGGGTGGGCCGGGCGGGGACGGGCACCGGGAGGGCGTTGGGTGCGCAGCGGACCACGACCTGCTGGTGCACGACCGTCCCCGGTTCCAGCCGCACGGGGAACGGTTCGGACAACGGGGTGCTGTACGTCTTGAACGACGCGTCGCTCCAGTTGCGCTGGTCCTCCATCTCGAACACGTCGCCACGGAACTCGACCGCGACGTCGACCCCGGGGCGGCTCCACCGCAGTTCCGCGACGTCGCGGGCCGGCTGGTGCGGGGCGATGGCGACCGGGAACTGCGTCGCCGTCCACGCGCCGTCCGGGTGCCGAACCCGCAGGGGCGTCCCGGCGTCGTCCGGGCGGTGCAGCACGACGAGTCCGAACCGGTTGCGCTGGAACGCACGACGCGTGGTCGCGGTGAACTCGACGACCAGTCGCCCGGGGTCCGCGCGGGCGCCGATCTCCCACGTCGCGTCGACGACGTCCTCACCCCCCTCGTCGTGGAACGTGCCGTGGACCCGGAGTCCCCCGTCGCGCGTGGTGACGTCGAGGACGGTGGCCGGCGCGGTCCGCCAGTCGCGGTCGCGCAGGACCCCGCGGACGGCCCGCAGCACCGCGACCCCGGAGAAGGTCAGGTTCGACAACGACCCGCCCCGGCGCAGTTCCAGCGACCACCGCCCCAGGTCGACCCGGCGGGGTCCGGGTTCCTCGTCGCGCCAGATCCCGCCGAGGTCGAGGGGGTTCACAACGTCGTCATCCCGCCATCGACCCGGAACAGGCTGCCGGTGGCGAAGGAGGACTCGTCGCTGGCCAGGTAGACCATGATGCCGACGACGTCGGCGGGTCGGCCGGGGCGACCCAGCGGGGTCCGGGCGACGATGGCGGCCCGGGACCCGGCGTCGCCGGAGATCGAGGTCACCAGGGGTGTCTCGGTGTACCCGGGGACGACGGTGTTCACGCGGATCCCGCGGTCGGCGTAGGCGGCGGCCACGGTCCGGGCCAGGCCGTGGATCCCGGCCTTGGTGCTGGAGTAGGCGGTGAAGTCCCGGCCCTCGCCGTTCAGGCCCGTCGGGGAACCGGTGAGGACGATGGACCCGCCGGTCGCCAGCATCGCGCGCACGGCGTGCTTCACGGTCAGGAAGGTTCCCGTGAGGTTCACGGCCACCGTGCGTTCCCAGACGGCCAGGTCGAGGTCGGCGATCGGGGCGTCCTGGCCGAACAACTGCACCCCGGCGTTGGCCACGACGACGTCGAGGGTGGACCCGCGTTCGAGCACCGCGGCGAACGCGGCCTCGACGGAACTCTCGTCGGTGATGTCGAGGGTGAGGCCGAACGATCCGCCACCCGCCGAGCGCGCCGCCTCGGCGGCGCCGGCACCGTCGCGGTCGGTGAAGGCGACCCGCGCTCCCTCGGCGACGAACCCCTCGGCCACCGCCCGGCCGATGCCGGAGGCGGCCCCGGTGACGAGGATGGTCTTGCCCTGCAGTCGCTCGCTCACGCGTCTCCCCTGACTCCGACCGCTGCGTCGCGGACCGGTCCGGCTCCGCATCGTGCGCGGCACACGTCCGTGTGTCAACCGGTTGACCGGTGCTCCTCCCCGCCGTCGGGTACCTTGACGGCGTGCCGGCCTACCGCAGAGACGACCCTGCGCTCGTGCAGATGGAACTCAAGGCCGTCCCCCGCGGCAGCGCCGTGTCGGAGGTCGTCCGCCAGCTGACGGGCCTGCTGTCCTCCGGTCAGTTCGCCCCCGGTTCCCGCCTGCCCCCCGAGCGCCAGCTCGCCGAGGAACTCGGCGTCGGCCGCTCCGCCGTCCGCGAGGCACTGGCCGCCCTCGACGTCCTCGGCATCGTCACCGTGCGCCCCGGCTCGGGAACCTACCTGCGCGACAGCATGTCCGAACTCCTGCCGACCACGCTGAGCTGGGGACTCATGCTCTCGGCCAAGCACACCTCGCAGCTCTCCGAGGTGCGCAGCGCCCTCGAGGTGCACGCGGCGGCGCTCGCCGCGGACCGCATCGACGACGACGGCGTCGAGACCCTGCGCACCTCGCTGGAGCAGATGGAGGCGAACCTCGACGACCTCCCGGCCTTCGTGGAGGCCGACGCGCTGTTCCACGTCACCATCGCCCGCTCCTCCGGCAACGACGTCCTGGGCGATCTCCTGCAGACGACGCGCAGCCTGCTGCGGCTGTGGGTGGACCGCGGGCTGCGCCGCCGGGAACAGGCCGAGACCGCCTGCGTGGAGCACCGCGCCGTGTACGAGGCCGTCGCGGCCCGCGACGCGCACCGCGCGGAAGCGGCGATGCGGACGCACATGCGCACCGCCGGCAGCCGGGTCGAGCACTCCGACGAGGACAACGCCACGCCCTCCGACGCACAGACGTAACCGGCAGGTAACACGGAAGGTCTTTCCCCCCGCCTCAGGAGTCACCACAGTCACAGGTGACCCATCCTGATGCGGAGGAACCTCGTGATCGACCTGGCAACTCTGAGCGAAGAAGCTCTCGACACCCTCATCACCACCCGGCTCGCCCTGGCCGGTGTCGACCTGGCGCAACTCCCCGAGGTCGCCGACCCGGCGACCGGGGTCCCGACCCGCGCCGCGGCCCTGGAGTCGCTGCGCGCGTTCCTCGTGCAGACCGTGCCGCAGCTCAACGCCTGGGAACCGCCCGTCGCCTCCCCCGAGGCGGCGCAGCAGGCCGCCGCCCCGCTGCTGTACCCCTCGATCGCCACCGCCTGGGCCCCCGGGTCGGAAGGGAGTGTCGCGTGAGCCGCGCCCTGAACCGCCGGACGTTCCTCGCCGCCTCCGGTGGGGCCACGTTCGCGGCCGCTGCCGCGGTGTCGCCCACCGCCCAGGCCGCGCCCGACGTGACGTTGCGCGCGGCCGCCGTGGACGACCCCACCGAGGCGACCATCGCCGAAGCCCTGACGATGCTGCGGGCCGGCACCCTGTCCGCGACCGAACTCGTCCAGACCCACCTCGACCGGATCGACCGGTTCGACGACACCTACCAGGCGTTCAACACCGTGACCGCCGACAGCGCACTGGCGAAGGCCGCCGAGGTGGACGCCCGGGGCGACGTGCGGCGGGCGTTGTCCGGGATCCCGCTGTGCATCAAGGACAACTACTGGACCGCGGGCGTGCGGACCACCGCGAACTCCCGGATCTTCGCCGACTTCGTCCCCGACACCGACGCGACGGCGGTCTCGCGGCTCACCGCGGCCGGCGGGATCGTCCTCGGCAAGGGACAGATGGGCCCGCTCGCCACGACCCGCGCGACGACCCCCGCCGGGGTCGTCACGACGGTCAACGCCTGGACCCCCGAGGACGTCACCGTGGACCCGGGCGGTTCCTCGACCGGACCTGCGACCTCGGTGGCGGGCCGGCTGGCGACGAGTTCCATCGGGACCCAGACCGGCGGCAGCATCACCGAACCGTCGCGCCAGCAGAACCTCACGGGTCTCAAACCGACGATGGGCCGTACCTCGATCCACGGCATCATCCCGTTGTCCTTCACCCGCGACCACTCCGGTCCGCTGGCCCGGGACGCCATGGACGCGGCGATCGTGCTGTCGGTGCTGGCCGGCCCGGACCCGCTGGACCCGCGGACGCTGGGGTTGCCGAAGGTGCCCGACCTGGTGACGGCGGCGACGCCCGTCTACGGCACCCGAGGGGTCGAGCTGCGCCGGGCCACCCGGATCGGGGTCCCGGGCGACTTCTTCGCCGACCTCACCCCGGAGGTCGCCGCCGCCCGCCAGAGCTTCCTCGACCGCGTGGCGGCCGTCCCGGGAGTCACCCTCGTGGACGTCACCTACCCGACCGACTGGGAACTGCTCACGGGAGCCTTCAACGCGATCCGGCTCTCCGAGCGCACCGAGCCGTTCCGGCACTGGCTGCGCCAGGACCTGTCGCTGTTCGGAGTGAGTTCGCTGTCCTGGCTGCAGGGCCTGCTGCTCTCCGGGGACGAGTGGATCACCGGGCAGCGTGCCAAGACGTGGCTGTTGCAGGAACTGTTCTCGGGGTTGTTCACGCAGTGCGACGTGGTGCTGCAGACCTCGCCGGTGCCCTTCGACATCCTCGGCCTGCCCGAGATCGCGTTCCCGATCGGCGAGGCGCCGGCCTACGACGGCGGGCCGCTCGCCCCGGTCGGCGTCATCCTCGGCGGCCAGCCCTACGAGGAGGACCGGTTGCTGCAGGTCGCCGCCGCGCACCAGGCGGTCTCGGACTTCCACCTGCGCCGCCCCGTCGACCCGGCACCGGTGCGGCTGCTCAGCTCGGCTGCACTGCAGTTGGACGCGGCCACCGTCGCCCGCACCGCCCAATGACGAAACCCGCGGTGGTCGAGCACGTCGAGTGCTCCACCACCGCGGGGTCAGGGGTGTCGGGAGGTCAGAACTCCCAGTCGGCGTCCTCGGTGGCGACGGCCTTGCCGATGACGTAGCTGGAACCGGAACCCGAGAAGAAGTCGTGGTTCTCGTCGGCGTTGGGCGACAGGGCCGAGAGGATCGACGGGTCGACCTTCGTCATGTCGGAGGGGAACATCCCCTCGTAGCCGAGGTTCATCAGCGCCTTGTTGGCGTTGTAGTGCAGGAACGTCTTGACGTCCTCGGTGAGACCGACACCGTCGTAGAGGTCGGCGGTGTACTTGCACTCGTTGTCGTAGAGCTCGTAGAGCAGCTCGAAGGCGTAGTCCTTGATCTCGTCGCGCCTGGCCTGGTCGACGAGTTCCAGACCGCGCTGGAACTTGTAGCCGATGTAGTACCCGTGCACGGCCTCGTCCCGGATGATCAACCGGATGAGGTCGGCGGTGTTGGTCAGCTGCGCGCGGGACGAGAAGTGCATCGGCAGGAAGAAGCCCGAGTAGAAGAGGAAGGACTCCAGCAGGGTGGAGGCGACCTTCCGCTTCAGCGGGTCCTCACCGCGGTAGTACTCCATGACGATGGAGGCCTTGCGCTGCAACGCCTCGTTGTCCTCGGACCAGCCGAACGCCTCGTCGATCTCGCGGGTGGTGGCCAGCGTCGAGAAGATCGAGGAGTAGCTGCGCGCGTGGACCGACTCCATGAACGAGATGTTCGTGTAGACGGCTTCCTCGTGCGGGGTGAGGGAGTCGGGGATCAGCGAGACCGCCCCGACGGTGCCCTGGATCGTGTCCAGCAGGGTCAGACCAGTGAAGACGCGCAGCGTCAGCGTGCGCTCCTCGGGGCTGAGGTTCTGCCACGACTGCACGTCGTTGGACAACGGGACCTTCTCCGGCAACCAGAAGTTGCTCGTGAGGCGGTTCCAGATCTCCAGGTCCTTGTCGTCCTGGAGGCGGTTCCAGTTGATCGCGTTGACGCGGTCGACGAGCTTCAGCTTTTCCATCGTTCCCTCTTCTCGCGGCTGCAGCTGCTCAGAGCATGCAGCTGACGCAGCCCTCGACCTCGGTGCCCTCGAGGGCCATCTGCCGGATCCGGATGTAGTAGATCGTCTTGATGCCCTTGCGCCACGCGTAGATCTGAGCACGGTTGATGTCACGGGTGCTGGCGGTGTCCTTGAAGAACAGCGTCAGGGACAGACCCTGGTCGACGTGCTGCGTCGCCGCGGCGTAGGTGTCGATGATCTTCTCGGGGCCGATCTCGTAGGCGTCGGCGTAGTACTCCAGGTTGTCGTTTGTCATGAACGGCGCCGGGTAGTACACGCGGCCGAGCTTGCCCTCCTTGCGGATCTCGATCTTCGAGGCGATCGGGTGGATCGAGGAGGTCGAGTTGTTGATGTAGCTGATCGAACCCGTCGGCGGCACGGCCTGGAGGTTCTGGTTGAAGATGCCGTGCTCGACGACGGAGGCCTTCAGCTCGGCCCACTCCGCCCGGGTCGGCAGGGCGATGCCCGCCCGGGAGAACAGCTCCGCGACGCGCTCGGTGGCCGGCAGGAAGTCGGTCTCGAGGTACTTGTCGAAGAAGGTGCCGTCGGCGTACTTCGAGTTCTCGAAGCCCTCGAAGGTCTCGCCGCGTTCGATGGCGATCAGGTTGCTGGCGCGCAGGGCGTGGAACAGCACCGCCGCGAAGTACACGTTGGTGAAGTCCAGGCCCTCCTCGCTGCCGTAGTGGACGCGCTCGCGGGCGAGGTAGCCGTGCAGGTTCATCTGGCCGAGGCCGATGGCGTGCGACTTCGAGTTGCCGTAGGCGATCGAGGGCACCGACTGGATGTCGCTGGCGATCGACACCGCGGTCAGCGCACGCACGGCCGTCTCGACCGAGCGGCCGAGGTTCCCGCCGTCCATGGCCAGGGCGATGTTCAGCGAGCCCAGGTTGCAGGAGATGTCCTTGCCGATCTCGGCGTAGGTCAGGTCCTCGGCCAGCGTGCTGGGCGTGTTGACCTGCAGGATCTCGGAGCAGAGGTTCGACATGTTGATGCGGCCGGCGATCGGGTTGGCCTTGTTCACCGTGTCCTCGAACACGATGTAGGGGTAGCCCGACTCGAACTGCAGTTCCGCGAGGGTCTGGAAGAACTCGCGGGCGTTGATCTGCGTCTTGCGGATGCGGTCGTCGGCGACCATCTCGCGGTAGCGCTCGCTGACGGGGATGTCGCCGAAGGGCTTGCCGTACACGCGCTCCACGTCGTACGGGGAGAACAGGTGCATCGGCTCGTTGTTCTTCGCGAGCTCGAACGTGATGTCCGGGACGACGACCCCGAGGCTCAGGGTCTTGATGCGGATCTTCTCGTCGGCGTTCTCGCGCTTGGTGTCGAGGAACCGCAGGATGTCCGGGTGGTGCGCGGAGAGGTACACCGCACCCGCGCCCTGACGCGCACCGAGCTGGTTGGCGTAGGAGAAGGAGTCCTCGAGGAGCTTCATCACGGGGATGACGCCCGAGGACTGGTTCTGGATGCGCTTGATGGGGGCGCCGTACTCGCGGATGTTGCTCAGCAGCAGGGCGACGCCGCCACCGCGCTTGGAGAGCTGCAGGGCGGAGTTGATGCCGCGCCCGATGGACTCCATGTCGTCCTCGATGCGCAGCAGGAAGCACGAGACGAGCTCACCGCGGGAGGACTTGCCGGCGTTGAGGAACGTCGGGGTGGCGGGCTGGAAGCGGCCCGCGATGACCTCGTCGACGACCGCGGTGGCCAGCGCCTCGTCACCGACGGCGAGGGTGAGGGCGGTCATGACGGCGCGGTCCTCGAAGTTCTCGAGGTACTCCTTGCCGTCGAAGCTCTTGAGCGCGTAGCTCGTGTAGTACTTGAAGGCCCCGAGGAAGGTGGCGAACCGGAACTTCGCGGCGTGCGCGTGGTCGGTCAGCGACCGCACGAACTCCGGGGAGTACTGGTCGAGCACGTGCTGCTCGTAGTAGCCGTTGTCGACCATGTGCGCGAGACGCGCCTCGAAGGTCGGGAACTTCCGGGTGCGCGGGTTGACGTGCTGCAGGAAGTACTGCCGCGCCGCCTCGACGTCGGCCTCGAACTGGATCTTCCCGTCCTCGTCCCAGAGGTTCAGCATCGCGTTGAGCGTGTGGTACCCGGGGGAGGTGGGAGCGGGAACGGTCTCCAGCTCGGGGGCGTCGGAGGTGAGGGTCACAGCGAGTCCAATCCGTCGCGCACACGGCGCACGTCGTCGGGAGTCCCGAAGAGTTCGAAGCGGTACAGGTGGGGCACCTTGCACTTGACGGCGACGACGTCACCGGCAGCGGCGTAGTGCTCCCCGAAGTTGGTGTTGCCCGCGCCGATCACGCCTCGGACGAGGCCACGGTTCACGGGGTCGTTGAGGAAGCGGATGACCTGCTTGGGAACCGCTCCCACCCCACCGCCGCCACCGTAGGTGGGGAGGATGAGGACGTAGGGGTCGGTGACGACGAGGGGTTCGTCACGCGCGTGCAGCGGGATCCGCAGGGCCGGCCGCTCCAGCTGGAGCTTGTCGACGAAGCGGTGCGTGTTGCCTGAGACGCTCGAGAAGTAGACGACGCCGGGCTTCACGGTCGTTCCTCCGGACGTGCTCAGACCGAGGCGGTGGCGCGGGCCAGAGCGTCGATGCGGTCGGGACGGAAGCCCGACCAGTGGTCCTCACCGGCGACGACGACGGGCGCCTGGACGTACCCGAGGGAGCGCACCAGCGCCAGCGCGTCGGCGTCCTCCGTCACGTCGACGACCTCGTAGGCGATGCCCTTGCGGTCGAGCGCGCGGTAGGTGGCCTTGCACTGCACGCAGGACGGCGTGCTGTAGACGGTGGTGGTCATCGGGGTGGTCCTTCCCTCGGGTGGTGTCGTGCGGGTCCAGCTGATCGGGCACCAGGTGGAGCGTGGAATCCGTGTCGGCTGGACGACGCGTCCCGTGCTGCTGGGGTCTCTCAGACACTACCCCTAGGGGGGCGGATGGCAAACCACCACAAGATGGTGTGTGACAAGGATGTTATTCACCTCGTCGGCCGGAGTGGACGGTCACCGACCGTCGCAAGCCTCTGACCTGCGGTTCTACCTGTTCGTCACCCGCCTGGCGGGCACCCGTCGTCAGTAGAGATGCACGCAGCGTGACCGGCGTGTCGATCTGCGTCGGCGTGTCCTCCACAGGCGTCCACACCTCCGTCCCCAGGACGTCCACACACTCATCCACAACACCTGGGGGCGCTGAACCCTTTCCGCCCCCAGATGTGGGGGTGGCCTGATCCCGGTGAACGCCCCCCGGAGCCGTTCTGAGCCGTTCTGGAGCCGCTCACGGCGATCACGGCACGGATCCCGCCGGCCTCCCCGCCCCCACCCGTGATCTTGCTGGGAGTCCCAGCGAGATCACGGATGGGTGAGGGCGGGTCAGCCAGCGAGCCGCCGCACGCCGACGCCCTGGCGGCGGACAAGGGTGCCGCACCGCACTCTGCGGTGCCGTCGTGGTCTTGACGCCGCGTCCGCACGGCAGGAGCCTGACGCCGGGACGGCTCCCGCTCCCGGACCCGACGAGGACGTCGAGGAGAACCGTTTGCCCGCCACCGACGCGGTGCTCGCCTACACGCGCGTGCTGGCCCCGCCCACGCACCGCAGGATCGTCGCCGCGGGTCTCGTGGCCCGGTTGCCGTTGGCCGTGCTGGGGTTCGCCGCCCTGCTCCACGTCCAGCAGCGCACCGGCTCCTTCGCCCTCGCGGGAACGGTCTCGGGGGTGCTCGCCGCCGCCAACGCCGCCGCCGGCCCCCTCCTCGGCCGCCTCGGCGACCGCCGCGGGCAGGCCCGGGTCCTGCTCGGGGCCGCGGTCGTCAACGTCGTCGGGTGAGCGCCCTGGTCGTGCTCGCGGCACCCGGGGTCGCGCGGGGCTGGCTGCTGCTCGCCGCCGCCGTCGCCGGGGCGGGTGTCCCCCCGGTCGGCTCGTTCACCCGGGCCCGCTGGTCGCGCCTGCTGGGTGGCGACCGCCCCCGGTTGAACACGGCGTTCGCCCTGGAGTCGGTGCTGGACCAGCTCGTCTGGGTCGGAGGGCCGGCCGCGGCGTCGTTCCTGGCCGCCGCCGTCGCTCAGGTCTGGGGGTTGTGGGCGACCTGCGCGGCGGGCGTCACGGGGACGGTCCTGCTCGCGGCCAAGCGCTCCAGCGACCCGCGGGGCGGAACCCCGGGCGCGCCGCGGCGACGCCGCTGGGAGCTGCCCTCGGTGCCGGTCGGGACCCGGGCCCTGATGGTCGCGGGCACCGCCGTCGGGGTGACCTTCGGCCTGGCCGACCTCAGTGCCGTGGCCCTCGCCCGGGAGGCCGGCGCGCCGGAACTGGCCGGCACCGTGCTCGGGGCCGGGGCCCTCGGCGCGGTCTGCGGTGGCCTCGTCGTCGGCGCGCGGCGCCCGCCCGAGGACCCCCGGCGGGGGTTGACGGCCGCGGCGGCGCTGTTCCTGCTCGGCTACGGTCCGCTGGCGCTGGCCCCGGGACTCGCGTGGATCATCGTCATCAGCTTCGTCGCCGGCACCACGTTCGCCCCGCTGAGCGTCGCCGCCAACCGGCTGCTCGAGGCGTCCAGCCCCGCGCACCGGCTGACCGAGACCCTGGCCCTCTTCAGCGCCACCCTCGTCATCGGCACGGCGCTCGGCTCCGGGCTCGGCGGCCGACTCGTCGACCACGGCGGTGCGCGCTTCTCCTACCTGTTCACCGCACCCGTCGCCGCCCTGCCGGTGATCGCCGTCGGCCTCGCCGTCCTGGCCCGCCGTTCGGGCCGAGCGGTCAGAACCGTCGGTTGAGCAGGACCGGGAGGACCGCGCGGACGTCGTCGGCGAGCGCCGGGTCGAGGTCGACGACGAGGCGGCCCGGTTCCTCCCCCAGCTCCGCGAGGAGCTCACCGTCCGGGGAGACGACGAGGCTGTGCCCCACGCCGGTCGGCGCCCCGCCGTGGTCCTCGGTGGCCAGCGCCTGCCCGCAGGCCACCACGAAGGAGGTCGAGTCCAGCGCCCGGGCGCGGGCGAGCAGTCGCCACTGCTCGACCTTGCCGGGCCCGGCCCCCCAGGAGGCCGAGACCACGACGATCCGGGCCCCGGACCCGGCGAGGTGGGTGAACAACCCCGGGAAGCGCAGGTCGTAGCAGGTGGTCAGCCCGACGCCGACCCCGTCGACGTCGAGCAGGACGGGTTCCGCCCCCGGTTCGACGGTGTCGGACTCGGCGAAGCCGAACGCGTCGTAGAGGTGGACCTTGTCGTAGTCGGCGTGGATCCCGCCGCCCCGGGCGAAGAGGGTGTTGCGCACCCGCCCCCGCGAACCGGGGGTGAAACCACCCGCGACGACGGTGAGGCCGGCCGCGTCGGCGATCTCCGTCAACGCGCTCGCCCACGGTCCGTCGGCGGGCTGGGCCACCGGCGCCAGCGGAACCCCGAACCGGCACATCGTCGCCTCCGGGAGGACGAGCAACCGGGCGCCGGCCGCGGCGGCGGCCGCCACCTCCTCGCGGACCAGTTCGAGGTTCGCGGCGGGATCGGCGGAGCTGGAGATCTGGGCCAGGGCGATGCGCACGCCCCAACCCTGCCGCACGGACGGTCGCAGTGGGAACCGGGGAGATCAGGGGGAGGAACTCAGGGGGTGACGCGTCGAGCCGTCGAGCGCCGCACGACGAGTTCCGGCTCGAAGACGATCTGCTGGGCCGGCCGACCTTCCACCTGGGCCAGCAGCAGTTCCACGGCCGTGCGTCCGAGGAGTTCCCGGGGCTGGCGCACCGAGGTCAGCGGAACGCTGGCGGTCGCCGCGAAACCGATGTCGTCGTAGCCCACGAGGGCGAGTTCGTCGGGAACCCGGACCCCCCGCCGCACGCACTCGTTGAGGACCCCGAGGGCCATCAGGTCGTTGGTGCAGAACACGGCGGTGGCCCGTTCCCCGGGCGGGGAGGCGAGGATCTGCGCGGCGGCCTGCGAACCGGCCCGGACCGAGAGCCCCGTGGCGTTGACGACCTCGACGGTCCCCGCCGCACCGACGGCCTCCCGCACCCCGCGCAGCCGTTCCTCGACCTGGCGCAACGGTGTCGCGACCCCCACGTAGGCGATGTGGCGGTGCCCCGCACCGATGAGGTGCTCCCCCGCGAGCCGCCCGCCGAGGACGTCGTCGACGGCCACCGAGGACTGCCCCGGGCTGGCGGCCCCCCGGTCGACGAGCACGACGGGCGTGCCGTGGTCACGGACCTCCGAGAGAGCTGCGCTCGGTGCGTCGTGGACGGGGGTCAGCAGCACCCCGAGCACCCGCTGCTGGTCGAGGCGGCGCAGGTGACGCGCCTCCCGGTCGGCGGAGTTCGCGCTGTTGCACATGACGACCAGCGAGTCGTGCCGTTCGGCGAGCTCCTCGGCACCGGCGATGACGTCGGTGAAGAAGGGGTTGGCGACGTCGAGCACGACCATCGCGATCGTCCGGCTGACCCCGGCCCGCAGCTGGCGGGCGGACTCGTTGCGGACGAAGCCGAGTTCGGCGATCGCGTCGAGGACGCGGGTGCGGAGTCCCTCGGAGACGACCTCGGGTCGGTTGAGGACGTTGCTCACCGTCCCCAGCGACACCCCGGCGCGCCGGGCGACCTCCTTGACCGTCGCCATCCGGGCAGGATGTCACCTCCGCGGCCGGCGCTCGGCACAGGACCGCGGGCGTGGCGCGCTCCTGGTCCGCGGATCAGTCCAGGTGGAAGTACTCCACGAGCCGCTCCCGGGGCCGGTCCTCCCCGGTGGCCGCGGCGCTGGGCTGGAAGTACCTCCCCATCGCCTGCTCCCAGCGGGCCGACACGTCCTCGCGGTCCATCGCCGCCGTCGTCGCCGCGAAGTCGTCGGTCTCGCAGTACCCCACGACCAGGCCGTCGGCCTCGCGGAGGAAGAGGGAGTAGTTGCGCCACCCGGTCCGGGTCAACGCCTCGAGCACCTCCGGCCACACCTCGCGGTGGACCTCCAGGTACTCCGGCAACGTCTCCGGCCGCAGGTGCAGCAGGAAGCAGGCTCGTTCACTCACGCGGGTTCCTCCGGAGGAGCGGTCGACGGTGACCGGACTCGTTGACACGATTCACGGCGAGGCTCCGGCAGTCTGGGCGAGCCCTCCCGGACCGTCAAGCCGTCGGTGGGTGGCCGGGCGGTCCGCGATCCGTCCCGACGAGGGGTCAAGCCCGGCCCCGGGGCAGCCGATCACTGAACCGTGAGCGACACCTTCCGCCTCGTGACCCGCAGCGACTTCGACGGGCTGGTCTGCGCCGTCCTGCTGCGCCAGCTCGACCTCGTCGACGAGATCACCTTCGTGCACCCCAAGGACGTGCAGGACGGGGTCGTCGAGATCTCGAGCCGGGACATCCTCACGAACCTGCCCTACGACCCGCGCGCGCACCTGGTGTTCGACCACCACCACTCCGAGACGCTGCGCAACGGCGAACGCGCCAACCACGTCATCGACGCGGACGCACCGTCGGCGGCCCGGGTGGTCTTCGACCACTACGGCGGCGCGGACCGCTTCCCGAAGATCTCGGACGAGTTGATGCGCGCCGTCGACCAGGCCGACTCGGCGCAGTACTCCGTCGAGGAGATCCTCCAGCCGTCCGGCTGGACCCTGCTGAACTTCCTCATGGACTCGCGCACCGGTCTGGGCCGCTTCCGCGACTTCCGGATCTCCAACTACCAGTTGATGATGCAGCTCATCGACATCTGCATCGAGTACCAGGACGTCGAGGAGATCCTCGCGCTGCCCGACGTCGCGGAGCGCGTCGAGCTGTTCCACGCCCAGGCCGAGCTGTTCGAGGCCCAGCTGGAACGCGTCACGACCCTGCACGGCGACGTCGCCGTCCTGGACCTGCGCGAGGAGGAGACGATCCACGCCGGGAACCGGTTCTTCATCTACGCGATGTACCCGCAGGCGCGGGTCTCGATGCACGTGCTGTGGGGCAAGGCGAAGATGAACACCGTCTTCGCGATCGGCAAGTCGATCGTCGACCGCACCTCCCCCGTCGACGTCGGCGCCGTGTGCCTGGAGTACGGGGGCGGCGGTCACCTGGCCGCGGGGACCTGCCAGGTCCCGCACACCGACTCCGTCCGCGTCCTCGACGAACTGGTCGGGAAGCTCCGCGCCGAGCGCTGAGGTTTCCCGTGATCACGATGTGGGGTACACACGTCGTGCGGTGGGGTCGGGCGTCTGGAGGGGCGAGCGGGGCGGTCACGTCCGACGCGGTGGAACTCCCGGGGTGACACCTGTCCACCGGTCACGCGAACCCGGCCCCACCGTCCGCCCCGTGCCCGGTCCCCGTCCACGCTGGTGAACGCCGAGCAGCCCCGGTCCTCCCGGACCGCCGGCTGCCACCCCTCTAGACTCGCGGTCTGGAGGTGGGACCGGTGACGACGCAGGACACCGAGGCCGAACAGCAGGAGTCCGACGCAGGCCGCGGGCCGGTGAAGTCCGCCGAGCGGACGGTCCGGATCCTGCAGGCCCTCGCCGAACCGCCGTACGTGCTGACCGTCGCGCAACTGCAGGAACGCACGGGCTACCCGCGCTCCAGCCTGCACGCGCTGCTGCGGACGCTCGTCGACCTCGACTGGATCGAGCCACCCACGGGGGGCGCGACGGGGGCGGGCGGGTACGGGATCGGCGCGCAGGCCCTGCTCACCGGCACCGCCTACCTGGACCGCGACCCGGCGCTGCCACCGGCCATCGCCGCCATCGAGGCCGTCCGGGACGAGAGCCGGTGCACGACCCACATCGCGCGCCTCGAGGGGGGCAGCGTCGTGTACCTCGCGACCCGCGAGGCCGCCGACGCCCACCGCGGACACTCCCGGGTGGGCCGTCTCCTGCCCGCCTACGCGACGTCACTGGGCAAGGCGCTGCTCGCCGAACGGAGCGCCGCGGAACTCGACGCCCTGCTCCCCGGCGACGTCCTGCCCCCGCTCACCCCGGACACGGTGTCGAGCCGGGCCGCGCTCGACGAGGAACTCGCCGCCGTCCGCCGTCGCGGTTGGGCCGTGGAACGGGGACAGAACCTGCCCGGGACGGTCTGCGTCGGGGTCCGCGTCGAGTACCGCATCCCCGCGACCGACGCGATCAGTTGCAGCCTGCCCGCCGAGATCGCGACGGAGGAGGAGGTCGAGCGGGTCGCGGAGATCCTCACCCGGCACGCCGGCGCGCTCGCCCGGCACCTCCGCTCCGTCGGGATCCGCTGACGCCGCAACCCCTGGGGTGGTGGCCGACCCACCTGGACCGGGGTTCGGCGGCGACTCGCCACGACCGGGGAACTCACGGCCCGGGTCGGTGTCGCGGCACGAACCTGAACAACCCGGCGGCGGCCCCGACCGCCAGCACCGCAACGCCTCCGGTCGCCACGACGAGGCTCCCCGCACCGGCCAGGACCCCCACCAGCAACGGGCCGGAGGCGGCACCCGCGTCGGTCACCAGTCGCCACGCCCCGAGGAACACCGCCCGTCCCCCCGGAGGGGCCGCGTCAGCGCCCAGCGTCATCACCAACCCGGCGCCCATGCCGTTGCCGAAGCCGAGGACCACCCCGACCAGGGCCACCGTCCAGGCGGTGTGCGTGAACGGGAGCAGCACGTGCCCGAGCGCGAGGACGAGCATCGAGGGAACTCCCACGGCCGCCCGGCCGAAGCGGTCCATCACCGAACCCGCCGGGTAGAAGAGCAGCATGTCGACGGCACCGGACACTCCCGCGACGAGGCTGGTCGTGGTGGCGTCGAGGCCGATGTGGTCGCACCACAGGGGCAGGACGGTCTGGCGCGACTGGCGCACGGCCTGGACGGCGAGCGCCGCGACGCCGAGGGTGGCGAGGACCCTCGCGTGGGAACGCAGGACCTCGCGCAGCGTCGGGGCCGGTCCGTGCCGGGACTCCTCGAGTTCCGGGTCCGGCAGCAGCAGGACGACTCCGGCGGCCAGCAGGACGGCGATGCCGGCGACGACGTAGGAACCCCGGAGCCCGAACAGCGCGCTCCCGCCGGCGCCGAGGAACGGTCCGACGAAGGTGCCGATCCGGCCCACCCCGCCGAGCGTCGACAACGCCCGCGCCCGCAGGTGGACGGGCGCGGCCGCGGTCAGGAAGGACTGCCGGGCGAGGCTCCAGACGGCGGCGGCCAGCCCGAGGGCGAGGACGCAGAGCGCGAGCACGGCCTCACCGGGGGCGAACACCGCCCCGGTGAGTGCGGCGGCGGAGACGAGAGCGGCCAGCAGCATCGCGGTCCGTTCCCCGGACCGGGCGACCAGCGCCCCGGCCGGCAGCGCCCCCGCGACCTGCCCGACCCCGAGGAGGGCGACGAGGAACGCGGACACCGCGACGGAGGCGCCGAGGTCGCGGGCGGTGAGGGGCAGGACGGGGAGGACGGCCCCCTGACTGGTGCTGAACAACGCGGCCGGGGCGTAGATCGCCGCGAGCGAACGCCAGGGGACCTCGCGGCTCGGCATCCGGCAACGATCCCAGACGGTTCCGCACGACGAACCTCGCCCCTCCGGGAGTGGACCGTTGACGCATCGGGCCAAACCTGTTGGCCTGATGCGTCAACGGTCCACTCCCCGGAGGGGTCGGGTGGGGTGAGGGCGTCAGCGGGCGAGGGCGGGCCGGGCCGCGACCGAGGGGATCCGGGTGACGGTGCCGGCGCGGACCAGCATCCCGGCGGCACGGCCGAGGAGCATCCCCAGCACCGAGAAGACGATCCCGTTGGTGATGACGGCGGTGATGTCGTCCAGCGCGACGCCGTGCCCGTAGAGCCAGGTGCCCACGTCCTGCCCGAACCAGTGCTGCGCGCCGTAGCTGAAGGCGAAGCGGACGGCGCAGGCGGCGATCCAGAAGGCGAAGTAGGCCGTACCGGCGCGGGTGACGGCCTGCCCGGTCGTCTCGTCCCGGCCGACCCGGGCGAGCAGCGCGGCCCCGGTCCCCACGAGGAGACCGAGGACCGCCCCGGCGGCCTCGACGGCGAGTCCGGTGCCGCCGGTGACGAGGTGCGCCGTGAAGAACAGGGCGATCGGGACGCCCACGAGCAGGGGGCGCAGCACCCGCCCCCGGCCCACCGGGCGGACGCCGCGGTCGAAGAGGAGCGTCGAGACGATCATGACGAGGGCGATGACGAGGGCGGTGGTGAGAGACATGGTCCGGCCTTCCGTGGGGTGTTCGGCGGTGTTCCCTGCAACACCTCGAGGTTCGCCCGGCGGGGCGCCCCACGTCGTCCACCGCCGAACCGATCCGGGGTGGAACCCGGGTGGAGACGGTCTCCACCCGGGACCCCGCCGCCCGGTCGTCCGCTCGCCGTCAGAGGCCCTCGTAGGCCCGTCGCGGGATCTGGGTGGCGAGTTTCCCGCCGGAGACGTCGACGAGGGTGCCGGTGATGTAGCCGGCCGCGTCGCTGGCGAGGAAGACGAGCAGGTCGGCGACGTCGTCGGCGCTCTCCCAGCGGCGCAGGGACAACGTGTCGAGCAGTTCGTCGGCCTTCTCGGGCGGGAGTTCGGCGAAACCGTTCATCGCGGTCGGGATCATCCCCGGTGCGTAGGCGTTCACGGTGATGTTCCACGGCCCGAGTTCGGAGGCCAGGACGCGGGTGAACTGCACGACGGCCGCCTTGGACGCCGCGTAGGCGGCACTGCCGACGCTCGGCACGATGGCCGCGAAGGAGGCGGCGTTGATGATCCGCCCCTTCCCGGCGCGTTTCATGACCTCGGCGACCGCCTGGCTGACGAGGAAGACCCCGCCGACGTTGACGTCGAAGCAGCGCCGCCAACCGTCCCAGGTGAGGTCCGCGACCCGACCGTCGACGTTGATCCCGGCGTTGTTCACGAGGACGTCGATCGTCCCGGAACGGCGCACGACCTCCTCGACCGCGGCGGTCACGGAGGCGGGGTCGGTCACGTCGCAGACGATCTCGGTCACCCCGTCCTGGGGTTCGAAGGCGCGGTCGAGACCGACGACCTGCGCGCCCTCCGCGACGAAACGGCGGGCGAGGGTGTGCCCGATCCCCCGTCCTGCTCCGGTGACGACGACCACCCGGCCTGCGACGTCGAGGTGCACGGGGTTCTCCTCCCATTGGACATACTATTGTCACCGGAGAACCTACGGTCGAGGAGGCCCCACGTGCAACGAGTGCTCTGGATCACCGGTGCCGGATCGGGCATGGGACGGGCGGTCGCCCTGTCCGCCGCCGCCGCGGGGTGGACGGTCGCCCTCAGCGGTCGTCGTGCGCAACCGCTGCAGGACACCGCTTCCACCATCTCGAGGTCCGGCGGGACCGCGTTCGCGCTGCCCCTCGACGTTCAGGACGGCGCGGCGGTCGCCGCGGCCCGGGCCCGGATCGTGGCCGAGTTCGGCCACCTGGACGGCGTCGTCCTCGCCGCCGGCGTGAACACCCCGAAGCGTCGCTGGGACGACCAGGAGATCGCGACGTTCCACGACGTCGTGGCGACGAACCTGGGTGCGGTTGCGACCACGCTCGACGCGGCCCTGCCGGACCTGCGGAAGACCGGTGGCGTCGTGGTGGTGATCTCGTCCTACGCGGGCTGGTCGTTCCACCCCAGCGCCGGGGTGGCGTACTCGGCGAGCAAGACCGCCCTGGGTTCCCTGGTCCGCACGTTGAACGCCCACGAGGCGGCGTCCGGGATCCGCACGACGCACCTCTGCCCTGGCGACGTCGCGACCGACTTCCTTGACCAGCGCCCGAACGTTCCCGACGCCGCCGCCCGGGCCCGGATGCTGACCCCGGAGGACGTCGCCCGGACGGTGCAGTTCGTGCTGGACTCCCCCGCCCACGTGCGCATCGACGAACTGGTCGTCTCCCCCGTCTCGCAGGCGTGAGCAGTCGCAGTCCCGCGTTCCGCCGCGTGCTCGACGACCTGGGCCGGGCCGTCGTGGCCGGGGACTTCCCCCCGGGACACACCACGTCGGTGGAGACGCTGACCGCGCGGACCCTGACCTCGCGCAGCATCGTCCGCGAGGCGACCCGGGTCCTGGCCGCCCTCGGGATGCTGACGGCGTCGCCGCGCGTCGGGCTCGTGGTGCGTCCGCGCCCGGCGTGGAACCTGCTGGACCCCGAAGTCATCCGGTGGCGACTGCAGGGCCCGGACCGCGACGCGCAGCTGGAGGAACTGCAGGAACTGCGGGCGGCCGTGGAACCCGCCGCCGCGGTGGCCGCCGCCCGGCGGATCTCCCGCTCGGGGATGGCCCAGCGCCTGCTCGACGCCGCAACGGCCCTGGAGGATCCGGCCGTCCTGGCCGATCCCACCCGCTTCCTGGCCGCCGACGAGGAACTGCACTCCGCCGTGCTGGAGGCCTCCGGGAACGCGATGTTCGTCCGGTTGGGTGCGGTGGTCTCGCAAGCCCTCGAGGAACGCGCCGAGATCGACCCGGTCGCCCGCGACGTGGAACTCCACACGACGCTGGCCCGCGCCGTCGCCGCCGGCGACGACACCACCGCGGGGGCCGCGATGGGTGAACTCGTCGCCCGCACCCGGGACCGGCCGAGGGTGCGGCGACCGGCCGCGCAGGCGGGTCAGAGGTCGCGCGAGGTCACGACCGAGACGAGGGGCGCGTAGAGGCGCAGGGCGTCGAGCGCCCGTTCGTGGTCGACGTCGCTCGCGCCGGCGCAGGCGTCGGCGACCACCGTCACGGGAACTCCGTCGTCGGCCGCGGCCAGGACCGTCGACAGGACGCAGCAGTCGGTGGACACCCCGCCGACCACGACGGGGGCGTCCCCGACGATCTGCGCGAGTTCCGGACCCCACTTGCCGAACGTGGTGCGGGTCAGGACGGGCACCCCGCGCCCGGAGAACCGGTCGACGAGGGCGTAGAGCGGGTCCTCGTCGGGGGCGAGCGCGAAGGGGAACTGTTCGTAGTAGGGCTTCCACGCGCCCCGCGGTTCGGTCGGGGCGACGAACCGGGTGAGCACGACCCGCGGCGCGTAGCGCTCGAGGAGTTCCGCGCAGACGCGCGCGGCCGCGTCGAACCGGGGCGCGGCCCACGGGCTCTCCGGGGCGCCGAAGATGCGTTGCAGGTCGATGAGGACGAGCCAGGGGGCGGGCACCATGGTGCGGACGCTACCGGCTGGGCCCTGGTGGCACAGTCTCCTCGTGAGCACTCGACAGTCGATCTCCAGCGGCGGGACCTGGGAGCCGGTCGTGGGCTACTCGAGGGCGCTGCGCGTCGGCGACCACGTGAGCGTCTCGGGCACCACCGCCGCGACCCCGGACGGTCCCGTCGGGGGCGACGACATCGGCGAGCAGACCCGCACCTGCCTGACGCGGATCCGCGCGGCGCTGATCGAGGCCGGCGCGACCCTGGAGGACGTCGTGCGCACCCGGATGTTCGTCACCGACATCTCCCGCTGGGAGGAGGTCGGACGCGTCCACGCCGAGTTCTTCGGTCACGTGCGGCCGGCCACGACGATGGTCGAGGTCCGCGCACTCATCGAACCGGATCTGCTGGTCGAGGTCGAGGCCGACGCGATCATCCAGCGCTAGGGTCACCGCCGGGTCCGGCCGCGCGCAGGTTCACCGCCTCGACCCACGCCTCGACGACGACGGGTTCCGGGCCCGGCACGACGTAGACCACCCGGCCCCGCCACCCCCGGGGCCCTCTCGCCCAGGCGACGACGATCCCCGGCCACGGCTGCGCCCCACCGTCGGCCGGTCGCACCCAGCAGTGCCGGACGGCGGGGCGCTCCCCGGCCTCGCGCCGGGCCTGGCGTTCGCGCACCAGTTCGTGGAGCGGGCGCTGCCCGTTCCTGCGCGACTGACCCCCGGACACCCCGCGAGCATCGCACAGCTTCGAACACCTGTACGAGTCACCGCGCGCGGGGTCCGGTCGTCCGCGCGCACCGCTCCCCGAACGGCGGAACCGCGGAGAACTGCACGCTGGTGCAGGACAGTCCCTGACCTCTTCTCCCGAGATGGTTCTTCCACACCCGAGCGGACGGCCCGCTCAGGTCGGAGGAGGACCACCGTGAGCGTCACCAGCACCCTGCACGTCAACCTGCGCGGCAACGCCAAGCAGGCCCTGGAGTTCTACCGGTCCGTGTTCGGTGGCGACGTCGTCGCCGTCCCCTACGGCAGCGCCCCCGCCGGCCAGGAACCGGACCAGGCCGAGCAGATCGCCTGGGGTCAGGTGGTCTCGCCCAACGGATTCCACGTCATGGCCTACGACGTGCAGGGGTCCAAGCCCTACGACCAGGGCCAGAACCCCTACTACCTGTCCCTGCGCAGCACCGACGCCGAGGAGATCACCCGGTACTGGAACGGCCTGCGCCCCAGCGCCGTCGACGTCGAGGTGGAACTGGGCCCGTCGATCTTCAGCCCGCTCTACGGCAAGCTCACCGACCAGTTCGGGGTCATCTGGATCATCGACGTCATCGTCCCCTGGTCCCCGGCCGAGTGAGCCCCGGTCGTGGGGCGGCGCCTCGAGGTCGTCCGGACGTGCGGACACCCGCTGACCACCGAGAGGGCACGCTGTCGCCATGGCTCTTCCCGCCTCCGCCACGTCCTCGCGCCTCCTGTCGCTGCTGTCCCTCCTGCAGTCCCGACGCGACTGGCCCGGGTCCGTGCTGGCCCGGAGGCTGGACATCAGCGAGCGGACCGTCCGCCGTGACGTGGACCGTCTGCGGGAACTCGGCTACCCGATCAACGCGGTCAAGGGGCCTGACGGCGGTTACCGGTTGGAGGCCGGCGCCCACCTGCCGCCGTTGCTGTTCGACGACGAGCAGGCCGTCGCCCTGACGGTGGCCCTGCAGCTCGCCGTCGTCACCGGTGCCGGGATCGGGGAAGCCGCCGCCCGAGCGCTCGGCACCGTCTCGCAGGTCCTCCCCTCCCACCTCACCCGACGCGTCGAGGGGTTCCGCCCGATCGTGGTGGAGCGGACCACGGGAGGAGGTGGCGAGCAGGTCGACGTCGACGTGCTGCTCGCCATCGCCCAGGCCGTGCAGCGCAGCGAAGGGCTGCGCTTCGACTACGGCGTGCCCCCGGCGGACGAGCACGACACCGTCCCGCCGACCGGACCGGCGGCGGCCCGGGAGGTCCACCCCCACCAGCTGGTCCTGCGCGCCGGCCGGTGGTACCTGCTCGCCTGGGAACCCCGGAAGGAGGACTGGCGGACCTACCGCGTCGACCGGGTGCGACTGCGGGTACCCGGTGGGGCCCGCTTCACCCCGCGCGAGATCCCCGGTGGTGACGCGGCTGCCTTCGTCGCGGGCCGGTTCAAGGGTTCGCCCGCGGGCGACGTGTGGCCGTGCACGGGGGTGGTCGTCGTGCACGCGTCCGCCGCTGAGCTGTCACCGTTCGTCGGGGACGGAACCCTCGAGAGCATCGGTCCGCGACGCTGTCGTCTCGTGCTGGGATCCTGGTCCTGGACCGGGCTGGCGGCCTCTCTGGCCCGTCTGGACGAGGACGTCGAGGTGGTCGAACCCCAGGAGTTGCGGGACGCCTTCACCCGCCTCGCCGAACGGGCAGGACGGGCTGCGGCAGTCGTTCCACGACCCGAAGAACTCCAGCAGGCGGATCAGCCGGGAGAAGTTCCGTCCTGACCTCGTCCGCCGACACCGGCGGATCGCTGCGACCCGACGTTCGACGTCGGTGTTCAGACCGGCGTGAACCGGCACGGAAACCTTCTGGTGGTTCCGGGGAGGAGAACACTGCGTCGTTCTGAAGCTTCTGTGCTGCAATGTAATTGCAACCGATCTTCCGTCAGAAGAACTCCGCCCGCACAGAGGCCGACCCGGCCCGTTCCACGGTCGCCGGCCCTGCTGCTGATCTCCGCCGGAGTGCAAGCACGACCGAGCAGCACCGAGTCGACGGGTCCGACGACGACCACCGCGCCGGAGAACTCCCCCTCGTGGAGGAAACTGCCACGGCGCCCCGGCCGGATCCCACCAGCCGACGGTCCCGCCCTGCCGAGGCCTGCTCGATGGCCGTGGTCGACAGCCCCGCAGTGAGGGCAGGGGGCCAGGACCGGGGCCGGCGGGTTAGCGTGACGGCGTGGCTCGCGACATCGACATCGTGCTCTTCGGCGCCTCCGGCTTCGTCGGGCGCCTCACCGCGGCGCACCTCGCCACGCACGCCCCCACCGGGACGCGGATCGCCCTGGCCGGCCGCTCGCGCGAACGGCTTGCGGCCGTGGCCCGCGACCTGGGACCCGCCGCCGCGAACTGGCCGCTCGTGGTGGCCGACGCCTCCGACGAGGCGTCCCTGCGCACGCTCGCCGAGTCGACCCACGTCGTGGTCTCGACCGTCGGCCCCTACCTCAGGCACGGGCTGCCGCTCGTGCAGGCGTGCGCCCGCGCCGGCACCCACTACGCCGACCTGACCGGCGAGGTCCTGTTCGCACGCCGCAGCATCGACACCGCCCACGAGACGGCCCGAGCCAGCGGAGCCCGGATCGTGCACTCCTGCGGCTTCGACTCCGTCCCCTCCGACCTGGCCGTGCTGCTCGCCCACGACTGGGCCCGGACCCACGACGCCGGACCGCTCGCCAGCGCGACGCTCGAGGTCGTCTCGGCGCGCGGCGGCTTCAGCGGCGGCACGGTCGACTCGCTGCGCCTGCAGCTGGACACCGCGCGCCGCGACCCGCAGGCCCGACGGCTGGTGGCCGACCCGTACGCCCTGAGCCCCGAGCGCGCGAGCGAACCCGACCTGGGCCGCCAGCCCGACGCGTTCGGCCCCCACCGACGCGGGGCGACGGGCGACTGGGTGGCCCCCTTCGTCATGGCCTCCTACAACACCCGGGTGGTACGACGCAGCAACGCCCTCCTCGACCACGCCTACGGCCCACGCCTGCGCTACGCGGAGGTCATGGCGTTCTCTGGGCGCACCGCAGCCCTGCGAGCGACCGCCGTCACCGGGGTCCTGGCCGGGCTCACCGGCCTGCTGGCCGTCCAGCCCCTGCGGCCGCTGCTCGACCGTCTGCTGCCCTCCCCCGGCACCGGCCCCAGCGAGCACACCCGCCGCACGGGCCGCTTCCACCTGCGCCTCGACGCGCGCACGCAGTCCGACCGCCGCGCCACCGTGACCGTCGCCGCCCAGGGCGACCCGGGCTACGCCGCGACCGCGGTCATGCTCGGCGAGAGCGCCCTGGCGCTCGCGCTCGACGGCGACCGCCTACCCGCCCGCGCGGGGGTCTTGACCCCCGCCACGGGCATCGGGATCCCGCTCGTGGATCGTCTGCGCCGCAGAGGTTTCACGCTCGACGTCGCGGACTGACGCCCCCGGGCGTCCGGCGCACCCACCGTTGACGACGGCGGCCCTGGACTCCCCGACGCTCGTGACGGCACTGCGGCCGGCCAGGACGGGCGGAGCCCGGAACCTGGCCGTGCCCTGCACCCCTGGGCTGTTGGTGCGTCGATGTGGCAGGCTCACTCCAGGACGACGACACGGCGGACCCGCAGTGAAACGGAACAACCCCTCGACCCGATGACGTTGTAGACCGACGACGTCGCCTCCACCGGAGGTGTCGTCGCCACCTGGGTCGAGGAACACACCGGTGAACCGACATCTGCAGCAGGCAGGAGTGATGACGTGCCCCGCACCACCATGCGCCGCGCCGGCACCGTCGCCCTGACCTCCTTCGCCACCCTCACCCTCCTTCCCCTCCTGGCCCCGGCCAAGCCCAGCGAACGGGTGCTCCTGCTGCTCGCCGCCGTCCCGGCGGCCGTGCTCCTCGGCTACCTCGCCGGTCACACCGCTTCGACGGACCCCCACTCCCACGACGAGCGGCTGCGGGAGATCCAGCAGCACATCGAGCAGCTGCAGGCCGCACAACGCAGTGCCGCCGTCACCGCCCAGCCGTCTGCGCCGGTGGTCACCGTGGTCAGCGAGCCCGTCCCCGGCCCCGGGACCGGTTCACCCATCGGCGGTGGCCACCTCGCCGCCCTGGCCCGACCGCCCGCAGACCAGCTCCGGCCCGGGCTCCACCTGGTGCACGCGTCCAGCCGCGGAGCCGTCACGACCCACGACGCACCGGCTGACGCCGCTCCCGGCGGGCTCGACGAGAGCAGTCCCCACCTCACCCTCATCGTCACCCACCCCGATCGGCACCTCACCAGCTGAGACCCGGCCCGACTCAGTTCGAGCACCTGCTCCGCTGAGGGCCGCACCGACACAGCCGTACGCCGTGCACGGGCCCTGAGCAGCAGGGCTGTCCGCAGATCGCTGGCACCTCCCATCCCAGGACCACACCGAAGGACCCGCCATGACCCAGATCCCCAGTCACGAGCCCACCAGCACCCGTGCAGGCGCTGATGGCGATGCTGACGTCGTCGTCCTCAACCACGAGGGTGAAGACCCCGCCACCCGCGCTGCCCGGACCCGCCACAACAACGCTCAACGTGCCGGTTACGCCGCCCAGGCCCTGCACCACCACACCCGTGCCAGTGCCAGCGACGCCGAGGACGTGCAGCAGGCCCTCATCGAACTGCTCACCGACATCCACCACCTCTGCAACACCTGCGACCTCGACCTCGCTCCCCTCCTCCACACCGCCGACCTCATCTACGCCGCCGAGGTCCAAGCCGCCTGACCAGCTCACGGGCACGACGGACAGGGCAGGGGGGTACGGCCGGAACAGCTCCGCCGGCGCCAGCGACCTGCACCTGCACCTGCACCTGTTTGGAGTCCACCCGAGCGGCGGACAGCGCCCCGGGTCTGCCGCCGCTCCCGAGCCGACATCGCCCGCAGCGTCGACGTCTCCGGGTCCTGCCTCGGACGCTTTTGAAGATCACCCCCACGACGAGGGCGCGTCCGCCTCCGCCCCGCGGTCAACGTGGATCTCGAGGTGGAGAACCACGAGCTGCGCGGACGAGAGCACCAGAGCGACGTTGGTCAGCGGTCGGTGCGGCACGCGCGGATCAGAGAGCGGGCCCACCAGCAGAGCAGGTGAGACCGTGAGTGGATCCCGGTCGTGGCACCGTCGGAGTTCACGAGCCACCCGCTCCACCGCCGGTCCGGAACCTGTGGAGCCCGTGAGGCAGGGGCTGTCCACGCGCTCCGCACTGGAGCCTCCCGGCGGGGATGGGCGATCCGCGCTGCGCCCGGCAGTGCCGTGGTGCACCGAGGCCGGGGCATGCAGCCCGCTCCTGGAACGCCGTGCTCGTAGTCGTCGTCGGACACCGGGGCCGTGAACGGGAGCGGGTGACGCCGAGGTCGACGAGTAGTTCGCGCGTGCGGTTCTCGGCGACTCACCCGCCTCGCGTCAAGGGCTTCGCAGATCCAGCAGCGCTTCCAGCCCTCGGTAGTCGTCGAGGTTGGAAGTCACCAACGGAAGCTCGTGCGCTCGAGCGGTCGCCGCGATCATCAGGTCCAGCCGCCGAGGTCTCGGCGTGCGACCGATGGCCACCACGGCAGCGTCGATGTCGGGGTAGGCCTCGAGAACCCGTCCGGACACCGGGAAGGGGTCTACGACCGATGCGGCGACGTCGTAGCGTCGCTTGCGGGCCGCCCTCACCGCCGGGTCGGCGGTGCTGTCGATCCCTCCGGCCAGCTCGAACGTCGTCAGGATGGAGATGGCGGCACCGTCGACGACGATCCCGTCGACGAGCGCGTTGGTGTCGATGAGGAGGGCCGCGTCGGAGTTCACCGTTCCCCGCGGAGGGTGGCGCGGAGGTACGGGTCGTCGAGCTCGTCGTCGACGACGTCGCGGACGTCCCGCTTCCAGGCCTCGGCCTGTTCGGTGCTCAACGGCGCCTCGGCGTACAGAGCTCGGAGGGTGTCGGCGCTGACGAACCGTCGGGGCTTGGCAGGGGGTGGGGTCATCCGCAGGATGCCGAAGCTCTCCCCGTTGATGGTGACTTCGAACTCCTCCCCGTCGCGCAGCTCGCGGAGGACTTCCCGCTGTCGTTGCGGAGCTCCCGCTGGCTGATCGTCCTCACAGAGCAACCGTAGCGTCGACCTGCTGCACGCGGCCGAGACCACGACGTCGAGGATCCTCGGAGCACGGATTCGGAGGACGTCCACGACGGTGGCCTCGGCCGCAGCAGCGGCCGCCTCACGAGCTCGCCGTCGAACTGCACCGGCCTCGGTCTGTCGCTCCACCACTGCCGTGCCGGCCTGCCGTCGGTGCGGCCGCCGCGCTCAGGTCCGGCGCGCGGTGACGACCTTCTGCAGGACGACGAAGGCCAGCAGCACGGCGCCGATGAAGACCCGGGTGTACCAGGAGTCCAGCCCCTCGCGGGCGATGAGGACCTGGATCAGGCCGTAGACGAGAACCCCGGCCCCGGTGCCGAGGACGAACCCGACACCCCCCGAGAGCAGGGTCCCCCCGATGACGACGGCGGCGATGGCGTCGAGCTCCATGCCGATCCCGGTGAGGTTGAACCCAGACTTCGTGTACAGCGCGAAGAGGATCCCCGCGATGCCCGCGCAGGTTCCGGAAATGACGTAGACCCCGATGCGGGTACGGGCGGGACGCAGGCCCATGAGTTCGACCGCGACGCCGCGGTCCCCGGCACCGAGGCCGTACACGCTGCGCCCGAAGCGGGTGTAGTGCAGGACGTAGACCGCGAGGAGCAGCACGGCGACGGCGATCACCATGCTGGCGTTGATCCGCCACGTCTCCCGGCCCTCCCCGAACTTGACGCTCCAGGACGCCAGGGCGGAGAAGGAGGGGTCGTCGATGACGAGGGAGTTGGTGCTGACCACGTTGGCCAGGCCGCGGGCCAGGAACATGACGGCCAGCGACGCGATGAACGGCTGGATGTCGAAGACCTGGACCATGACCCCGATCAGGAGCCCGCAACAGGTTCCGATGAGGACCCCCACCACCAGCACCACCGGCAACGGCGCCCCGGCGGTGAACAACTTGGCGGTGATGAGTCCGACGAGGGCGACCACCGCCCCCACGGACAGGTCGATCCCGCCGGCGAGGATGACGAAGGTCATGCCCACGGCCAGGACGAGGAGGTAGGAGTTGTCCAGGAGCAGGTTGGAGAGCAGTCGCATGCTGAGGAAGTCGGCGCGTGCGGTGCTGTACCGCTGCTGACCGACCCCGAGCATGACGACCAGGGTCAGGACCGTGCCGACGACGGGGAGGAACCGACGGTCGAGGCGGTCCAGGACCCGGCGGACGCGGTGCTCGCGCGGGCGGCGGGTGGCGCTCGGGGGCGCAGGGGACAGTTCGGTGCTCATGCCGCCACCTCCGTGGGGATCGATCGCTGGGGCCGGGGTGCGGGCCGGTGCAGACGCGAACGCAGGTACGGCGACGCCGCGACGCAGACCGCGATGAGCACGAGGGCCTTGAACAGGGGTGTCGTCTGGCTGGGGAGCTCGAAGACGATGACCGCGCGCTCCAGGGTCGAGAGCAGCAGAGCGCCGACGACGAGACCGCCGAGGTGGAAGCGCCCACCGTCCAGCCGGGTGCCGCCGAGGACGACCACCATGATCGCGTCGAGTTCCTTGAGGAGCCCGATGTTGTTGGCGTCGGCGGCCATCGTCGGTGCGCCGTAGACGATCCCGGCCAGAGCGGCGAGCACCCCGGCCAGGACGTAGACCGTCCAGGTCGTCGAGCGCGCCTTCACCCCGGCGAGCCGACTGGCCTCGCGGTTGATGCCGATGGACTCCAGGAACATGCCGAGCGCGGTGCGGCGCACGGTGAGGGCGACGAGGACGAAGACCACGGCGGCGATGAGAACGGGGACGGGGACGCCCAGGACGAAGCCGGAACCCAGGAACTTGAACGGCGCGCTGGTGACGGTGGTGATCTGCCCCTTGGTGATGAGCATGGCGATGCCGCGCCCGGCGACCATCAGGATCATCGTCGCGATGAAGGGCTGGATCCCCAGCGAGGTCACCATGAACCCGTTGAAGGCGCCGACCACCAGGCCCAGCGCGAGACCGAGCACGACCGCGATCGCGACCGTCCCGGGGGAACCGGGGTCGGAGGCTCCGGCGAGGTAGGTGAGGGAGACGGCCAGCGAGATCGCCATCACCGCTCCGACGGAGAGGTCGATGCCGCCGGTGGCGATGACCAGGCACATGCCCAGCGCCAGCAGCAGGGGCGTCGCGCTGTTGCGCAGCAGGTCGATGAGCTGACCGTAGAGGTTGCCGTCGCGGGTGGCGACGTCGAGGAACCCCGGGCTCTTCAGACCGCAGGCCAGGAGCAGGACGACCAGGGCCAGGACCGGCCAGAGCAGACCGTGCTGGGAGACCCGCTGCAGCAACGCGGACGGGTTCGCGTTCTTCGGGGTGCCGCTCACGACGCCCTCACCTCCGTGTCGGCGATGGTTTCGAGGATGGTGTCGGTGGTGACCGAGGCGTCGTTGGTGATCTCGGCGATCTTCTGCCGGTCGCGCATCACGACGATGCGCTGGCTCAGGCGCAGCACCTCCTCCAGTTCGGAGGAGATGAAGACGATGGACATCCCGTCGGCGGCGAGGTCGGCGACGAGTCGCTGGATCTCGGTCTTGGCCCCGATGTCGATGCCCCGGGTGGGTTCGTCCAGGACCATCAGCCGGGGGGCGGTGGCCAGCCAACGCGCCAGCAGGACCTTCTGCTGGTTGCCCCCGGAGAGGTTGCGGATGAGCGCGTTCGGGTTGGGCGGGTTGATGTTGAGGACGACCATGTACTTCTGGACGATCTCGTCGAGTTCACGCGCGGGGATGCGCCGCCAGGTGCCGCGGCCGGCCTGCAGGGCCAGCGCGATGTTCTCCCGGACCGTGAGGTCGCCGATGATCCCCTCCTTCTTGCGGTCCTCGCTGGACATGGCGATGTGGCGGCGCAGGGCCGCCAGCGGGGTGGGTAGTTTCACGGGGCGGGCGTCCAGCGTGAGCGTCCCCTGGTCGGGGCGGTCCGCTCCGACCAGGAGCCGGGCCGCCTCGGAACGGCCTGATCCCAGCAGGCCGGCGAAACCCACGATCTCGCCGGGGTAGAGATCGAGGTCGAAGGGTTCCACCACGCCGGACCGCCCGATCCCGAGGCCCGTCATGAGCGGGGTCTCGCGGGCGGAGTGGGTGGTGACGGCGGCGCGGGCCTGTTCCTCGATGCCGGCCAGCGCCTCCCCCGACCGGCCGATCATGTGCGAGATCAGTTCACGCCGGGGCAGTTCCGCGGTGAGGAACTCCCCGACGAAACGGCCGTTGCGCAGCACCGTCATGCGGTCGGAGAGGTCGTACACCTGCTCCAGGAAGTGGGAGACGAAGAGGATCGCGACCCCCGCGTCGCGCAGCTGACGGATGACGCGGAACAGTTCCGCGACCTCCGCCCGGTCCAGGCTGGAGGTGGGCTCGTCGAGGATGAGGACCCGGGAGTCCACGACCAGGGCCCGGGCGATGGCGCACAGCTGCTGGACGGCGATGCTGTGCGCGGAGAGCTGGGAGCGGACGTCGACGTCGAGGTTGAGCCGCTGCAGGTAACCACGCGCGGCCCGGCGGGTGGCCGCCCAGTCGATGAACGGACCGCGCCGGATCTCGTGGCCGAGCATGACGTTCTCGGCCACCGTGAGGTTCGGACAGAGGTTCACCTCCTGGTAGACGGTGGCGATCCCGGCGGCCTGGGCCTGGCTGGGACCGGTGAAGCGCACGTCGCGCCCCTCGACCGTCATCCCGCCGTGGTCGATGCGGTTCACCCCCGTCAACGCCTTGATGAGCGTGGACTTCCCGGCGCCGTTCTCGCCCATGAGAGCGTGCACCTCACCCCGGCGCAGGGTGAGGTCGACCCCGTCGAGGGCCTTGACCCCGGGGAAGCTGATCGTGATCCCCGTCATCCGGACGACGGTTTCCCCCGCCGTGGTTCGCGTGTTCGACATCAACGCCCTCTCTGGGCCGTCAGGGTTCCAGGGACCCGGGGTTCCGGGGCCGCCTCAGTAGGCCCGGGCGTCCACGGTGGCCTGGGTGGTGGTCTGGTCGAACGCCTCGTCCTTGACGATGGTCTCCTCGGGAACGTCCTCGCCGGCCGCCACCTTCTTGACCAGTTCCGCGAGCTGGGTCCCGAACACCGGGTTGCACTCCACGACGTAGTTGAACTTCCCGTCCACCAGGGCCTGCAGGCCGTCGCGGACGCCGTCGACGGAGACGATCTGCACGTCCTTGCCGGGGGTCTTGCCTGCGGCCTCGACGGCCTCGATCGCACCCAGTCCCATGTCGTCGTTGTGGGTGAAGATGAGGGTAGTCTCGGGGTAGGTCTGCAACGCGGCCTCGACGGCGGTCTTGCCCTCGGCCCGGGTGAAGTTCCCGCTGGCCTTGCCGACCACCTGGTTCCCGGCGACCGCGTTGAAACCCTTCTCGCGGTCGACCTGCGCACCGGAGCCGAGGGTTCCCTGGAGTTCGAAGACCTTGGCGTCCGGGGCGTTCTTGGCGACCCACTCCCCCGCGGTCTTGCCCTCCTGCTCGAAGTCCGCGCCGATCCAGGTGGTGTAGGGGTCCTCGACCGAGGTGTCGACCGTGCGGTCGACGAGGACGACGGGGATCCCGGCGTCCTTGATCTCCTGCAGGACCTCGTCCCAGCCGGTCTCGATGACCGGGGAGAAGGCGATGACGTCGACGTCCTGGGCGATGAAGTCGCGCAGCGCCTTGATCTGGTTCTCCTGCTTCTGCTGGGCGTCGACGAACTTCAGGTCGAACCCCTTGGCCGTCGTGAGGCTGGCCTTGACCGACTCGGTGTTCGCCGTGCGCCAACCACTCTCGGCCCCGAGCTGGGAGAAGCCGACGCTGACGGCGTCGCCGGCCGCGGCGGTCCCGGTGGACTCGTCCCCACCGCAGGCGCTGAGCCCCCAGACGGCGGCGGCGAGACCGGCGGCGACGAACGAGCGGCGAGAGGGGGAAGGGAACGTGGACATGGGCTCCTCCTAGAGCGTGGCCGACTGCTGTGTCGGGCCGACTTGGATTGTGAGCGCTCACAACCACGGGGGTCAAGCGGTTCTCGGTCACGGCCGAGTCACGACCGTGTCACCACCCTGGAACTCAGCGACGCGGTGGACCGCTGCTGGCCCGCACGGTCAACCGCGCACCGACGAGGGCCCCCTCGGCGGGCAGGTGGTCGATGGCCGCCGTCATGCGTTCCAGGCAGCGGGCCCCGAGCGCGGCCCAGTCCGGCGTCACGGTGGTCAACGGCGGGAAGAAGTGCTCGGACCCCTCGACGTCGTCGAAACCCACCACGGACACCTCCCGCGGGACGCTGACGCCGGCGTCGGCGAAGGCGTGCAGCAGGCCGAGGGCGAGTTGGTCGTTGGCGGTGAACACCGCCGTGGGCAGAGCCCGGTCGTCGCGCTGTCCGAGCAGGGACCGCCCGATGGCGAAACCCGAGGACGCCGTCCAGTCCCCCGGAACCGGATCGCGCGGCGCCGCTCCGGACTGCAGCATCGCGTCGAGCCACCCGCGTTCCCGCGCCCGCGCGTCCAGCCACATCGACGGCCCGCTGACGTGCAGGATCTCGGTGTGCCCCAGGTCCAGGAGGTGGCCCACCGCGAGACCCGCTCCGGCGTACTGGTTCACGGCCACGGTGTGGATGTCCCCGTTGACGCGCGTGGGCCCCACCATGACGACGGGCAACCGTCGGCTGTAGTCCTTCACCGCCCGCACGGCCTCGTCGTGCGAGGCGATGACGACGACGCCGTCCACACCCTGGTCCAGGAAGTGCTCCAGGGTCGCCTGGACCGTCGCCACCTCCCAGCGGGTGACCGTGGCGACCGAGACGTAGGTGCCCTGGCTGCGGGCCGCGCCCTCGATGGCGATCAACGTCATGGTCGGCCCGTAGAGCGGAGAGTCCTCGGTGATGACACCGATCGCCCCGGTGCGGCGCGTCACGAGGGCCCGGGCGGCCTCGTTGCGCCGGTAGCCGAGCTCCGCGATCGCCGAGCGCACCCGCGCCCGCGTCTCGTCCTTGACGTTGGGGTGGTCGTTGAGGACCCGCGACACCGTCTGGTGGGAGACCCCCGCGAGCTTGGCCACGTCGCTCATCGCCGGGGGCCGGGCACCGTCGACGTTCCCGCGGATCGTTTCAGACACGGCGGGACATCCGGACAGTGCGCATGGGACCCCTTCACCGTTGAGAGCGTTCACATCCTAGGGCGGCGGGCGAGCGCAGGGAAGCCTCCCTCGGTTTCCGGGGCGCCGTGCGACCCTGAGCCGTGACCGGGCTGACCCTGCGACCGATGACCCTGGCGGAGTTCGACGCCTGGCAGGACGAGACCATCCGCGCCTACGCCGACGAACAGGTCACCGCCGGCACCTGGTCCGCGGCGGAGGCCCTCGAGCGCTCGCGCCGCACGAACGCCGAGCTGCTGCCCCGGGGGTCGGACACCCCGCGGATGCTGTTCTTGCGCGCCGTCGTCGCCGGCACCCCCGTCGGACGGGTCTGGATCGGTCTGGACCACCCGCGGGGCACGGCGGACTGCGCGTACCTCTTCGACATCGAAGTCCTGGACGAGCACCGGGGCCGCGGTCTCGGCCGGGAACTCCTGCGCGCCGCGGAGGAGGTCGTCCGGCAGCGGGGCGCGGCCGCCCTGGAACTCAACGTGTTCGGGGCGAACACCCGCGCCGTCCACCTCTACCGCAGCGCCGGCTACACCGTGACCACGCAGCAGATGCGCAGAATCCTGACCTGACCCGTGCCGGGGTGACCACCACCTCCGCAGGGACGCTCCTGGTTCCACGGGTTCGCGGTTCGGTAGTCTCCGCCCGACCCGGGAGGAGGCACCGTGCCGCTGTTCGTCCACGACGCCCGGACTCCCCGTGCCTGAACCCCGACGCCTGGTCCTCGACGCCGAGACCTCGGCCGTCCCTCTCGCACGGCACTGGGCCTCCGAGGTCTGCAGCGGACAGGGCCTGCCCACCGGGGCGCTCGGGGTCCTCCAGCTGCTCGTGACCGAAGCCGTGGCCAACGCCGTGGAACACGGCAGCGGGCCCATCACCGTCGAGGTCGACGCCCTCGGCCGGGGTGTGCACGTCACCGTGCACGACACCTGCCCCGACCACCCCGTCCTGCGCCACGTCGCTGCGATGGCCACCGGCGGTCGCGGCGTCGCGCTGATCGACCAGCTCGCCACCGGCTGGGGCGTGGAGGACGAGCCCGAGGACGGGAAGACCGTCTGGTTCGACGTGGCCGCCGACGCCGAGTGGCCGACCTGAGGCTCGCCCTCAGCTGCGCCGCACGCCGTGCCGGACGTCGTCCCGCAGGTCCACGACGTCCGGCGCGGGCAGTTCGACGCGCCGCTCGCTCGGCGGTACGAGCACCACCGGTGAGCGCAACGTCCTGATCGGCATCGCCCGCACGCTCGCCGCCGCGACCACGACGAGGTCGCCCACCGTGAGGCGTTGCGGGACGACCTCCCCCACCGATCCCTCGGTCATGTCGGCCCGCACAGGACGGGCCGTGGCGGCGGACAGCACCGCGCGGACGGCCTGGTGGCGACCCGCGGCGACGAGGTGGGCGCGACGTCGTTCGACGTCGCTGGGCCGGGTCGCGACGGAGCGCGCCTGCCACGTCGTCAGCAGGCGCAGCGGGAGGTCGCCGCCCCGCTCCAGCGCCCACTCGCTCACGGCGGCGTCCGTCGAGGAGACGATCAGCAGCCGCCGGGGGGCCGTGAGGACGGCCTGCGGGCCGACGAGGACGACGGCGGCGGGGCTGCGCGGCAGGACCACGCTGAGGACCTTCCCCGTCCCGGGACCGATCGGGGCCACCTTCCGCCCGCACCCGAGGGCCAGTTCCGCGCTGTCGGCCGCCGCCCGCAGGAGCGCGCTCGCCGGGTCGCCGGTCGTGACGGTGACGTCCACCTCCGGTTCCCGGCCCGGGACCCGGCTCAGCTCCTCGGCGAGGAGGGCGTCCAGTTCACCCGGTCCGGCCGCGGCTCCGGAGGCCAGCACGACGTGCAGCGGGTGCGCGGTCGCCGCGCAGTCCTGGACCGCCCAGCGCACCGCCCGCCGGGACGCGCCGGACCCGGAGAAACCCACCGTCGTGCGCATGCGCCGCCTCCTCGCGGTCGGACCGCGACGTCAGTGCGGCTCCCCCGATGGTGCCCCGGTGAGCCCGTGCGCACAACGTGTGACCACTCACCCACCCGCCATCGTGCGGGCGATGTCGGAGGCGGAGTCACCCGATCGGCGCAGGACGAACGCCACGACGCCCAGGGCCACCAGGGTCAGCAGCAGCAACAGGGTGGAGACAGCGGCGATCTCCGGTCGGAGACCGGCCCGCAGCGCCGAGAACACGTAGACCGGCCACGGGCTCGCCCCGGGCAGCGACACGAAGCTGGCGACGATCGTGTTGTCGAGGCTCAACGTGAAGGCCATCAGCCCACCCGCGAGGACCCCGGGCGCGGCCAGCGGCAGCGTGACGTCGCGGAACCTGCGCCACGGGGTGGCGTAGAGGTCCGCGGCGGCCTCCTCCAGCCGGGAGTCCAGCCCCGAGACCCGGGCCCGCACGATGAAGGTGACGACGGCCGTCGAGAGCACCGAGTGCGCGATGACGAGCCGGGCGATCCCGTCGCCGAACAACGGCAACCCGGCCTCGGTGTTCAGCGAGACGAACCACCCCAGCAACGAGATCGCGTCCATGATCTCGGGGGTCACGAGGGTGAGGCCCAGCAACAGGGTGAGCAACGCCGTCCAGCGCCCCGCACGGCGCGCCAGCGCGAGGCCCGCCAGCGATCCGATGACCGCCGACAGCACCGCGGCACCCAGCGCCGACTCCAGCGACGTCACGACGGCGGCCCGGATCACCGGGCGGTCCAGTCCCGCGGCGTAGGCGGCGAACCCCGCCCCCTGCCAGGCGGTCAGCAACCGCCCGGTGTTGAAGGAGTAGACGACGATGACCACGATCGGCAGGAAGAGGAACGCCAGGACGAGCACGCCCCAGATCCCCAGCACCGTCGTCGACCCCGACCGGCGGTGGCGCCGCCGCGCGGGGGGAACCCCGACCTCCGCCGGTCGCTCGTCGATCACGCCGTCACCCCCTCGAGGTCGACCCGGCGCGAAGCACGCACGACGCGTCGCACCACGAGCAGCACGGCCGCCGTCAGCAGGACGGTGCCCCCCGTGAACAGCACGAGGACCACGGCCATCGCCGACCCGAGGGCCCAGTTCTGCGCGGTCTGGAACTGGCTCGCGACCAGCTGCCCGACCATGTTCCCCTTCGCTCCGCCCAGGACGGTCGCGGTGACGTAGTCACCCATCAGCGGGACGAACACCAGCAGGCAACCCGACGCGATCCCGGGGAACGCCAGGGGCAGGGTCACGTCGGCGAACGTGCGCCACCGTCCGGCGCCGAGGTCCCGGCTCGCCTCGCGCAGGGCCTGGCTCGTCCGCTCCAGGGCGACGTAGACGGGTAGCAGCATGAGCGGCAGGTAGTTGTAGACGACCCCCAGCTGGACGGCGCCGCGGGTGTAGAGGACGTCCAGCGGACCACCACCGATCGCCTGCAGCGCGGTCGAGAACGGTCCTTCCGGGGAGAGCGCGATCTGCCACCCCAACGTCCGGACGAGGAAGTTCGTCCAGAACGGCACCAGGACGAGCGCCAGCAGCAGACCGCGCCAGCGGGCGGGGACCTTCACCGCGAGCCAGTACGCGAACGGTAGCGCGACGACGAGGCAGATCAGCGTGCCGACGACACCGATGCGCAGGGTGTTCCAGAACGTGCGCAGGAACGACCCGCCCAGCGCCTCCCCGTAGCGGTCGAGGGACAGGACGTCGTTGGCGTGGGTTCCGAACAGCCCGGGTTTGTAGCCGAAGCTGTACCAGACGACCAGGGCGACGGGCGCGACGAAGAACCCGAGCAGGAACACCCAGGCGGGCAGGGCCAGCGCCCCGTGGAGGGCCCGGAGCCGGCGCAGCATCAGGACCCGGCCGCCGCGCGGATCGCGTCGAGGACGGCGACGATGCTGTCGTGCTTCTCGGTGATCTGACTCGCCGTCAACCGGTCCACGACCTCCTGGCTGGGGAAGACGAGTTCCGGACGGTCGAGCCCGGCCGCCGTGGCCTTGGCCTCGATGTCGGTGAGCGCGGTGTTGTAGCCGATGTAGAGGACGTCCTTGACGGAGTTGTCGACGTCGAGCATGAAGTCGATGAAGGCGTAGGCCGCGTCGGGGTGCTCCGCCCCGGCCGTGATGCACCAGTTGTCCATCCAGAGGTTCGCCGTCGGCGTCGCGTACACGAACTTCCACTTGTCCGGTTCCTCGGACCCGTCCATCCCCAGGCGGGCGTCACCGTTCCAGCACTGCATGAGGGCGTACGTCGACTGCGCGATCGCGCTGCCACCGGGGTTGGACTCGAAACCTTTGAGGTTCGGGGCCAGGTTCGCGACCATCCACTCCTTGCAGGCCGCGATCTCCGCGTCGTCGGTGGTGTTCGGGTCGATCCCGTTCGCCGCGAAGTACATCGAGGTGACCTCCCAGGGGTCCTCGAGGATCGAGGTGTTCCCCTTGCCCTCCTTCTGCGCGGCGTCGAGGAAGTCGGCCCAGGAGACGAGGTCCCGGCTGATCACGGTGGTGTCGTAGACGAACCCCGTGGTGCCCCAGTCCTTCGGGACCGAGTACTTGTTGTCCGGGTCCCAGCTCTGCCCGAGGTAGGCCGGGTCGAGGTTGCCGAAGTTCTTCAGCTTGCTGTGGTCGAGTTCGGCCAGCAGGCCGTTGCTGGACATCTGCGGGATGTAGACCCCCGTCGGCACGACGATGTCGTACCCGCTGGCCCCGTTGGCAGCGACCAGCTTCGCGAGCATCTCCTCGTTCGACCCGTAGCTGTCGACCTGCAACCGCGGACCGGTGTCCCCGAAGGCCTTCAGGACGTCCGGATCGTCGTAGTCCGCCCAGCTGTAGACGTTCAGGCTGTCCTCGACCTTCCCGTCGACCGAGGTGCCGGCGCTGCCGGAACTGTTCCCACCGCAGGCGGCCAGCGCGGCGGTCGACGCCAGCGCGGTCAGGACGCTGCGGCGGCGGGCGAGGGTCCGCCCGACGCGTTCCGCGGTCGCGGTCGGGACGAGGATGGACGCGGCGGGTCGATCGGTGCGGGACACGGGAGCTCCAGGTTCTGGGATCGGTCTCAGGCGGGGAAGACGTGGACGTTCTCGGGCGCGAAACCGCACCACACCTCGACCCCGACCTCGGCGGTGGCGGGTCCGGCAGCCCCGCGGGGAGCACGGGCGAGGAGCTCGATCCCCGAAGCGGTCACGACGACGCGCTGGACCACGTCGCCGAGGTGGGCGACCCCGGCCAGGCGCCCACGGACCCGGTTCGGGGTCGTGACCGGCTCGGTGGTGCTGACGTGCAGCGACTCCGGCCGCACCGCGGCCAGCACCGCCGTCCCGGCGGCGAGCTCACCCGCGCGGGAGCTCGACAGCGTCGCGTCGGCGCAGTGCAGGACGCCGGGCTGGACGACCGTCGCGGGCAGGAAGTTCTGCTTGCCGATGAACCCGGCGACGAAGGCGCTCACCGGTTCGGCGTAGATGTCCTCGGGTGCCCCGAACTGCTGGATGCGCCCGTCGAGCATGACCGCGATGCGGTCGCTCATCGACAGCGCCTCCTCCTGGTCGTGGGTGACGAACACGAACGTCGTCCCCAGCGAGCTCTGCAGGAGCTTCAGCTCGACCTGCATCTCCTCCCGCAGCTTGCGGTCCAGCGCCGAGAGGGGTTCGTCCAGCAGCAGCACCTGCGGCCGGTTGACCAGGGCCCGGGCGAGGGCGACCCGCTGCTGCTGCCCGCCGGAGAGCGCGGCCGGGGCCCGGGTGGCGAAGGCGCTCATGCGCACCATCTCCAGCGCTTCGCCGACGCGGCGGCGGATCTCCTCCTTGCCGACCCGGCCGCCTGCCCGGCGCTGACGCAGCCCGTAGGCGACGTTCTCGGCGACGCTCATGTGCGGGAACAGCGCGTAGGCCTGGAACACGGTGTTGACGGGTCGCCGGTGCGCGGGGAGCCTCAGCACGGACGACCCGGCGATGGCGATCTCCCCCTCGTCGGGGTCCTCGAAACCGGCGAGCATCCGCAGCAGGGTCGTCTTCCCGCATCCGGAGGGCCCCAGCAGCGAGAGGAACTCCCCCGACTCCACGGCCAGGTCGACCCCGGCGACCGCGGTCGCGGTGCCGAAGCGCTTGACGATGCCGGTGAGGGTGACGGATCCTCCGCCGACCCCCGTGAGGGACGCCGTGTCCGGGGCCAGGACGCTCACAGGACTCCTCCGCTGGTCAGGTTCTTCTCGTGCACGGGACGGCCCCCGACGAAGGTGTGGTCGACGGCGACCTCCCAGAGGTCGGCGGCGTCGAGGGCGAAGGGGTCGGCGCTGCAGACCGCGAGGTCCGCCACCGCACCCGGTGCGATCGACCCGGCTCCGGTGTGGCGGTTGATCCACGCCGATCCGGCGGTGTAGGCGGTGAGGGCCCGCGTGAGGGTGAGGGCCTGCTCGGGCAGGAACGGTTCCCCCGGTTCCCCCGGTGGGGTGCGGTTCACGGCGACGTGGATCGCCTGCCAGGGATCGGGGGTGGACACGGGCCAGTCCGAGCCCATGACCAACCGCGCCCCGGCCCGCAGGAACCCCGCGAAGGGGTACTGCCAGGAACTGCGTTCGGGACCCAGGAAGGGGACGGTGAGTTCGGACATCTGCGCGTCGTCGCAGGCCCAGAGGGCCTGCGCGTTGGCGGCGACGTCGAGCGCGGCGAACCGCGCGACGTCGTCGGGGTGGACGACCTGCAGGTGCGCCAGGTGGTGGCGACCGGTGCCCGAGGCCCGGCGGGCCGCTTCGACCGCGTCGAGGGCGTCGCGCACGGCCCGGTCGCCGATGACGTGCACGTGGACGTCGAACCCTGCGGCGTCCAGCGCCGGGACGGCGGCCAGCAGGAGATCCCGATCGAGGTAGGACAACCCCTGTTCACCGGTGCTGCAGCCGCAGCCGTCGAGGTAGGGCGCCAGCATCGAGGCCGTGCGGTTCTCCGCGACGCCGTCCAGCATGATCTTGATGCTCGTGGTGACGAACCGGTCCGACCCGAGTTCCGCCGTCCGCGCGGCGACGGCCTCGCGGTGGTCGGCGAACCCCTCGACCAGGGCGTCGACGTCGGTGACGGTGTGCCCGCGGGGCCACCAGAGCGCCCCCACGACACGGGCCGTCAGGGTTCCCGCGGCCACGGCGTCGAGGTAGACGGGAGTCGTGTCCTCGTGGCCGGCGTAGGCACCGACGATCGCGTCCTGCCACCCGGTCACGCCGACGGAGTGGAGGTAGCGCTGGCCCTCGGCGAGGCCGGCGGCGAGCTGGTCGCGGGTCACCGGGGGCAGGTGACGGGAGACGAGGTCCATCGCGCCCTCGTGCAGGGTTCCCGTCGGCGTTCCGTCCGGGTCGCGTTCGATCCGGCCGTCGGTCGGGTCGGGGGTGCGGGCGTCGACACCGGCCAGTTCGAGGGCCCGCGAGTTCACCCAGGCCCCGTGGTGGTCGCGGTTCAGCAGGAACACGGGCCGGTCGGGCACCACCCGGTCGAGGTCCTCGCGCCGCGGGGTCCCGCCGGGGAAGTCGGCCATCGCCCAGCCCCCGCCGGAGATCCACTCCCCCGGGTTCTGCGCGGCGAACTCGGCGACCCGCCGCAACGCGCCGTCCGGTCCCGACGTCGCCGTCAGGTCGCACCCCAGCCGTTCCAGCCCGCCCATGACGGGGTGGACGTGGGCGTCGGTGAAACCGGGCAGGACGAGCCGCCCCGCGAGGTCGAGGGTTTCCGCCGCCGCTCCGACCGCCGCCCGCACGTCGGCGTCGCTGCCGACGGCGACGACCCGTCCTCCCGAGACGGCCACCGCGGTGGCCGTCTCGTGGAGCCCGGTCCCGGTGAAGACCCGGCCCGAGTGCAGGACGAGTTCTGCGCTGTCCCTCATGAACCGGAACGTACAAGCAACTCGTCGCTGTGACAACGGATTCGATGTTTCGATCGTGTTGCCACCACGGATTCCGCTCCCCTCGTCCCGCGATCGGGGACTCGCCGACACCGGGGCGGAGTTTCACCTCACCGTCGACGGACTCCCGATGGCGGACCTCGCACGAAGGTCGCGCGGAGGCGTCAGTGCGCGGTGAGGCGGGCCAGGGCGCCGGAGAGCGGCGTGGGACGGTTCAGGACGTTCTCCGCGGCGTCGGCGGCGCGCGCGACGAGCAGGCCGGCGTTCACGCCGAGCCAACGCAGGGGTTCCGGTTCCCACCGTGGCGAGGTGTGGTTGAACCAGGGCAACCGCACGAGGTCGGAACCGGTCCCGGTCACGGCGTCGGCGAGCGTCCGCCCCGCGAGGTTCGACGTCGCGACCCCGTCACCGACGTACCCGCCGGCACTCCCGAGCCCGGAGGCCGGGTCGTGGCGGACGGCGGCGTGCCAGTCCCGGGAGATCCCGAGCGGGCCGCCCCAGGCGTGGGTGAAGCGCGCGCCGGCCACGGCGGGGAACATGTCGGCGAGCGTGCTCCGCAGCCTCCGGAACACGGTCTCGTCCCCGTCGAACTCCGGGCGCACGGAGGAACCGAAGTGGTACGGCGCACCCCGTCCGCCGAACACCAGCCGGTCGTCGGCGGTGCGCTGGCCGTAGACGATCACGTGGCGGAAGTCGGAGAACGTCTCCCCGCCGGACAGCCCGACCTCGTCCCAGAACGGTGCGGGCATCGGTTCCGTCGCCACCATGAGCGAGTACACCGGGACGACCTCGCGCGCCGCCCCGGGCAGTCGCGGGGTCCACCCCTCCGTCGCGCGCAGCACGTGCCGCGCCCGGACGACCCCGCGGTCGGTGCGGACCGCACCGGGCGAGAGGTCGAGGGCGCGGGTGCGCTCGACGATGCGCCCGCCGCGGCGTTCGACGGCAGCGGCCAGGCCGCGGGCCAATCGCAACGGGTGGATGCGGGCGCAGTCGGGGGTGTGCGTCGCTCCGAGGGCGCGGGTCATGCCGACGGTCTTGCGGGTCTCCTCGGCGTCGAGCAGGCGCAGGCCCTCGGGCGACCCGCCGGCCTCGTCCTCGGCGACCTCGGCCGTGGCGCGGGCGAGCTGCGGAGCGCTGCGGGCGACGACGACGGTCCCCCCGCGCCGCCAGTGGCAGTCGATCCCCTCCTCCCGCACGATCCGCTCGACCTCGTCCAGGGTTCCGCGCATCACGGTGCGCATCGCCTGCGCCGCGACCGGTCCGTGGTCGCGGGTCATCCGCTCGACGCCCTGCGGCAACAGGGCGGAACACCAGCCGCCGTTGCGACCACTGGCGCCGAACGCCACCGTCTCCGCCTCCACGACGAGGACCTGCAGGGTCGGGTCGCGGCGCAGCAGGTAGTAGGCGGTCCACAGGCCGGTGTACCCCGCGCCGACGACGCACACGTCGACCTCGGTGTCCCCCTCCAACGGGGCCCGTTCCGGGGCCTCCGGAGCGGTGTCGGCCCAGAGCGAGCGGACCCTCACAGGCGCTTCCCCGCCTCGTCGAGGACCGAGCGCAGGCGCCGCTCGATCTCGTCGAAGTCGCTCGGGCCGATGATCAGCGGAGGCGCCAGCTGGATGACGGGGTCGCCGCGGTCGTCGGCCCGGCAGTAGAGGCCGGCCTCCCACAACGCGGGGGAGATGAACCCCCGCAGCAACCGCTCGGCCTCGGCGTCGTCGAACGTCTCCCGGGTCTGGCGGTCCTTCACCAGTTCGATCCCGTAGAAGAACCCCGCTCCCCGCACGTCCCCCACGATCGGCAGGTCCAGCAGCTTCTCCAGGGTGGAGCGGAAGAGCGGTGCGTTCTCGTGGACGTGCTGGACGAGTCCCTCGCGTTCGAAGATGTCGAGGTTGGCCATCGCGACGGCCGCCGACACCGGGTGCCCCCCGAAGGTGTAGCCGTGGGCGAAGCTGTCCTCGTCGCGGCGGAAGGGTTCGAAGATGCGGTCCGAGGCGATGACCGCCCCCAGCGGGGAGTACCCGCTGGTGAGTCCCTTGGCGCAGGTGATCATGTCGGGGACGTAGTCGAAGTCCTTGCAGGCGAACAACTCCCCGATCCGGCCGAACGCGCAGATCGTCTCGTCGCTGACCAGCAGGACGTCGTGCTCGTCGCAGATCTCACGCAGCCGCTCGAAGTACCCGGGCGGCGGCGGGAAGCACCCACCGGCGTTCTGCACGGGTTCCACGAACACCGCGGCGACGGTTTCGGGGCCCTCGAACTCGATGGCCTCCCCCACCCGGTCGGCGGCCCAGCGCCCGAACGCCTTGGGGTCGTCGCGCAGGTGCTCCGGAGCCCGGTAGGAGTTCGTGTTCGGCACCCGGAAGGTGCCGGGCACCAGGGGTTCGAACTCCGCCTTCACCCCGGGGATCCCCGTGATGGAGAGCGCGCCGTGCGTGGTGCCGTGGTAGGCGATCGAACGGCTGACGACCTTGTGCTTGCCGGGCTTGCCGACGCGTTTGAAGTAGGCCTTGGCCAGTTTCCAGGCCGTCTCGACGGCCTCGCTGCCGGACGTGGTGAAGAACACCCGGTCGAGGTCGCCGGGTGCCTCGTGGGCCAGGCGCTCGGCGAGGTCGACGGCCGCGGGGTGCGCGTAGGACCACAGCGGGAAGAAACCCAGCGTCGAGGCCTGCCGGGCGGCGGCCTCGGCGAGTTCGGTGCGACCGTGCCCGACCTGGACGGTGAACAACCCGGCGAGGCCGTCGATGTACTCGCGGCCGTGCTGGTCCCAGATCCGCGCGCCCTCACCGCGGACGATGAGCGGGACCTCCTCGCCCCGCTCGTAGGGGGCGTGGCGCGTGAAGTGCATCCACAGGTGGTCGCGGGCGGCGGCGGAGCGCTCCGTGCCGCGCGGGGTCGTCGCGGGGAGGCTGGACATGCCCGGAGACTAGGCGCTCAGCCCGGCCCCGACAAGGGATTCAGTCGTCGAATTGGAGATGAGCGACGGATCCGTCAGCGGGTACCCCAGTTGTAGAGCTGTTTGCGCAGCTTGAGGTAGACGAAGGTCTCGGTCGCGACCACGCCGGGGATGGCCCGGATCTTGGCGTTGATGAGCTCGAGCAGGCCGTCGTCGTCCTCGCAGACGACCTCGACGAGGATGTCGAAGGAGCCGGCCGTCACCACGACGTAGTCGATCTGGGCCAGCTCGGCGAGGCGGTCCGCGACGACGCGGGTGTCCCCCTCGGCGCGGATGCCGATCATCGCCTGCCGGGCGAAACCGACCTGGACCGGGTCGGTGACGGCGACGATCTGCATGACCCCACCGTCGAGGAGGCGCTGCACCCGCTGGCGCACCGCCGCCTCGGACAACCCCACGGCCTTCCCGATCGCCGCGTAGGACATCCGTCCGTCCTCCTGCAGGACCTCGATGATCCGCTTGGAGACGTCGTCGAGAGCGGGGGCGGGAAGGCGGCTGGACACCGGGTGAGTCTACGGGCCACGCGGTGCGCGGTCAGGGGGTTCCCCCTTGTCCGACCGGCCGGGGGACGGTAGAACTCCCGGGGTGCCGTTCCTCTCGATGAGTTCCCCGGCCGTCGACGACGCTCTGCGCCACGCCGCGAGCACCCCCTTCTGGCTGGACGACCCCGGTCGCCCCGACCCGGAACCCGCCCTGCGCGGGAACTCGACGGCCGAACTCGTCGTCGTCGGCGGCGGCTTCACCGGGCTGTGGACGGCGTTGCGCGCCAAGGAACGCGACCCCGACCGCAACGTGCTGCTCCTGGAAGGGGCGTGGACGGGCTGGGCGGCGTCGGGTCGCAACGGCGGGTTCGTCTCGGCGAGCCTCACCCACGGGCGCAGCAACGGGGAACTACACCTGCCGGACGAGGTCGACCGGCTCGACGAACTCGGGCTCGCGAACCTCGACGCCCTGGGCAAGTCCGTCGCGCAGTACGGCTGGGTCTGCGACTACGAACGCACGGGCGGCCTGTCGGTGGCGACCGAGCCGTACCAGGTCGACGAACTGCGGGGGCAGGACGGTTTCCTCGACACCGCGGCCGTCCGGGACCAGGTGAACTCCCCCACCTACCTGGCCGGGGTCTGGACCCCTGAGGACACCGCCCTGGTGAACCCGGCCCGCCTGGTCTGGGAGCTGAAGCGGACCTGCCTCGAGCTCGGGGTCCGGATCGCGGAGAACACCCCGGTGCGGGCGATCCGCTCGAACCGGTCGGGGGTGTCGGTGCAGACGACGTCGGGAACCGTGCGGGCCCGCCGGGTGGCGTTGGCCACCAACGTCTTCCCGGCCCTGCTCCGGCGCTACCGGCTGCACACCATCCCGGTCTACGACTACGCCCTGGTCACCGAACCCCTCTCCACCGCCCAGCTCGCGGAGATCGGCTGGCAGAACCGCCAGGGCATCGACGACCTCGGCAACCGGTTCCACTACTACCGGTTGACCGCCGACGACCGCATCCTGTTCGGCGGTTTCGACGCCGTCTACCACTACGGCCGGTCGCTGTCCTCGGAGCACGACCAGAACCCGGAGTCGTTCCGGACACTGGCCTCGCACTTCCAGCAGACGTTCCCGCAGCTCGAGGGGCTGGGGTTCACCCACGCCTGGGGTGGGGCGATCGACACCTGCACGCGGTTCTTCCCGTTCTTCGGCACGGCCCACGACGGGCGCGTGGCGCACGTCGCCGGCTACACGGGCCTCGGGGTCGGCATGACGCGGTTCGCCGCGGACGTCCTGCTCGACCTGCTCGCCGCCGACGAGCAGGGCCCCACCGAGCTCACCGAACTCGAACTCGTCCGGCGCACCCCCGTCCCGTTCCGGAACCCCTCGCCTGGGCCGGGGTGGAGGCGACGACCCTGTCGTTGGCCCACGCCGACCGGCACGAGGGCCACCGCAACGTGTGGTTGCGGGCCCTCGACCGGTTCGGTCTCGGTTTCGACTCCTGAACCCCGACGGCTCAGGGTTTGCCGGTGGCGGGCGGGTGGCAGTGGCCGGACGGGCTCCGCGGCAGATCGAGGGTGGGGTTGCGGTCGAAGAACCCCGACGGGGTCAGGGAGAACGAGACGACGTCGACGGGCATGACCGGCCAGTCCTCGGGACGGGGGACGTGGTGGATGCCGAAGACGTGCCAGAGCACGACGTCGGTGTCCACCAGCGGTTCGTCGTCGGCGGTCCAGCGGGTCATCCCGAGGTCCTCGGAACTCTGCGTCGGGTGGTCACCGGCCGGCCACAGCTCGTCGTCGTGGTGGCGGGTGACCCACACGTCGTGCCCGATGACGGGGGCCCGCAGGAACTGCGGGGCATCGGGTGCGAACAGGTGCGGCAACGCGTTCGGAGTGTGCAGGGCGTAGGCCGTCGGGGTCCCCAGGGAGTTCCGCCGGTCGGAGCTCACGACCTTCCAGACCCGCTGGCGCTGCCAGTCGACGTCGCGGCCCGCCTCGCGCTCGGAACGGACCGGCGTCGCGGTCGTCGCGAGCGCGAGCCCGTGCGGGTTGTCCGGGCCGGTCGCCACGACGTGGGTGTCGACCTCGTGCACCGTGTTCCGCTGGCCGTCGACGTCGAGGTCGAGGCGGGCGACGAGGAAGTGCTGGTGGATCGGGGCGTAGGTCCGCTGGTCGACGAGGGTTCCCGTCGACGGGGTGGCGGCCCCCTCCGGCAACGGCGTCGTCACCATGATCCCGGTCGCCCGCACCTCGCACTCGATCGTGCCGTCGAGGTAGAGCCGCCAGTAGACGAGGTACTCGTAGTTCGCGACCGTCGCGTGGAAGGAGACGACCATGCGTCGCGACCGGCGGACCTCCGCGCCGGCGTTCTCGTCGACGTGCTTCCACAGGACGCCGTCGTCCTCCTCGTGCAGGCAGATCGCCTGCGGCACCGAGTACGGCTCCCCCCGGGAGTCGGACAGGACCGCGTCAAGGTAGCGGATCTCCCCGAGGCAGTCGCAGCCCAGTTCGAGCGAGGTCGTCATGTACCCGAGGCCCCACTCGCCGATGTCGTAGGCCGTGCGGCGGCGGTGGTCGAAGCTCGCGTCGCGGTAGGGCACGACCATCTCGGCGAAGGACAGGCGGTAGCCGATCTCGCGTCGCCCTGTGCCGTCGTCCCAGGCGAGCTGGTGCAGGACGAGACCCTCGCGGTGGGTGAAGCCGAGCCGCAACGACCACTGCGCCCAGCGGAGCTCCCCGTCGTCGGAGATCGTGAACGACGGGCCGTCCGGCTGGGTGATCTCCAGGGGCTGCAACGGTTCCCGCGGGACGAGCCCGGGGACGAGTTCGGGCACGTACTCCCCCATCACGGGGGCCGCCGCGGCGGCGACGTCCTCGTCGACGGACAGCAGTTCGAACGTGTTCACGTCGACGACGAACTTGAGCCCGCTCACGGGGTGGGCGTAGGGGTTCCCGTTCGGGGTCTCGCGCACCCAGACGTCGACCCACCCGAGGCGGCGGTCGCGCCACTGCGGGGGCATGACGGCCGCGCCGTAGGTCCAGGTGTCGAGAAGGACCAGGGACAGGTCGGTGATGCCCCGCGCCGCGAGCGCCGCGATCACGCGGGGTTCTGCGATGAGCGCCTCGGCGACCTCGTGGAACTCGTCGAGGGTGAAGTTCGGCGTGATCCCGGGCAGGTGCTCGAACCGTTCGACCACCCCGCCCTCGAGCTCGACCAGCACGTCGTAGGTGCGGTTGTCGGCGCGGTCCCAGACCGTGGAGCGCGCCCGCCGCTCGACGGGGTCACCGGGCTCCCAGGCCAGCACCCGTTCCTTCGGCGGTTCCGCCAGCACGACCCCGGCGAAGCGCATCGAGGGGGTCAGGCGGTTCTCGGCGCGGAGCACGTCGAGGTTGCGGCGGAACTCCTCCTCGCGGAGGGGGGTGAGCGGGTGCGCAGGCACGTCGGGGTCCTCCTGGGCGGGGCGTCGGAGCCACAGTGTGACCGCATCCCGCACCCCCTACAAGCTCGACCGGCGTTCTCCGTCGCGTGCCTCCTGGTTCACCACGGATTCCGTGGTGAGACCCCCTGGGACTGCTAGTGTCTCCGGGTTCTCGACCCTGAAAGCCCGCAAGGAGCCCCCGTGGCAGCAACCGACCACCCCACCGCCGCACCCTCCGGGAAGGGCCTGCAGTCCGGCGCCCTGGGGTTGTGGGGCAACACCGTCATCGGCCTCGGCGCGACGGCACCGGCCTACAGCCTGGCGGCGACGCTGGGGTACGTGGTGCTCGCGGTGCACGACAAGGCCCCGGCGATGTTCCTGGTCGCGTTCGTCCCGATGCTGCTGGTCGCGATCGCCTACCGCGAACTGAACCGCGCCGCTCCGGACTGCGGGACGACCTTCACCTGGGGCACCAAGGCGTTCGGGCCGTGGGTCGGGTGGATGGGCGGTTGGGGGGTCGCGGTGTCCGCGATCATCGTGCTCGCCAACGTCGCGGAGATCTCCGCGGTCTACACGCTGCGACTGCTCGGCCTGGACGCCGCGGCGGAGAACCTCCTCGTCCGGGTCGGCCTCGGCCTGGTGTTCATCGTCGGGATGACCTGGGTCAGCTACCGCGGGATCACCATCTCCGAGCGGATCCAGAACGTGCTGATCATCGTGCAGTTCGCGGTGCTGGGGATCATCTCGATCGGCGCCCTGTACCTGGTCTACTCCGGCGGGGCCGGCGCCCAGGCGGTGCACCCGTCGTGGGACTGGTTCAGCCCCTTCGGCGTGAGCGGTTCGGCGCTGGCCGAAGCCGTCATCCTCTGCATCTTCATCTACTGGGGCTGGGACGCCTGCCTCGCGGTGAGCGAGGAGACGAAGGACGCCGACCGGACCCCCGGGCGGGCAGCGCTGCTCGCGACGGTCATCCTCGTCGTGACCTACGTCCTGGTGGCCGTGGCGGTGCAGGCCTACGCCGGTTTCGGGACGAGCGGCATCGGGCTGGCCAACGAGGAGAACGCCGACGACGTCCTCACCCTGCTCGGCGATCCGGTCGGCGGGGCGGTGATGTCGGGGTTGCTGTTGTTCACGGTCGCGATCTCGGCGGCCTCCTCGACCCAGACGACCATCCTGCCGACGGCGCGGGGCACCCTGTCGATGGCGGTCTACGGCGCTCTGCCGCAACGGTTCGCGAAGGTGCACCCGAAGTTCAGGACGCCGTCCTTCGGGACGGTGGTGATGGGGGCCGCGGCCGTCGCGTTCTACCTCGTCCTCAGCCTGGTGAGCCAGAACGCCCTGCAGGACTCGATCGCCTCGCTGGGGCTGGCCGTCGCGTTCTACTACGGCATCACGGCGTTCGCCTGCGTCTGGTACTTCCGCCGCACCCTGAACCGGTCCGCCCGGGACTTCCTGCTGCGGGGTCTGCTGCCCGTGCTCGGCGGGATCGCGATGCTCTGGGCCTTCGTCCAGAGCTGCGTGGACATGCTCGCCCCGGACTACGGCTACACCACGTTCGGTCCCCTCGGCGGGGTGTTCGTCATCGGCGTCGGGATGCTCGTGCTGGGCGTCCCGCTGATGCTGCTCTGCGCGACCCGCCTGCGGGCCTTCTTCCGCGGCGAGACCCTCGACGCGGACACCCCGATCCTGGTGCCGGAGACCGGCGAGCCTCCCATCGGCGGCCTCTGAGTCAGAGGACGCGCTGGAGGGTCAGGCCATCGTCGAGGACGACGGCGCCACCCCGGGCACCGGGTTCCAGGTGCCCGACGTCGGTACGGCCCAGCACCCGGGCGGGGGTCGAGGTGAGGGCGGCGAGGGCGTCGTCCAGGTCGATCCCCGCGGTGAGCACGGCGAAGCGCAGCGCGTGGTCCAGGGTCAGGGTGCTGCCGGCGATCGAGCCCCCCTCGACGAGGCGGGCGACCCCGTCGACGACGTCGACCTCCAGGTCCCCCAGCAGGTAACGACCGTCCGCGGAACCCGTCGCGGCCATGGCGTCGGTGACCAGGGCGACGCGGCCCCGGCCGGCCCGGTGCGCGGCGAGCGACACCACGAGCGGGTCGAGGTGCACCCCGTCGGCGATGAGTTCGACGGTGACGCGGTCGTCGTCCAGCAGCGCCCCGACCGCCCCGGGGGCCCGGTGGTGCAGAGGCGGCATCGCGTTGAAGAGGTGCGTGGCGAGGCTGACCCCCGCGTCGACGGCCCGTCGCGCCGTGGCGGCGTCGGCGTCGGTGTGACCGATGGCCGCGACCGCTCCGGCCGCGACGATCCGTTCCACGGCAGCCAGTCCACCCGGCAGTTCGGGGGCGAGGGTGACGACGCGGACCAGGCCCGTGCCGAGCAGGCGGTCCAGGTCGCCCGGTTCCGGCTCGCGCAGCAGCGACGGGTCGTGCGCCCCCTGGTGCAGCGGGCTGAGCCACGGTCCCTCGAGGTGGACACCGGCCAGCACCCCGTCGGTGACGAGGTCGGCGTAGGCGTCGAGGGTGGCGGCGAGCTCGTCGACCGGGCGGGTCACGAGGCTGGCGACCAGCGTCGTGGTGCCGTGCGCGCGGTGCACGGCGGCGACGGTGCGGGCGTCCTCGAGCGAACCCCCGAAGCTCGCCCCGCCCCCGCCGTGGCAGTGGACGTCGACGAAACCGGGGACCACGTGCGCGCCGGTGATGACCTCGTCCGCCGCGGGCGCGGGACCCGTCCCGACCGCCACGACCTCCCCCGCCCGCAGCAGCACCCACCCGTCGGGGACGACCCGTCCCCCGGTGTGGACCGTCCCCCGCGCGAGGACGGTGCTCACCGGGTCTCCGTCACCTTGCGCAGCCCGCGCGGCGCGTCCGGGTCGAGACCGCGGGCGACCGCCATCTCGAGCGCGAGACGTTGCAGCGGAACGATCTGCACCACGGGAGCGAGGTCCTCGGGCATCCCGGTCGGCAGGTCGAGCCGGACGGTCGCGTCCGGGGCGCGGCCGGCGGGGGCGACCGCGCAGACGTCGGCGCCGCGGTCCTTCAGGGCGTCGAGGACCGGCGCCATGGCGTCCCCGCCGGGGCCTTCGGCCACGATCGCGATGACGGGCCGGTCCGCGTCGACCATCGCCAGCGGGCCGTGCATGAGGTCGGCGGCGGAGAACGCCTGGGCGGAGAGGTAGCTCGTCTCCATGAGCTTCAGCGCGGCCTCGCGCGCCGTCGGGTAGGAGTACCCGCGGGCGGTGACCACGAGGCGGTCGACGAAGCGGTAGCGCGCGGCGACCTCGGGGACGTCCGGGCTGGAGACGGCCCGTTCCAGGAACTGCGGCAACGCCTTCGCGGGCGTGAGGTCGCCACCGCGCCAGGTCGTGATCAGCAGCCACAGCGTGAGGAGCTGGGCGGTGTAGCTCTTGGTGGCGGCGACGGCGAGTTCCGGTCCGGCGTGGACGTCGAGGTGGTGCTCGGCGGCCGCGGCCAGCGGGGAGGACGGGTTGTTGGTGACGGCGAGGGTGATCGCCCCGGCCCGGCGGGCCGCGGCGGTCGACTCGACGAGGTCCGGTGACCCGCCGGACTGGCTGATGCTGATCCACAGCACCCCGCGCAGGTCGGGGGTCGCGCCGTAGACGGTGAGCGTCGAGGTGGAGGTCAGCCCGCAGGGCAGCCCGAGCCCGACCTCGACGAGGTACTTCGCGTAGAGGGCGGCGTGGTCGCTGGTGCCGCGCGCGGTCAGCAGCACGGCCCGCGGGGCCGCGTCGCGGATGAGGCCCGCGAGGCGCGCGACCTCCCCCGTCGCGCTGGAGAGGATCCGGTCGGCGACGGCCGGCTGTTCGGCGATCTCGGATCGGACGAGGTGTCCCCGGGGGGTGCTCACGCGCTGCTCCAGTTCCGTGGTGCTGACGATGAAGGAAGTTGACACGATCGTAGCCGTTCGTGAAAGTCATCGCCAGACCCCTCCTGGACGGAGCTCCGTGACCGACCCCGTGCACGACCCCACGCACGACCCCGCGACCGACCCGGTGACGCTGCACGCTCGCCTGCTCTCCGCGCTGCCCTCGGCGACGGCGTCCGCGGCGCGCGTCCTGCGGGAACTGCTCGACGACCCCGCGGGCGCCGCCCAGCTGACCGTCACCGAACTCGCCCGGCGGGCCGCCACGAGCGAGGCGACCGTGGTGCGTGCCGCGCGGTCCCTGGGTTTCGCCGGCTACCCGCAGCTGCGCCTCGCCCTCGCCGCGGCCGGCGCCGCCCACGAACCCGCCGCCCTGCTGACCGGTTCGCTCGAGGACTCCGCCGACCTCGCCACCGTGGTCGCGACGCTGGCCGCCGTCGAGACCGAGGCGATCACCGCGACCGCCCGCACCCTGGACGTCGTCGCCCTCGCCGCGGCCGCCGACGCGGTCCGCACCGCGCGGGTCGTCGACTGCTACGGCATCGGCGCTTCGGGCCTGCTCGCCGCGGACTTCGACCACAAGGCCGCCCGGGTCGGTCTCCTCACCCGGCTGCGCACCGAGGGGCACGGCGCCCTCGTCAGTTCCGCCCTGCTGGAACCCGGCGACACGGCCCTCGTCGTCAGCCACTCGGGGCGGACGGTCGACGTCGTGACCGCCGCCCGGCAGGCGCGGGACCGGGGAGCCACCGTCGTCGCGGTGACGAGTTCGGCGGGTTCGCCGTTGGCCGGGTACGCAGACCACACGCTGGTCGCGACCGGGCGGGAGACGGCCTACCGCGCGGGGGCGATGGCGAGCCGCGCGAGTTCCCTGCTCGTCCTCGACTGCCTGTACGTGGCGGTCGTGCAGCGCCTCGGGAGTTCCGCCACCGCTGCGCTGCAACGGACCTACCGCGCCGTCGAAGGACCGCGGTCGGCCGAGGGCGGGCGACCGGTCCGTCGCCGGTAGGCGGCGCTCAGGCTGAACGCGTCGGCGTAGCCGACCTCGCGGGCGATGGCGGCGATCGTCCGGTCGCCGGTCCGCAGCAGGTCCGCGGCGAGGTCGAGGCGGTGGGCCCGGAGGTAGGCGATCACCGGCTCCCCGGTGAGGCCGGGGAAACGCCGCGCGAGGGACGCCCGGGAGACGCCCACCCGGCCCGCGAGCTCCCCGACCGTCCACGGCCGGGCGGGATCGCCGTGCAGGAGTTCCAGCACCGGACCCACCACGGGATCGGCCACCGCCGCGAGCCACCCGGTGTCGTCGCGCGACCGGAGCACCGTGATGACGAGGAGGTCCACGAGACGGTCGAGGACGGCGTGCTGCCACGCCCCTTCCCGCACCGACTCCGTGGTCAGGAGTTCCCGCAACGCCGGTGGTGCGGGAGCCCGCACGACCGCGGGGAGGGCGGCGAGGACCCGCCGGTCGAGGACGTCACCCGCCGGGTAGGTGGCGTGGACGACGAGGGTCTCCGCCCCCAGCGCGCTCCCGTAGCTGCGGGCCTGGTCCAGGCGCCACCGGTCGCCCGCCGCGACCGCGGGTTCACCGGGTTCCCGACTCCGCCCCGGACCCTCGACGACGACCCCGGGCGGGGTTCCCCGGGCGTCCCGGAGTTCGTGCGGGCCGCGGACGAGCAGCACGTCACCCGGTTCGACGGCCTCCCCGGCGCACCCGGCCGCACCGCGGACGAGCACGTGGACGGTCAGTCCCGCGTCGCCGACGAACCGCATCCCCCACGGTTCCGCCAGGTAGGACAGCGAGACGTGCGTGCGGGCCCTCCCGCCGAGCAGATCGCCGAGCACCCCCGCACCGTAGACGCCGGAACATGCCCGTGAGCACCGGGAACCTGTTCCTCCGTCCCGGGAAGAGGTCGACTGGGTCCTAGAACCTGAGGAGGAAGCGATGCTGATCGTCCTGTCCGGACTGCCCGGCAGCGGGAAGACGACCGTGGCCCGGGCACTGACCGCCCGCGCGGGTGTGGTGCACCTGCGGATGGACACCGTGGAGCAGGCCCTGGTCGACTCCGGCCGCGAGACCCACCCCGTGAGCCCCGCCGGGTACTACGTCCTGCGCGCGTTGGCGGGCGACCTGCTGCGCCAGGGACACACCGTGGCCGCCGACAGCGTGAACCCGCTGACGATCACGCGGGAGATGTGGCGACGGGTCGCGCGGGAGGCCGGCGCGGGGTTCCGCGAGGTCGAGGTCGTGTGTTCCGACGTCGCGCTGCACGAGCGGCGGGTGCGCGAGCGCGTCGGTGACATCGAGGGGTTGCCGCTGCCGACCTGGGAGGACGTGCAGGCCGTGGAGTTCGAGCCGTGGGACGGGGACCGGCTGGTCGTCGACACCGCGACGGAGGCGGTCGCCGCGGCCGTCGAACGGGTGCTCGAGGGGCCGGCCCGACCGTGACGGGTGGCGGAACGTCTCCCGTCCTCAGGGGCGGAAGACCATCAGGAGGGTCTCGCGCCCCTCGTCCTCACCGCGCTCCCCCGTGGGCACGAAACCCGCCCGCTGCCAGGCGGCGATCGCCCGGGCGTTGTCCACCCCGGGGTCGACGGTGAGGGTCCCCCAGCCGGAACGGGTCAACTCCTCGGCCAGGGCTCGGGCGACCCGGGGGCCCGTCCCCCGACCCTGCGCGTGCGCGGCCAGGAACATGTCGAGACCGGCAGTGCCGTCGGGGTCGCGCCAGGCCTGCAGCAACCCGACCGGCTCGCCGTCCCGGAGCACGAGGTGGACGACGACGTCGGGAGCGCGCGCTCCGGTGTACCTGCGCCGGACCTCCGCGAGCGGCACCGGTTCGCCGCCCCACCAGCGGTGCACGTCCGGGTCCGCCAACCACCCGGTGATGAGCTCGGCGTCCTCGGACGTGCTGAGCCGCAACCCCTCACCACCCACGACCAGCGACTCCGGGTACGGCCGGTGCGGGGACGGGTCCGCGGGGCTCGGCGCTCGGCCGGTCTCCCGCTCCTCACCAGGTCGCAACGGTGTGCCGTTCCACGTGCTCCAGGTCCAGGTCGTCGCCGAGGCCAGGGGTTTCGGGCATGGCCACGAACCCGTCGGCGTCCATCGGATCCACGATCGAGTTCAGGTGCGGTGGGACCCGGTCGTAGTCCAGGTGCGGGTGCAGCAACCCGCGCTCGTACCAGCGCCCGTTGCTCATCGCGCCGAGCAGGGCCAAGTTCGCCGATCCCGGCCCGTGGATCTCGCAGTCCATCCCGAACGCCTCGGCGACGTGCACGGCCTTCATCGCCGCACCGATCCCGGCCCCGTTGGAGGCCCCCACCCGCAGGATGTCGCACGCCCCGGCGACCGCCCACTCCGCGCGGACGTGGAACGTCCCGAACGCCGTCTCGGGCCCGACGACCGGGATCTCCAACTGGTCGGCGAGCCAGCGGTAGGACTGCATCGAGGACTCCTCCATCGGTTCCTCGTACCAGGCGAAACCCAGCTCCTGGATGGCCCGGCCCAGGGTGAGCGCCTCCACCCGGGAGTACCAGTGGTTGGCGTCGAGCATCAGGGGGACGTCCGGTCCGACGGCCTCGCGGACGGCCGTGCAGGCGGCGATGTCCCGGCGGACGTCGGGGGCCCCGGGAACGGGCGGCATCCAGGTGTGGAGTTTGATCGCCGGGTACCCCTGGTCCAGGAGCTGCACCGCGAACTCCCCGTACTCCTGCGGGGAACTCAGCCCGCCGGGCACGTCGTCGCCGCACATCGTGCTGCCGTAGGCGGGAACCCGGTCACGGACCCCGCCGAGCAACCGCCACACCGGCATCCCGGTGCGCCGTCCGAGGAGGTCCCACAACGCCTGGTCGACGGTGCTGAGGGTCCGGTCCAGCAGCGCGCCGTGGGTGCCGCGTCGACGTTTCGCCAGCTCGTACCAGAGCCGGTCCCGCTGGTACGGATCCGCCCCGAGCAGGACGGGACGGACGTGCTGCTCGACCAGGGAACGTTCGACGGCGAAGGAAGGAGCTGCGAGACAACGGCCTTCGACCCCGTCGCTGTCCCGGACCGTCAGCAGCGCGGCCGTCGTCGTGTGCCCGGGGCCGGGGTGGGCGTGACCGTCGCTGTCGACGTGCAGCCGGGTCTCGGTCTCGAAGACCCGGACCGAGACGTCGGTGATGCTCGTGGGCACGGGTGCCTGCCTCCTCGCAGCGTGTGCGATCGACCCTAGGCAGCGGGCGGAGGGGTGTCAACGAAACCCCTCCGCGCAACTCCACGCCGACGGGACCCGGTCAGGGCAGGGTGAGGACGACCGGGCCGTCGGAGGTGATCGCCACGGTGTGCTCCTCGTGCGCCCCGGAACTCCCGTCGACGCTGCGCATCGTCCACCCGTCGTCGTCCGTCGTGAACTCGGGGCTCCCACCGGCCATGAACCAGGGTTCGATGGCGACGACCAGCCCGGGCTTCAGGACGAGCCCACGACCGGCGCGGCCGTCGTTGGGGACCGAGGGGTCCTCGTGCATCGTGTGCCCGACGCCGTGACCGCCGAAGGTGGTGTTGACCCCGCACCCGTGCGCCCGGCCGACGGCACCGATCGCGGCGGAGACGTCACCGATCCGGTTCCCGACGACGGCGGCGGCGATCCCGGCCGCGAGCGCCTCCCTGGTCGCCGCGACGAGTTCCGCGTCACCGGGGCGGGGAGTGCCGACGCTGAAGGTCGTGGCGGAGTCACCGGCCCAGCCGTCGAGGACCGCGCCGCAGTCGACGCTCAGCAGATCACCGTCGCGCAGGACGTAGCGGCCGGGGATCCCGTGCAGCACCGCGTCGTTCACCGAGGTGCAGATGACCCCGGGGAAGGGCGAGTCGGCGAACCCGGGCTGGTAGCCGAGGAACGGGGAGGTCGCACCGGCCCCGAAGATCACCTCACGGGCGACGGCGTCGAGTTCGTCGAGGCGCATCCCGACGGCCGCGTGCTCCTTCACCGCGGCCAGGGCCGCGCCGACGACCCGACCGGCGGCCCGCATCCCCTCGATCTCGCGGGGTGTCTTCAGCTCGACCACGTCGACCTCCTGCTCGTCACGGACTTGGTATTCCTATCCCGGTATTAGTATCACTCCATGGTCCGTCCGCCGCTGCCCGAGGAAGTCCGCGCCCGAGGTCGTCTCCTGGGCGAACTGCTCCGCTCCGCGCGCGGCGAGCGCACCGTCCCGCAGATCTCCGCCGCCTCCGGCGTCCCGGCCGAGACGCTGCGCAAGATCGAGTCCGGTCGCATCCCGACCCCCGCGTTCTTCACCGTCGTGGCCCTCGCGAACGCCCTGGACCTGTCCCTGGCGGACCTCGTGACCCACTGCGCCGCACCGGCACCCCGGGCGGAAGGGGTGGCGTGAAGCTGTTCACCGACGAGGAGTCCCGGCGCGCCGTCGCGACCGACCGCTCCGGCCACCTGCCGGCGACGTTGCCCGACGGGGTCGTGCGCGCGGCCACCGTCGACGACATCGTCGAGACCCTCCGCTGGGCCACCGAGCACCGCACCCCGGTCGTCACCCGGGGTGCCGGGACGGGCCTCGCCGCCGGGTCGAGCGCCCAGGCGGGCGAGATCGTCCTGGACCTGTCGGGGATGGACCGCATCGTCGCGATCCGCCCCGACGACCAGGTCGCCGTCGTCGAACCCGGCGTCCTCACCGCCGACCTGGACGCCGCGGCCGGCGAGCACGGGCTGTTCTACGCGCCCGACCCGGCCAGTTCCGCGATCTCCTCCATCGGCGGGAACATCGCCACCAACGCGGGCGGTCTGCGCTGCGCGAAGTACGGCGTGACCCGCGACGCCGTCCTCGGTCTGGACCTCGTGCTCGCCGACGGCCGGAAGGTCTCGACGGGGCGCCAGACCGTCAAGGGCGTCGCGGGCTACGACCTCACCAGCCTCGTCGTGGGTTCGGAGGGGACCCTCGCCGTCGTCGTGGGCGCGACCCTGCGGTTGCGGCCGCGACCGGCCGCGATCGCCACGCTGGCGGCGCACTTCGACGACCTCGTGGCCGCGGCGGCCGCCGCCTCGGCGATCACGACGGCCCGCCTGCAACCCTCCGTCCTGGAACTCGTGGACAGCGTCACCCTCGAGGCCGTCGACGCGGCCCGGGGTTCCTCGTTGCGCGCCCTGGGTGCCGCCGTTCTCGTCGTGCAGTGCGACGGCCTCAGCGCCCGGGCCGAGATCGACGCCGTCGCCGCGGTCGTGGCGCCGTTCGCGTCGTCGTGGCGTTCGACGAGCGACCCCGTCGAGGCCGAGGAACTGCTGGCCGCCCGCCGGGCGGGACTGCCCGCCCTGGAACGCACGGGCGACGTGTTCATCGAGGACGTCGCCGTGCCGCGGTCGCAGCTGGCCGCGGCCGTCGCGGGCATCCAGGAGATCTCCGCCCGCACCGGGGTGCGGATCGCGACGATCGCCCACGCCGGCGACGGGAACCTGCACCCGATCATCGTCGTGGAACGCGGCGGAACCGTCACGGAGGGCCCGCCGTGGGACGCGGCCTGCGCGGTGTTCGACCTCGCCCTGGCCCTCGGCGGGACCCTCACGGGTGAGCACGGCGTCGGGTTGCTGAAACGCACCTGGTTGCGGCGGGAACTCGGCGACGACTCGCTCTCGTTGCAGCGCAGCATCAAGGCGGTGTTCGACCCGCTGGGGATCCTCAACCCCGGCAAGGCCGTCTGATCACCGCGGGGCAGTGCGGAGGGCGTCGACGAGCAGGTCGAGCAAGCGGACGGGTTGTCCGGGCGGCCCGCCGGCGGTGGAGAGGAACACCCCGAGCAGCATCGCGGCCACGTCGTCGGGTTCGACGTCGGCGCGCAACGTCCCGGTCCTCGCCCCCTCCGCGAGGAACGTCGCCAGGACCGCGGTGATGCGTTCCCGCGTCGCCGGAGTGGTGATCCGACCCGAGGCCCAGCCGGCCCGCAACGTGTCCATCATCGCGCGCTTGGTGGCGACGGACTCGGCGTAGCGGGCCAGCCAGGCCCGCAGGGCGAGGTCGGGCGGAAGCTCGGCCAGCACCCCGGACGCGGCCTCGACGACGCCGTCGAGCTCTGCGCCGTAGACGGCTTCCACCAGCGCGTCCCGGGTCGGGAAGTGCCGGTAGAGCGTCCCGGTCCCGACCCCGGCGTCACGGGCGATGGTCTCGAGCGCGACGGCCTCGCCACCGGCGAAGGCCGCCCGGGCGGCGCTCAGCAGCAGCTCGCGGTTCCGGGCGACGTCGGCGCGCGGACGGCGGGGAGTGACGGACAAAGCGGAGGTTCCTCCGGTTCAGTGGTGACGTCGTCGATGCGGAGGCTCCTCCGCTTCAGCCCATCCTCCCACCTCGAGAGGGATCCCACGATGACCAGCACCGCCACGCTCGCGGGCCGCACCGTCCACCGCATCGGCTACGGCGCCATGCAGCTCGAACGGCTCCACACCGACCGCGAAGCCGCGATCGCCTTGCTGCGCCACGCCTTCGACCGCGGCGTCGACCACGTCGACACGGCGCAGTTCTACGGCGACGGTTTCGTCAACGGCGTGCTGCGCGCCGCGCTGCGCCGCGACGACGACGTCCTGGTCGCGACCAAGGTCGGCGGCGAACCGAACCCCACCGGCCCGGTCCCGTTGCGACTGGCCCAGCGTCCCGAGCAGCTCCGGGCGAGCGTCGAGGCGAACCTGACGAGCCTCCGCCTCGACCGGCTGCCCCTGGTGAACCTGCGCCGGGCCGAGGTCGGACCGGGTCTGATCGCGGAAGGTGACCAGGTCGTCGACCTCGACGACCAGCTCGCCGTCCTGACGGGACTGCGGGACGCCGGGAAGGTCGGGGCGATCGGCCTGAGCAACGTCACCCTGTCCGACCTGCGACGGGCACTGCCCGTCGGGATCGCCTGCGTGCAGAACTCCTACAGCCTGGTGAGCCGCGGCAGCGAGGACCTCCTCGACCTCTGCACGACGGAGGACATCGCCTGGGTGCCGTACTTCCCGCTCGGCGGGGCGTTCCCGGGCCTGCCGAAGGTGACCGACGAACCGGCGGTTCGGGCTGCGGCGCAGGCCCTCCAGGTCACTCCCGCGCAGGTCGGTCTCGCCTGGCTGCTGGCCCACACCGCCACCACCCACCTCATCCCGGGCACGGCGGACCTCGCCCACCTCGAGGCGAACCTCGCCGTCGGCGGGATCACGCTGGACGCCGCGACCCTGGCCGCGCTCGACGCCGTCCCGTCCCGCTCCGGGAACACCACCACCCGGTGAGACGCCCCGCCCTCCGGTCGGGCGATGTTTGCATGAACATGCACTCCGGTGCATAATGTTCCGCATGTCCAAGGTGCTCACGTCCCTGCCCGCCGGCGAACGCGTCGGCATCGCCTTCTCGGGCGGTCTCGACACGTCGGTGGCCGTCGCGTGGATGCGCGAGAAGGGCGCGGTGCCCTGCACCTACACCGCCGACATCGGGCAGTACGACGAACCCGACATCGACTCCGTGCCGGGACGGGCCTCGGCCTACGGCGCCGAGCTCGCGCGCCTCGTCGACTGCCGGGCCGCGCTGGTCGAGGAGGGCCTCGCCGCCCTGACCACCGGTGCCTTCCACATCCGTTCCGGCGGCCGCAGCTACTTCAACACCACCCCGCTGGGCCGGGCCGTCACCGGCACGCTGCTGGTGCGCGCGATGCTCGCGGACGACGTCCAGATCTGGGGCGACGGCTCCACCTACAAGGGCAACGACATCGAGCGGTTCTACCGCTACGGCCTGCTCGCCAACCCCTCGCTGCGGATCTACAAGCCGTGGCTGGACGCCGACTTCGTCACCGAGCTCGGTGGGCGCAAGGAGATGTCGGAGTGGCTGCAGGCCCGCGACCTCCCCTACCGCGCGAGCACCGAGAAGGCGTACTCCACCGACGCGAACATCTGGGGCGCCACCCACGAGGCCAAGCGCCTCGAGCACCTCGACGTCGGCGTCGAACTGGTCGAACCCATCATGGGCGTCCGGTTCTGGGACCCCGCCGTCGAGATCGCGACCGAGGACGTGACGATCGGCTTCGAACAGGGCCGTCCCGTCTCGATCAACGGTGAGACGTTCGAGAACGCCGTGGACCTCGTCCTGGCCGCGAACGCCATCGGTGGCCGGCACGGGCTCGGCATGTCCGACCAGATCGAGAACCGGATCATCGAGGCCAAGTCCCGCGGGATCTACGAGGCGCCGGGCATGGCCCTGCTGCACGCGGCCTACGAACGCCTCGTCAACGCCGTCCACAACGAGGACACCGTCGCGAGCTACCACAACGAGGGTCGTCGCCTCGGTCGCCTCATGTACGAGGGCCGCTGGCTGGACCCGCAGGCCCTCATGCTGAGGGAGTCGCTGCAGCGCTGGGTCGGCAACGCCGTCACCGGTTCCGTCAGCCTGCGGCTGCGCCGCGGCGAGGACTACTCGATCCTCGACACCCAGGGTCCGGCCTTCAGCTACCACCCGGACAAGCTGTCGATGGAACGCACCGAGGACTCCGCCTTCGGCCCCGTCGACCGCATCGGGCAGCTGACCATGCGCAACCTCGACATCGCCGACTCCCGCGCCAAGCTCGAGCAGTACGCGGGCATGGGCATGGTCGGCAGTTCCCAGGTCAGCCTCATCGGGGCCCTGGAGGCCGGCGGCGCGGAGGCGATCGCGTCCCGCGGCACGGGCAGCGGCGACGAACTCCTCGACCGGGCGGCCATGGAGGCCGGCACCGACTGACCGTCTCCGACTGACCGTCTCCCGGGGTCAGGCCGTCACGGCGCGACGGTCACCGGTTCGGCGTCGCAGATGCGCAGGAGCTCGGAGTACGTCGTCGGGAAGACCGTGTGCGGGGTTCCCGCGGCGGCCCAGACGACGTCGTAGCGCAGCAGGTCGACGTCGATCACCGTCCGCAGGTGGGCCGGGTGCCCGAGCGGTGCGACCCCACCGATGGGCTGCCCCGTCGCGGCCCGGACCGTCGCCGCGTTCGGGCGGGTCAGCTTCTCCACCCCGAGGGCGGCCGCGGTGTGCTCCGGGTCCACGCGGTGCCCACCGCTGGTGAGGACGAGGACCGGCTCACCGTCGGCGAGGAACACCAGGCTGTTGGCGATCGCCCCCACCGAACACCCCAGGGCACCGGCGGCGTCGGCGGCCGTGCGGGCCGACGTCGTCAGTTCCACGACCTCACCACCCGCCCCGGCCTCGTGCAGGGCTTGCGACACGACTTCGGCGTTGCGGTGCACGCGAACTCCCGGGATCGGGTGGAGCTACGAGGTGTCCTGGCGATCCTCGCCCCGGACCGCCGGGGAGAGCAAGCCGCTGCGCAGCCCGATCGACACCGCTTCGGCACGGGAGGACGCCCCGAGTTTGGCGAAGATGCGGGAGACGTGCACGCTGGCGGTCTTCTCGGCCATGAACAACTCCTCCCCCACCTGCCGGTTGGTGCGCCCGGCGGCGAGCAGGTCGAGGACCTGCAACTCCCGCGCGGTCAGCGGGCCGCGCCCGGGAGCGGCCGTGGCGCGCATCCGGCGGGCCAGGTCCTCCAGCGCCGCCGACAACGGGAGGGCGCGCATCGCCGACGCCGCCCGACGCGCCTCGTCGAGGGCGAGCAACCCCTCCTCGCGCAGACCGGCCGCGCTGCACGCCTCGGCCAGGCGACGCCGCGCCCGGGCCAGGTCGTAGGCGTCGCCGTAGGAGAACTCCTCGACCGCGAGGCGCCAGGCCCGCACCTGCTCCACCGGGTCGTTCCCGCGGAACCGGGCCACCTCGGCGTGCAACGTCGCGAGCCAGGCGCGACCTTCCGGGCCCATCGTCCCCGCGCGCGGTTGTCCCACCTCGACGAGGTGCAGCACGCGGTCGTGGATGCGTTGCACCAGCGCGTCGTCGGTGGAACGGGCGTCCGCGAGCGCCGCGACGGCCTGGGCTCCCAGGCGCAGACCGCGCAGGTGGGCGGGGTTCTCGATGCCCTCGAAGCTGAAGAGGGCCTCGGTCAGCAGCCGGGCGGCGCCGGCCGGGTCCCCGCGCCAGCTCAGCACCTCGGCCTGCACGACGGTGACGGAGAGGCCTTCCTCGGGGTCGTCGGACCAGGCGGGGTCGAGCAGGGCGGTGACCTCGTCGAAGGCTCCGCGCGCGGCGAGGACCTGCGCCTGGACGACGCCGACGGCCGCGGCGGCCAGGTGGGGGGCCTGCGGTCCGATCGCCCGGGCCTGGCGGAGCGCGCGGTCGAACTCCCCGGTGACGAAGCTCGTCGTGACCTGCAGCCAGAGCAGTTGCAGGCCGTAGGGCGCCCAGGACAGCCCGACCGAGGCGGCCCAGGCGCAGGAGTCGTCGAGGACCTCCGCCGCACCCGCGAGGTCTCCCCGGTCGTAGCGTTCGACGGCCAGGTTGTACCGGGCCCGCAGGGCGGTGCCGAGGTGGCCGGCCTCCTCGGCCGTGCGGGCGGCGCGGGCGAAGAGCGCGTCGGCGTCGGCGAGCGCGCCGTCGAGGTTGTCGAGACCGCCGAGGGTGATGAGGACGTCGGCCTCGGCCCCCGCGAGGTCGCCCGACGTGGCGACCAGGGCGAGCGCGCGTTCGGCTTCCCGCCGGCACTCGGCGAACCGGTCGAGGTTCAGGTAGCACCGGGCGATCACGGCGGTGGCCCAGCAGACCGCCTGCGCTGCAGCGGGATCGTCGCCGCCCCGGCGTTGCGCCTCGCGGGCCTGGGTGATGGCCCGCTCCTGCTGCCCGCACCCCCAGAGCGCGGTGGCGCACTGCCGGTGGACCTCGGCGGCCAACGCGGGCGCGGCGTCGTCGGGCAGGAGGTCGACCGCGGCGCGGGCGAGCAGGGCGGACCGTCCGGGATCCCCGGAGACCATCGCGAGGTCGGAGGCACGCGTGGTGAGTTCGAGGAGGGTCGTCCCGGACCGTCGGGCGGCGTCGGGTACGGCGTCGAAGAGCGGGAGGACCTCTTCGAGGTGTCGCCAGGCCTCGGCCGGGGCGCGCAGCCGTTCGGCCTCGTCGGCGGCGGCGACGCCCGCGACGAGCGCCCCGGCGAGGTCGTTGCTGCGGCGGGCGTGGTGGGCGAGTTCTGCGGCGGAGGCGAGGGAGTGTGTCGCGGCGGAGGCGAAGGGCTGCCCCGCAGCGGTGGAGCCGGTGATGGCGCGGGCGTAGGCGGCGTGCAGCCGGACCCGTTCACCGGGCAGCAGGTCCTCGTAGACGGCTTCCTGCAGCAGGGCGTGCCGGAAGGCGTAGCCGTCCTGGCCGTCGACGTCGAGCACCCGGAGGGCGACGGCCGTCCGGACCCGTGCGTCGAGGTCGTCGTCGGAGGTTCCCGTCGCGGCCCGCAGCAGGTCGTGCCGGACGCGGCGGCCGCCGACGGAGGCGGCCCGGACGAGGTCGGCCACCTCGGGTGGCAGCGTCTCGACCCGGGCGAGGACGACGTCGGCGAGGGCGGTCGGCAGGCGGCCGCCGCGCACGGGCGCGGCGAGCAGGAGTTCCGCCGCGTAGTAGGCGTTCCCCTCGGCGCGCTGGTGGATGCGGCTCGCCGTCGTGGGGTCGACGTCGCGCCCGACGAGGTCGCGCAGGAACTGACGCATCTCCGCACCCGTGAAGGGTTCGAGGGCGAGGCGCCGCACGGAGGCCAGCCGGCCGAGTTCGGCGAGGACGGGCCGCAGCGGGTGACGCCGGTGCAGGTCGTCGGTGCGGACGGTGGCGACGACGAGGAGTCGTTCCTCCCGCACCCGGCGCAGCAGGTAGGTCAGCAGGTCGCGGCTGGCGCTGTCGGCCCAGTGCAGGTCCTCGAGGACGAGCAGGACCGGCCGGTCCCGGGCGGCGGCGGCCAGGGTGGCGGTGACCGCGTCGAAGAGCTGCAGCGGGGACAGGTCGGAACCGGTCGGGCCCGGTCGGCCACCGAACCACCGGTCGGGGTCGTCACCGCGCAACGGTTCCAGGGCTTCGACGAAGGGCAGGTACGGCAGGGCCTCGCCACCGGCGGAGGCGCAGTGCCCGAGGAGGACGGTGTCCCCGTTCCCGCGCGCGCGGTGGGCGAGTTCGGCGACGAGCCGGGACTTGCCGACCCCGGCGTCGGCCTCGACCAGGACGGCCCCGGAGGCTCCCGCGCGGGCCGCACCGAGGGCTCCCTCGAGCACGTCGAGTTCCCGGGCGCGCCCGACGAGGCGGGTCGGGTCGGGCGGCAGCGCGGGCACGCCGGACATCGTGGCACCGAGGGGGGACGCGGGGCCGGTCAGCGCCGGAGCCGTCGCGTCCACCAGTGACGTCGCTGCGGCGGGCCGGCGGCGCGGCGGGCGGTGCGCAGCACCCGCACGAGGTGTTCGCGGGCGGCGAGGGCTTCGGCCTCCTTCCGGCGCTGGTCGAGTCCTCCGTGCAGTTCCCACTCCAGGGCGGTGAGGTTCATGCGGACGACGTTCCTGCTGAGGCCCGGGGGTGGTCGTCCGGCGTTCACGTCGCCTCGGCGCGCACTCCGCGCCTTAGTTACTTAGAGTTCATGAGGTGGAACGCAGTGTCCTGAGGCGTGGACCGGCCCGGTCGACTTCGACGCTCGAGCGTGCAGCGGCCCCGACGCCGAGCCACCATCGTGAGGTGGCCGTCTGGAAGTCCTTCATGGACCTCGTGCACCTCATCGGTGCGCTGGGGTGCCTCGCCCTGACCGGCGGGTTCGCCGCCGACGGCGAGGTCGCCCGGGCCGTCTTCTACGGCCTGCTGACCATGGCCTTCGCCATCGGCCTGGCCCAGCGCCGGACCGCGCACGACCGCGTCATCGACCTGCGCGAGAACGCCGCGACACCGGCCCTCCACCCGGTGGCCCGCCCGCGCTGACCCCCATCCGCGGTCGCTACGGTCTGGACATGAGCGCCACCACCACCAGCTCCGCCGCGGTCGACTCCGTCCACGTCGGGGACATGGACAACGTCGCCTACCTCGTGACCTGCCGCAGCACCGGCCGCCGCCTGCTGATCGACGCGGCCGCCGAGCCCGGGAGGCTGCTGGAGTTCGTCGGCGGCCCGCTCGACCTGATCGTCACCACCCACCGCCACCACGACCACGTCGGGGCCCTCGCCGCGCTCGTCGAGGCCACGGGCGCCACCACCGCCGCGGGTGAGGACGACGCCGACCACCTGCCCCTCCCCGTGCAGCAGCGCCTCACCCACGGCGACGTCGTCCGCGTCGGGGACGTGGCGCTCGAGGTCGTGCACCTGCGCGGCCACACCCCCGGGTCCGTGGCCCTCGTCCTGCGCGACGCCGACGGGCCCGACCAGGTCTTCACGGGCGACTCGCTGTTCCCCGGTGGCGTCGGCAACACCCGCGGCGACGCCGCCGACTTCACCCGGCTCCTCGACGACGTCAGCACGAGGTTGTTCGACGTCCTCGACGACGACACCGTCGTGCACCCCGGTCACGGGGCCCCCACGACGATCGGCACCGAACGCCCGCACCTGGCGCAGTGGCGCGAACGCGGCTGGTAGGTCATGGCGGGACGACCGGTTCCCGCATCGCCGCGGACGGGTAGACCGTCCCGACGCGCACCCCGCCGAGCCAGGACGTCAGACGCGCGGCCTCGGCCCGCAGCGCCTTCCGGGCGCGGGCGCCGACCTGCTCCAGCAGCCGCAGGTGCACCACGCCCGCCTCGTCCTGCACCCAGCAGCCCACGACGCGCCCGTCGACCCAGACGGTCGTGCCGGCGTTGCCGTTGCGGTCGAAGAGCTGCTCGCGGTGCGGGCCGAGGTAGAACTCCCGCGCCTTCCAGCCCATCACGGTCGGGTCCAGCACCGGCAGCAGCGACACCCAGGCGCCCGGGTCGGGCGTCTCCTCGACGTCGTCGGGCAGGAGGTACCCGAGCGACCCGCCGTCCAGCGAGACCTCGACGGCGTCGAGTTCACGCAACGCCGCACGCACGATCGTCTTGGTCGCGCCCAGCCACCAGACGACGTCGTCCTCGGTCCCCGGCCCGAACGTCCCCAGCCAGCGCCGGACGAGTTCCCGGTAGCCCTCCTGCGCCGAGGTGGGTGCGGGAACCTCCCCCAGCCAGTCCGGGGTCAGCGTCCACCGGGGCCGCGACGTCCGCCAGTGCCCGGTGTTGACGCCCCGCACCACGTGTCCCGTCAGCCCGAGGTGGGTGAGGATCCGCGAGGCCGACCACGACGACCCCGGTGAGACCGAGACCTTGACGTCGATCATCGGCACCGCGAGCCGGACCTGTTGCGCCGTCAAGCCTTCCGGCGCGTCGGCCAGGACGGCGAGGACCTCCCGGCGGGCGCGGTCCAGCCACTCCTGGCCCTCCTGCGCGAGGTCCGCCTTCACGACGTCCTTCGCGATCGTCGCGCGTTCGGTGGCCGCGACCCGCGCCGACGCGCTCGGCCAGACGTGGGGCAGCAGTTCCCTCGGGAACACGAACAGCGTGCGCCGCATCGCGAGCTGCTTCACCAGGGTGCGGTCGACGTGGAGCGCCCGTTCGACGTCGGCGACCCGCAGGTCCCGTCCCCGCGCCCAGCAGGAGAGGTGCACCGTCGCCGGTTCCGTGGAGTGCAGGACCGTCATCGCCCGCGTGACGGCCTCCGGGCTGTCCAGCCTCGCCGCCGGCGCCAGAGCGTGCCGCCACGCGATCCGGGCACGGCGTTCGGCGTCGGTCACGTGGCGCACAGCGCCATCCTCCTCCACCGCAGCGCGGGACCGCTGCTGCCAGGATCGGGTCGTGAACGACGTGGACGTAGTCCGGGACCTCGAGGTCGAACTGCTCTCCCCCGCCGCCCGACGCTCCCCGGAGCGGCTGGGGCAGCTGCTCGACGCGGACTTCCGCGAGATCGGCGCCTCCGGTCGGGTCTGGTCGCGCGCCGAGACGATCGAGCTGCTGGCGGGCGAGGACCGGACCGAGCCGACCCCGCACGCCGAGCTCACCGGGGAGGTCCTGGCCCCGGGCGTCGTGCTCCTCACCTACGTCTCCGACCCCACCGGCCGCCGGGCCCGCCGGTCCTCGCTGTGGCGCCGGACCCCGGACGGCTGGAAGTTGCGGTACCACCAGGGCACGCTCTGCTGATCATCGGTGGGAGTCTTGGGCCATGGGACTGGGTGGAGCGCCGGACGAGTGGGCCGACTACGAGTGGTTCAGGCTCGAGGACGTCCCCGCCCCCGAGGTCGTCCGCGTCGGCCCGGACCCGGCCAGCGACGCGCTGCGCCTGCTCGTGCGGGACTACCCCGTGTGGGCCCAGCAGGGTGCCCAGCGGGTCCTGCTCGTCGACCTGGACAACCTGCGGGCCTCCCCCAGCCGGTTGCGCGCCCGGCTCGCCGTCGTCGTCGAGCTCGCCCGTCAGGCCGACCACGTGGCGCTCGCCGGGCAGGTCGGGGCGGTGGCCCGCTCCAGGCCGTGGCTCGAGGAGTTCGCCGACCGGGCCAAGGCCGTCCCGCAGGGCGCCGACGTGGCCGACTACGCGCTGCTGGCCGCGGCCGCGAAGGTGGCGGACCCGGTCGAGTTCCTCGTGGTGAGCAACGACGGGATCTTCGCCGAACTCGCCGAGCGCGGTGACCTGACGATCCTCTCCCCCGGGATGGACGCGCTCAGCGCCGGGCTGCACGGGGCCGCGAGCATGCTCGTGGACCTCGCCGCCCTCGAGGCCGAGGCGGCGCGGAGCCGTTAGTCCAGCGCCGTCCCGCGGGTCTCGGGGAGCAGGAAGCTCGCCGACGCGGCGATCGCGAAGGCCAGCGCGAACACCACGAACACGACCGCGCTGCCCCCGGTGCCCAGGAGCACCGGGACGCTCAGCGGGGCCAGGATCGAGGCGATCCGGCCGAAACCCGCCGCCGACCCGGTGCCCCGGCCGCGCACGGCCGTCGGGTAGACCTCGGGCGTCACGGCGTACAGCGCACCCCACGCCCCCAGGTTGAAGAACGACAGGGCCATCCCGGCCGCGAGGATCGTCGTCGTGGAACCGGCTGCGGCGTAACCCAGGGCGGAGAGGGCCGAGCCGACGAGGAACAGCGCCAGGGTCCGCCGCCGCCCCCACGTCTCGACCAGCACGGCCGCGACCGCGTACCCCGGCAGCTGGGCGAGCGTGATGATCAGCGTGAACTGCAACGACCGGATCACGGTGAACCCGTCCTCGACGAGCAGGCTGGGGATCCAGGTGAACGCGCCGTAGTAGCTGAAGTTCACGAAGAACCAGACCAGCCACAGACCCAGCGTGCGGCGACGCAACGTCGGGTGCCAGATCCCCTGCCCGCCGACCGGTCGCGGATCGGGCACGAGGTCCCCGACGGGCCGGACCCCGGCGGCGGCCTCGAACTCCTCGACGACCGCGGTCGCCTCCGCGGTGCGACCCTTCGACAGCAGGAACCGCACGGACTCCGGCAAGCCGCGGCGCACGACGACGGCGTAGACGGCCGGCAGCGCCCCCAGCGCCAGTGCCCAACGCCACCCGTCCTCCGACGCCGGGACCAGGAGGTACCCGACCAGGGCGGCGAGGGTCCAGCCCAGGGCCCAGAACGCCTCCAGCGCCACGACGACCCGACCGCGGATCCGACGCGGCGCGAACTCGCTGACCAGGGTCGAGGCGACGGGCAGTTCCGCGCCCAGCCCGAGGCCGACGAGGAAGCGGAAGACCAGCAGGGCTCCCAGCGACCACGACAACGCCGCGGCGCCGGTGGCGATCCCGTACACGAGCAACGTCAACGCGAAGACCTGACGTCGCCCGATCCGGTCGGCGAGCAGGCCACCGAACGTGGCGCCGAGAGCCATCCCGGCGAACCCGATCGAGGCGATCCACGACAACTGCGACGCGTCCAGGTCCCACTGCGCCCTGAGCGCGACGAGCACGTACGCGACGAGGCCGACGTCGAAGGCGTCGAGCGCCCAGCCGACCCCGGAGCCGACGAGCAGGCGCCGGTGGCGGCGGGTGAAGGGCAACGCGTCGAGGCGTTGCGAGACGGTCGTGGGTGCGCTCACGTTCGCCAAGCCTAGGTGCTGGGCCCTCGACGGTCGCGACGCTCCCGGAGTCCACACGGTCGTCGCTGCCGTCGACGAAACTCGCGCGATCGGACACCAGGAACGCGATGAGCGCGGCGACCTCCTCGGGTTCGCCCCGCCGTTCCAGCTCCGTGGACGGCCGCTCCTCGTCGAGGAAACTGCTGATCACCTGTTCGACGCTCGTGCCGAGTTCCCTCGAGCGCTTCTCCACCACCGCGTCGGTCACGGGGGTCGCGGTGCAGGCGGTCGACGTCGGTGACGGCGACCTCCACACCCTCGGCGAGGAGGAGTTTCGCCGTGTGCCACCCGGTGCCGGAGTCGCCACCCGTGACGAGCGCCGTGCCCCCGGAGATCCGCAGGTCCACGCCGGTCACGCCGGTCACGCCGGACACGGCCGCGCGAGGCCGCCCGGTGGACTACCGGGGCGCCCGGCGCCACACGGCGCGCGGCGTGACCGTCATCGCGGCGGCCAGGGCGCGCAGGGTGCCGGGGACCCAGACGACGTCGCGCCCGGCCGCCAGACCGGCCACCACCGCGTCGGCCACCTGCGCGGGATCGCTGGCCAGCGGTGCGGGCGACATCCCCGTGGTCATCCGACCGACCACGAAACCCGGCCGGGCCAGCAGCAGCCGGACCCCGCTGCCGTGCAACGCGTCGGCGAGTCCGGAGGCGAAACCGTCGAGCCCGGCCTTCGCGGACCCGTAGACGTAGTTCGCCCGGCGCACCCGCGCCCCGGCGATCGAGGAGAACACCACGATCCGCCCGGACCGCAACGGCCGCAGCAGGTTCGCCAGGTGCGACAGGACGCTGACCTGGGCGACGAAGTCGGTGTGCACGACGGCCAGGGCGTGCGCGACGTCGGTCTCCGCCCGCGCCTGGTCGCCCAGGATCCCGAACGCGACGACGGCGTCGACCGCGCCGTGCCGGGCGACGACGTCGCTCAGCAGCGGTCCGTGCGAGCTGACGTCGTCGGCGTCGAACTCGACCGTCTCCACGCTCGCGCCCAGAGCGCTGAGCCGGGCCGATTCCCCCTGCAGCTCCCCAGAACGGCGGGCCGCCAGGACCACCGTCCGCGCGCCGACCCGCACGAGCCGTTCGGCCACCTCGAGTCCGATCTCGCTGCGGCCACCGAGGAGCAGGACGGGGTTCATCCCGCCATCCTGCCGTGTCCGCCTCAGCGGCGTGTTGGGCTACCTCCGTCGACGGATCGTGATCATGGAAACGGTGGAATGACGAGTCGCATGAGCCAGCATGCCGTGATCTCCAAGATCACGTGACTGTGCGCCTGCTCCTGCCCCACCAACGCCGAAGCGGTCTCTCCTCTCCGCCACGACTCCTCCCTCACCGACAGGGAGAGGGAGGTCCTGCGACCGCTCGTACCGCAACCAGATCCAGGGCGGGGTGGCCGTCCGGGCACCTACCCGACCCGGCTCGTGATCGACTCGATCCTCTCCGTCCTGCGCACCGGGTGCGCGCGGCGGGATGCTGCCCCACGACCTCGTCCCCGGGAACGTGGCCTACCGCTGGTTCGAGCACTGGACCGCCGCCGGGGTCTGGCACGACATCCACGAGACCTTTGCGCGACCGCCTGCGCATCACCGACGGCCGTGACCCCGCCCCACCGCCGCCGTCCTGGACGCGCAGTCGGTGAAACCAGCCGAAGGCCGCGAGGCCATCGACTACGACGCCAGCGGCAACCACCAGCCGGGCGTCGAGAACACCTGTCTCTCCGCCGTGCGCGGCAGCCTCGACGCTCCCGACGACGACTTCGTCCTGACCGGGGTGGGTGGCAGCAGCTGCGTCGGTGCCGAGCAGAACGTCCCGGCCACCTGGTCGGAGTTCCAGGGTTCCAGCTGCGGAGCCCACGACCAGGTGGAGATCTTGAACGCCGCCTTGAGCTACCCCTGCTGAGGTGAGCCGTCCATGGCTACTCACCAGCTTCGGGGCCGGCTCCGATTGCGCCCAGCGGGGCCGGCAAGGTGAAGCGTCACGGCTTTGATTCCGCTTCCTGATGAGTCAGGATGACGATCATGCCCAAGCAGTAGACCGTGCGTGCTGCGGGAGGCTGGCCACTTCCAGGCTCGGTAGGTCCTCGCGGCGACCTGGCAGCCCTGCTCGCTGAGCACAGCGCAACCGCGTCGTGGTGCAGGGCATCCAGGCCGAGGCCCTGGCCGCCATGCCGTCCTGCAGGCCCGCCGCGAACCCGGGGTCGACCCCGAGGCCGTCGACCGGGTCCCGCCTCGCCTGGACCAGCGCACCGTCTTCCTCGAACCGGCGACCTCACGTGCGGGTCAAGACCGCCGAGCAGATCCTCGAGTAGCTCGGCGACTACGGTCAACGAATCATCGACTCGCGACACCAGGTGTTCTCCGCGATCACCGCCGCGATGTCGGCGCCGCTGCGCGGCGGGGAGAACAGGAACCCCTGCGCGGTGCACACCCCCAGGTGGCTCAACGCTTCGGCCTGCTCAAGGGTTTCCACTCCCTCGGCGATCACCTCGCACCCCAACCGCAGACCCAGGTCGATCAGCGAGGACGCCAGCAGGTCGTCACGGCTGGAACGGCCTAGGGCGGTGACGAAACAGCGGTCGATCTTGACCACGTCGGGCTGGAAGCGCTGCAGGTAGGCGTGACTGGCGTAGCCGGTGCCGAAATCATCCAGCGCCAGTCGCACCCCCATCGCGCGGATCGTCGCCAGGGCGGTATCGACCTGCGCACCGGTCCCGGCCAGTGAGGTCTCGGTCAGCTCCAACGTCAACGCCGACGCGGGAAGACCGCTGACGATGAGTGCATCGGCCACGATGTCCACGACGTCCGGTTCGCTCAGTTGACGCCCGGAAAGGTTCACAGCCACGTGCAGTCCCTCGGCACCGGCAGTTGCGCAAGCGGCGGTGGCCGCGCCGCCCACGACCCCTGGGAACGCGTCACGCCACAACGCCACCTGTGTGCACGCCAGCGTCAGCACCTGCCGCCCCAGCGGCACGACCAGGCCGCTGGCTTCGGCCACCGGCAGGAAGGCGGCCGGAGCGAGCAGACCCCGCTGCGGGTGCTTCCACCGCACCAGGGCCTCCAGTCCTTCCCACCGCCCGGTGGGAAGGTTCACCACGGGTTGGTAGTGCACCACCAGTTGCTCCGCGTCGATGCCAGACCGCAACTGGTGGCTCTCGGTGAGCACTTGGCGAGCGTGCAGACCGGCGGCCGCGTCGAGGCGGCGCAGTTCCAGCAGCTCCGCAACGCTCGTGGCCAGTGCGTTCAAGGTCCGCACCCCGACCTCTTCGAAGTTCCGCGTCTGCCGGTCCAGGACGCACAACGCGCCCAGCGGCAGCCCGTCGCGACCGATGATCGGGGCGCCGGCGTAGGCGCGGACATGTTCGGGACCGGTGACCAGGGCGTTGTCGGCGAACCGCGCATCGGCGCAGAGGTCAGTCACCACGAGCGGTTCCTCACCGGTCACCGTCCATGCGCAGAAGGACACCTCCCGAGGCGCTTGGCGCGTCGCACGCTTGGTGATCACTTCCAGGCCGCTGGCCGAGGCGAACCACTGCCGGTCCTCGTCCACCAGAGTGATCAAAGCCGTGGGTGCCCGCAGTGCCCCGGCCGCGGCCATGGTCAGCGCGTCGAGCGCGGCGTCGGGGGCGGCGTCGAGCACGTGGTAGCTGCGCAGGGAGGCCAGGCGTTCGTCCTCACGGGGGTGCAGGGGCGCTGTGGGCATGGTCGGACTCCAGTTCACCCCGCTGATCGTGTGTCTGTGGGGATAGGTGCTTGCCGGTTGACGGGGTGCGTTGAACTGCGGTTCGGGTCTGCACGGGTCGGTGTGGTTCGTGTGGTCCAGATGATCTGGATTGGTCCTGCCCGAGAGCACCCGACTCCTGGCGTGACCGGCGCGTGACGGGATCCGAGGGCCCTGAATCGGGTGTCCTTCCTGGCGATCACACCGCGATCAGGCATTCACCACCACCGGATCGGGGCGGGTCGCCTCCACGTGCAGGGTTGCGCTCCCGGCAACCAGCACCAGGACCTTCAGGTACAGAACACCTCCAACCGGCGGCATCCCCGACGCCGCGCTCTGGGCGGTGTTCGCCGTCACCGGGGTGGGGGTGGTGGCGCACAACCCCAGCCCCGACCAGGGCGTCGGGCACGTCTCCAGGGTGACCGACAGACCCAGGGATGAGTTCAGGCGGTAGGTGATGCTTCCCGGCAACCGGCTACCAGTGTTGGCGACGGTGTAGTAGCGCGCCCCCACAACTGATGCCGAGATGGTGACCGCTGGTCCGGGGACGTAGGGCGGTGTGCTCGACCGGGTGACCACGACCCCCCAGCTCGCCGACCTCAGGTCCGCGGTGGACGTCGCCGCGCTCGAGGACGCGGCGTGCGCAACGGGAGCCGACCACGTCACGCACGCCGTGATCGCCGCCCCCAGGCGCACACCTAGGCTCCATCCGCGACCAGGCTTCGACATCGCGATCCTCCCCCTCCCGCCCCGCCGGCGCTGCGCGTGACAGACCACCTGGACGGGCCACTCAGTGGGTTGTCCGACAGGTCACTGGGCAGGTCGCGCAACGAATCATTCACCATGGGAGCAGCCACGCTGCCACCTCAGCGCTGGAGTCCGCTCAGGTGTTCGTGGTGGTGGCGGTCCGCTGCGCCAGGGTGAACTTCCACGTCAGGTTCGCGGCCAAGCCCTGGATGGTGGTTCCTGCCGCAGGCAGGGCCCCGTTGGTCGACACCTCCGCGTTGGTGAGGTCAGGAAGGGTCACCGACACACGGAAGTAACGGTCGGTGGAGGAGGTGAACGCCGGCGCTGCGAGGGTCACGGGTGTCGATCCCCCGCTGGAGATCACCGTGGCGGCGGGGGTGAGGGTGAGTGCGGCGGTGCTCGTGCCGCTACACGTTCCCCCGGGCATCGTCCATGCCACCGAGCACTCGCTCACCGCGACGGTCAGGCCCTTGGTGGTGCTGGTGGTCAGCAGAGTGGGGGTGCTGTCCGCTAGTCCCAGGGTGAGGTTCTGCCCGGTCAGTGTGCCGGTGTTGCGCACCTGGACGTAGCGGTTGACGACGTCGCCGGGGGCGATGTTGGCGAGGGGAGAGCCGAACCCCACGCTGCCGGTGGTGTTGTTCAGCGTGAGCAGGAGAGTTCCGCTGCCGACGTTCTGCGCGCTGGCGTTGAACGCTTCGGCGGTCAGGGCGGCGTAGACCCCGCCGGAGGTGATGGCCACCCCCGCCGCGATCGTCGCGGCAATGCCAGCGACCTGCAGGGAAGTACGCCGGGCCCCGTGACGCGTTCGTCGACTCCTGGAGTGGGTGTGGCGCTGGGCGCGGTCGGCGACCGGGGCGGGTCCGGTGTTGTTCTCAGCTGCGGGCATGGTGAACCTCCTGGTGGTCCTGGTCTGGCGCGGTGGGTTCCGGATCGGGCGAGGAAGCGGCGGGACTGCTCCCGTTGGAGGTTTCTGCGGCGGGGACTTCTTCGCTGCAGGACGGGCAGCGCGGGGCCGAGGCGTCGCCACCGCTGTCACGGTGATCTGCGCCGTCACCCGCGGCCGTGTTTTCAGCGCAGTCCAGGCAGTCGCAACGGCGACCCCGCCACTGCAGAGCCACGGTGATCACCGTCGCGACCACACCCAACCCGGCGATGATCAGGACCTGCAGGCCGATGCCCCACGTGCTCGGACCGTGCTCCAGCCATCCCGGAACACCCGGGACGACGGCGACCACGACGGGAATCTGCGCCCCAGGAAGCAGGTTCGTCCAGACGTCAGGGCTGGCGTTGGCGTCACCCTTGGTCCGCACGCTCACCGCATCGGCGATCGTCTTCACGTCTGCGACGCGGTGCGCGATCGGGGCGGGCATGTCCGGGGTTTGGACGATGACGACCTGGCCGCGGTGGATCTGCTGGGGTGTGATGTCGAGGGTGAGGATCTGATCACCCGCGGCGAAGGCGGGACGCATGCTGTTGCTGAGCACCGTGTGCGTGCTCAAGCCGAGACCGAAGTGGGCCAGTAGCAGACCGGCGGCGATGAACAGTCCGAGGCTGGAGAGCAGGATGCCCAGGAAGCGGCGGTTGGTCATGCCTGCGTCCCGCGCAGTGTCGCTACACCCATTCCCACGTCGGGTGCCGCGTCCGTCGGGAAGGACGCGTGAGCACCGACGCCGAGTTCACGCTGGTGTCGACTGCCGCGGCCTCCGAAGGCCGTGATCACGAAACGAGACATGTGCGCCCCTCCTGGTCGCCAATTACTAGTACTTCATCGACCAATAGCTAGGTATCTGAAGGCTCACTTCGCAGGTCTTCTGCGAGCTCGTTCCGCAGTCGGTGAGCCGAAAGACTCCCTCGACGACCCGCTCCCGACCTGCGTACGTGACCACGAACCGGCACCGTCACCGTCGCCTCTTGCCAGCCTCAACAAGGAGACGGGCCCGTGCACCGCAGCAGGAAGCTGCGTGCACCGCGTAGCGGTTCGGCAGCCACCGTCAAGACTGGAGCCGTCGGGACTGAAGCTGTGGGGACGAAGCCTCACGTCGCGGGTCGTGGTCGCGATCACGAGCAGGCCCTGGCTGCCTCTGGCCCTGGAAAGCGCACCCTCTGCGACGCCCTGAGCGTCGTCTCAACCATCCGTGCACATCGCCCACAGCGAGCCGGTGACCACCCGTGACCCACCGCTGGATCCGGCCCAACCCACCCCTCCGCCCCATCGTCGTGCCGGCGATTGTGCCTCGACCACCTCGAGGTGCCATCGTGGCTGGGACCCACTGAGACGATCAGTGCAGCTGGTGTCGACGAACGGCACTCCCCCGACCAGCGATGGAGGCGTCACCACGTGCACGGCACGGACGAGGTACTCGACGACGCGTGGTGGCCCCGTGTCCTGGATTCCATCGCCGCCGGGGACCACCGCATGTACATCCAAGCCCGTGACGGCGGCCGGGTCGTGGTCCTGGCGGAGTCGGAGCTGCAGCAGCTGGAAGCCGAGCTGCACCGCCTACGAGGACAGCTGAGCCCCGAGCGCGCCACCCCGGCCATCAACCGCCTCACCGCTCGCGAGGCCGAGACGTTGCAGCTGGTTGCTGAAGGTCTGAGCGGCACACAGATCGCCGAGAGGCTCCAGCGCTCCTCCCACACCGTGGCTCAGCACCTAGCGACGGTGCGCCGCAAGTACGGCGTGCGCAGCAGCGTCGCCGCAGTCGAGGCTGCCCGACGCGCAGGCCACCTGCCCCCCGGCGAAGAAGACCACCTGCAGCAGAGGACGCAGTAGAACCGGAGTGCAGGTGAGGTAGGAGTGCAGGTGAGGTGAGAGTGCATCGCTCGCTCGCAACCTGTTCGTCCCGGCACCGTAGCCCCGCCGCATCGACACCCAGTCCGCGTCGACGCCCCGCCCGAGCCGATGTCTCAAGAGCTGCCCCTGGGACCACGTCAGCTCCCTTCATGCTGATCGCCCCCGCTGATCGCCCCCGCTGGCCAGCTGCCGCTCGTCGCGTCGGCGCGGGGTGCGTTCCTGCTTCACCCGCAGTACCCAGTGACCTGAGGAAACAGGTGAGCTGGCTGGGCCTGCCCCCCGGAAGGGGGATAGTCAGGCGGGGAAGACGCCATCCGTGTTCTGCGGAGGACACCCCGCTCACGTCCGCGCACCACGCCGGCACGTCTTCCTCGCCCCGCGAAGCACCAATCCCCGGGGCCGCATAATCACGACTACCCGTCACATAGAGAGTTCTTATGCCACCATCGGATGAGGTAGGCGCAAAGCCTCAGCCACGACAGGGGTAGCGGTGAACGCAACGGGTCCAGGAGAGAACCCAGAGCAGCACCAGGACGAACGCGGTCGGAAGCGGATGGAACGGGCCCGGCATCTGGTGAAACTGCTGCAAGACATGTGGGGTGAGGAGATGCCCGCCACGCCAGATCCGCCGTTCACGATCCTCCTTGACGCTGTAGCCCTCGACGACGAAGCCGGGCGCGGGCGCCGGCTCGTCGTGCAAGGCGACGGGTTGAGCTACGAACTCCTCGCGCAAGTGGTGAATCTGCTCCCGGCCACCACGAGGAAACAACTGCCCCGGCCGTTGCAGCAGCACTTGGAGCTGTACCTGCCGCCCACGGCATCGTTGCCGTCCGTGCCCCCGGCGCTGCCCCAGCTGTCTCTGCTGACTCCTGCCGTCGGGACGTGGGAACTGGATTCACGCACCGGACACATCTCCTGGGACGCGCGTTGTGCTGACCTCCTCGACGTCCGCGACTCCGGCGCACCACTGGCCCGCCAACTGAGTGAGGTCATTCACTCGGATGACCGCGAGCACGTTGAACAGGCGCTGGCTACGGCACTCGCGACCGGCGGGGACTACGACGCTCACTTCCGCACCCGCCTCAGCGACGGGACCTGGGCGTGGCGACACGGTAGTGGACGCGTGGTGCAACCACCCGACGGCGAAGCCCGCATTCTGGGTCTGATGGCCCCCGTGCAATGAACGCATGCGGTAACACCTCGAACGAGGCTCGCGCAGCCGTACCCGGGTACTGCGGATGTGGGTAGGTGACGAGGTAGCGCCCCTGTCGTACCGAGCTGTTCACGCACCCCCCACCATGCGCAACCGCCAGCGCACCTGCGCGCCCGGGGCCTTCTCGACTGCTGCGCGGACCCTTGAATCCGTCGGGACCTCGACCCGCTTCTCCGGACACCATGATCGACCTGTCCAGAAGACCGGGACAAGCTCTGAACGGCGCCTGCGTCGTTGACGCATCAGCCGGTCGAGTAGTCAGGCGGTCAGGTGGAACGTGCTCACGAACCGCCCCAGGAGTATCCGGGGCCCGCTCAGCACCTCGACCACCCCACTGGCGATGGTCTGCTCCGCCGCCAGCTCCCCGGAGATGAGCCGGCGGATGTCCGGGCCCGCAGCGAAGGACAGATCAGCTGACCTGTCAAGGCCCGGGTTTGACACAACCTTCGAGCATGGATCGTCGAACGGGCTGGTGGAGTCGACGAACACGAAGGTCCGGGGGTTGACGCGGGTGGCGTTCGGGTTCCCTTCCGCGGCGGGGTTGGCGATGCTGTCGATGGGTGGGTTCTACCCGCCGCTGCCAGACCGGAAGGGGCGGTGAGGCTTCACACATCAGTCAGAGCAGCCACTTCTTCATGGCCCCGGACACACGCCACACCTGATGGACGGCTGTAGTGGCCTGCTGCCCACCGACGGGTCACCACACGGCGCAGACTAGCCCGCGAGCGCCGGCGAAACCCCAGACGCTTGAGTCCTGGTCACTCATGATGTCCAACCACCGACTTCTCCATCTCCGCGATCCCCCGTCCCGTCCCCACGTCTCGGACATCCGGTCTGCGCGAGCTTTGTGTGCTCGCTCGAGCAGGGGAGTACCGGGTCGCGCGACTCGTCAGCGATCGCGGCGGATCTGCGAGGTGATCGTGGCGTCGGTGATCACGCAATCGTGGGCGAGCAGCACTGCCTTGGACAAGATCAGGTCGAGAGTGCGGTCTCCCTCGAAGGGCAGGAACACCCGGTGCTGCGTGGCGTCTGCACGGCGCGTACGGGCAGATGCTGATGTTCGTGGACGACACCGTCGTGAGGATCACGGCTGACGACCACGCGGGGGCCGACCGGATGGTCCTGCGGGTACTGCAAGCTGTGGAGTCCTGAGAACGGGAAACGGCACGGCCGGCCGGTGCACGACGACCTCGTCCGCCGGAAGTTCACCGCCACCCGGCCCAACGAGTCGTGGCTGACCGGCGACACTGGACGGGCGAGGGCAAGGTCTGCCTCTGCGCCATCGAGGACGTCTTCTCCCGACGCATCGTGGGGTACGCCATCGACTCGCGGATGCAGTCTCGTCCGACTGTCCGCGCTTCGGCCAACACCGTTGCCAGACGTCAGGTCGAGGGCGCCGAGGTCGCTGGTCGTCGAGTTCGCAGCGACCGGGGCTCCCCATTCCGATCGAGGAAGTTTCTCCATGCCTCGAGCCGACACGGACTGGTCGGGTCGATGGGTCGCGTCGGTACGGCCGGGGACGAGGCGGCAATGGAGAGTTTCCTCGAGTTGCTGAAGGACAACGTCCTGGACCGCTGGCAACAGGCCACCCGCGGCGAACTGCGGATCGCTATCGTGGACCTGGATCGAGCGGACCTACCACGGGCGCCGGCGGCAGAGCGGGCCGGGTTCGGTCGACCCCGATCGAGTGCGAGACCATCATGATCTCCTCGGTCGCCCTGACCGCGTGACGTAGCGGGAGCCCGACAGCAGGTGCCGGGTTCGTCAGCGCCCGGGCCAGGGCCCGTTCCTCGAGGGTCCTCGCGCTCAGATCCATCCCGCCTTCCGGGCCAGGGCGACGGCCTCGTGGCGGTTGGCGGCGCCGAGCTTGCCGGAGGCGGAGGACAGGTGGTTGCGGACCGTCCCGGGCGAGAGCGACACCTTCACCGCGATCTCCTCGACCCCGGCGCCGTCGGCGGCGAGTTCCAGCACGTCGGACTCCCGGGCGGTGAGCGGGCTGGCCCCGGCGGCGATCGCGTCGGCCGCCAGCGACGGGTCGACGTAGCGGCCCCCGGACGACACGGTGCGGATCGCATCGGCGAGAACGGATCCCGAGGACGTCTTGGGCAGGAAACCCCGCACGCCCGCCTCCAGGGCCCGTTTCAGGTGACCGGGACGACCGTGGCTGGTCAGGAGCAGGGTCGTGATGCCGGGAACCTCGACGTGCAGCCGCTCGGCGAGGGCGATGCCGTCCGACGGCGCCCCCGCACGGACGTCCCCCGCCGGCATCTGCAGGTCGAGGACTGCCACGTCGGGGTTCGTCCTGGACGCCACGGCCAGCGCCTCCGCGCAGGACGCGGCCTGGCCGACGACCTCGAGGTCGTCCTGCAGGTCGAGCAGACCGGCGACGGCACTGCGGACGAGGTTCTCGTCGTCGGCGAGCAGGACTCTGATCACGCGGGGACCTCCAGTCGGGCGTCGAGGACGAACGTGCCGTCGCCCCGTCGGACGTCGAGGCGACCGCCGAGGGGGTGCAACCGTTCGGCCAGACCCGCCAGGCCGGAACCGTTCCCGGTGGCGGCCGAGCTCACCCCGTCGTTCTCGAGCAGCACCCCCAGCTCGTCGGCGGAGCGGGAGACGGTGATGCGGCACCACGTCGCGGCGCTGTGCCGCACGACGTTGGTGACCCCCTCGCGGATGACCCAGGCCGCGGCAGACCGGACCTCGACGGGCAGGTCGCTCTCGGTGTGCTCCACGGTGCACTCGACGCCGGCGGAGCGCAGCAGCGCCACCGACCCCTCGAGTTCCGTCGCGAGGTCGACCGCGCGGTACCCGCGGACGACGTCGCGGATCTGCTGCAACGAGTTCTGCGCGATCGTCCGGACCTCCTCGGCACGGTCGACGGCCTCGGGGCGGCCCCGTCGGGCCAGTTCCGCGACGAGGTCGCTCGTCACGGCGATGGCGGAGAGGTCGCGCCCCACGACGTCGTGCAGGTCGCGGGCGAACCGCAGCCGCTCCTCGGCCAGCGCCAGCCGGACCCCGACGCGTTCGGCGTCGGCCAGGCGGCGCACGACGTCCAGGAGCCACATCGAGAGCTGCAGGACGGACGCCAGGATCCAGCCGTAGACCACGAACATCGCGGCGACCGCCGGGGGCGCGGTGAGCGGTGCGGTGGCCGCCCCCACGACGACGACCACGACGGGGGCGTAGCGGCGGAACCGGAACCGGCCCAGCGGGGTCACCGAGAGGACCGCGGCGGCGGTCGCGACACCTGCCGCGGCGGTGGTCCCACGCAGGGCGAGGAGCCCGACCACGTAGGCGAGGGCCGACGCCGTGACCCACGCGACGACCAGCGGAAGCCCCCAGGCTCGGCGGTGCACGACCCGGCTGACCGCGAGCGCCACGGCGAACGCCTGCACGAGCGAGGCGGCGGCCGCCACCCACGCCCCGGAGGCGTCGGCCCCGACTCCCAGGCCGAGCACGAGCAACGGAGCGCAGAACACCGCCGGGACCAGCGACCAGTGGGTGTACAGCTCGACGCGCCGCGGGTCGTCCGCGGCGCGCCAGCGTCCCAGCAGGTTCACGGGCCGACTCTCCCAGACCCTCAGACCCGCGGCGACCAGCGGAACCGCCGCTGCACGACGACGACGGTCAGGACGATCCAGGCCAGCGCCACCCCCGCGGCCTGCAGGAGGTCGATCCCCGCGGGGTCACCGGTCCAGCCCGCGTTGACGAGGTCCAGCACCGGGCTCATCGGCGTGAACTGCGCGACCCGGTTGATGCTCCCGGGCAGGGCGTCCAGCGGCATCGCCAGACCGGCCCCCAGCACCGCGATCCCGATGACGGGCAGGCTGGTCATCTGCACGGACTCCAGAGTCGGTGAGAACACCGCCGTCACCAGCGCGAGCCCGGTGAACACGGCCGACCCGACGATGATCCCGGCCAGGGTGAGGACGGGGTTCTGCGGGACCGGCAGCCCGAGCACGACGGCCCCCGCCACGGCGAGGACCAGCGACTGCACCAGGGTGATCGCCACCGACGGCGCGGCGAGCGCGACGAGGATCTCGCCGTCGGCCGCCTCCCCGGTCCGCAACCGCTGCAGGACTCCTTCCTCGCGGCGGGCGACGGAAGCCGAGAGGACGTTGTAGTAGACGACGAACAACAACAGCATCCCGACCAGGCTGGCGATCGCGAGCGCCGTGGCGTTCCCCCCGTCCCCGACACCGTCGAGGGTGCTGAAGAGGCCGACGACGCTGATCGGCATGATCAGGGTGATGGACATCAGGGTCCGGTTGCGGCGCAGCAGCAGCAGTTCGGCGCGGGTGAGGGACCAGGTGCGGCGGGCGCTGGCGGCGACGCGGTTCGTGGTCTGGACCGCGGGTGCGGGTGCGGTCTCGAGGGTGGTCATCAGGCGGCCTCTTCCGTGACGTGGGTGCCGGCGAGTTCGAGGAAGGCGGTCTCGAGCGAGGCCGGGGTGGCCTTCAGCTCGGACAGGGCGAGGGCGTGGTCGTCGGCCCAGGCGAGGACCCGGGACAAGCTGCGCTGCAGGTGGTTCGTCCGCACGACCACGTAGCGTCCGTGGTGCTGGACGGTGTCGCCCGGACTGAGGTCCGCGAGCTCGGGACGCCCCGCGTCGGCGTTCCAGCGGATCTCCGAGCGGTGCCCGGCGACGACGTCGGCGACGGTCCCCTCGGCGGCGACCAGTCCCCGGTGCATGATCGCGAGGCGGTCGGAGAGTTCCTCGGCCTCCTCCAGGTGGTGGGTCGTGAGCATCACGGCCGTGCCCCCGGCGACGAGGTCGCGGACCAGTTCCCAGACCGAACGACGCGACTGCGCGTCCAGCCCCGTCGTGGGTTCGTCGAGGACGAGGACCTCCGGCCGGCCGAGCAGCGCGACCCCGAGGTCGAGACGGCGACGCTCCCCCCCGGACAACGACTTCACCGGGGCGTCCAGCTTGTGCTGCAGGCCCACGACCTCGACGACCTCCGCGGTGGGCCGCCGCCGGGTGAGGGTGCCGCTCCACATCTGCAGCGACTCCGCGACGGTCAGGTCCCCGGGCAGGCTGCCGGACTGCAGGACCACACCCGTGCGCGGCCGGACCTGGCGGCGCTCGCGGACGGGGTCGTGCCCCAGCACGCTGACGCTGCCCCCCGACGGTCGCACCAGCCCGGTGACGACGTCGACGGTGGAGGTCTTGCCCGCCCCGTTGGTGCCGAGGAGGCCGAAGACCTCACCGCGTTCGACGGAGAAGCTGATGCCGCGGACGGCTCTCGTGCCGCTGGCGTAGGTCCGTTCGAGGTCCCTGACGACGACTGCGCTCATGTCTCCAGGGTGGCGCCGGACCGGGCGTCGTCCCCGTGTCCGCCGTCACGAGTTCCGCCGCCTTCCGCACCCCTCACCCATGACGAACCTCACGGTCGTCGGCGCGGAACCGGGACCCCGAGGAACCTCTCGAGGGTCTCCTCAGCCCGTTGACGAGGCTGCTGGGCGAACCGCTGCTGCTAGGCCGAGAGCAGCACGTCCTTGGTCACCTCCATCTGCCCGAGGTGCTGGAACAGCTCTTCGACGACGTGCAGGAGGACGGCGTGGTCATCGCCGCCGCCCGCGAGGCGGGCGCGAGCGGGGTGGGACTGGCCGGCGCCCTCCTGCAGCCGCTGCAGGTCCGCCTCGACCCGGACCAGCGCCTGCGCCACCTCTGCGCGGCACTCCGCCGCGGTGGTCGTGCGGGCGAACTCGGCGTCTCGGTCACGGCTCGTCGGTCGCCCGAGGGCAACGTGCCCCAGCCAGAACTCGCAGACAGCACAGCAGTGCAGGACGAGCGCTCCCACGGCGTTCGTACCCCTCGGGGTGGGCCGCTCGTTCAGGAGCCGTGCATCCAGGAGTTCCACCAGCGCCAGCATCTGCCCGAAGGCGTACCTCAGGGAAGCGAGGCCCGTCGTGGTCGCTCGGTCCATGTCGGAAACCTAGCCGACCCGCTCGGCGCGACGGTTGGTAGCGCCGGCTGCGAAGTGTGCGATGCGCCTGCGGAACGGATCCACCGCGGCCGGGAGGTCTCCAGCGGCACCGGTCACGAACGAGCGCCTGCGGGACGGTCCTCGGGATCTCGTCCCCCGAGCAGGAACAACCGTCCCGCGACCCTCGATCCGCAGGAGGACGTTCCTGCGCGGCGCACCGCTCTCAGCGCCGGAACTCGTCGAGAGGACGACCGGCAGACCGTGTGGATCCGCGCCCTGCGCACCGCCGCTCGCCTCGATCGCCGCCGCCTGCTCAGCGGAGCAGCTGGAGCTGTCGGGCAGGCAGCAGGGTTCCCGTCGACCACGGCTGAGGCGGGCGATGGCGAACGCCGCCCGCCCCGGGTCCACTCCTCCACCGTCGGGTGACGTCACCCACGCGGCCGCGCCGTCCCGCCGGATCTCGAGTGCTGAGCACGTGCGGCGCGCGAGGACGGGATTTCCCGTGCACCACCACGAGTGGTGGTGCGCGACTCGCTGCCCGCAGGGGCGTGACCTGAGTTTCACCGTCAGCGGTGCTCCCCGGCCCGGGTGCGGTGCAAGACGACGTCCAGTGGCGTCGCCGCTACTCCGAGAACCTCCTGGGTGAGAGCGGAGTCCAGGACGTGAGGATTCTCGTTGCTGTACAACATCTCCAGCAGCTCACCGAACACCGGCTGCGTCCGGGCCAACACGACGAGGTCCTCGCGGTGCAGGCGGCGCAGCCGGGGGGCGGCGACTCCGGCCAACTCGGTCAGCTGTTCGCTCAGCACCCGTACCGACACCGACGACGTGGCGGGTACGTGCCACGCCCGACCCCACGCACCGTCCGTCCGGCTTGCTGCGACGAGCGTGGCGGCGATGTCTTCGGTGTAGTTCCAGCTGTGCGGGGCGTCGAGGTCGCCGGGCCAGGAGGCTTCCTGCCCCGCCAGCACGGCGGGGGCGACGAAGTAGGCGTAGGGACCGACCGGCCCCGGGCCGAGGAACCCTGCGGAGCGCACCTCGGTGACCCGCACGCGACCGGCCTCGTGCGCCGCCAGCGCGTCCAGCCACATCTGCGCCCGGACCCGGCCCTTGATCGTGGTGGCCGCCATCGGCAGGTCCTCGGTCATGGGCCCCTCCACGGGTCCGTAGCCGTAGGTGTTGCCGAGCATCACGTAGTCGGCGCCGGTGCGCTCCACCGCGCTCAGCAGGGCCGCGGCCATCGGCGGCAGGTCGTCGGCCCACCGCGGCAGGGGGGGAACGGCGCAGTTGACCAGGACCCGGGCGCCGTCGGTGAGTTCGGTGAGGCGGTCGGCGTCGGTGATGTCGGCGGCGACGAGCTCGACGAGGGGGTGGTCGACGCCGCGCCCGCTGCGGGTGATCTGACGGACGTGCTCACCGGATTCGGCGAACTGACGTGCGGTGGGCAGGCCGGCTGCGCCGGCCCCGGTGACGACGACGAAGGACATGACGTCAGCGTGCGCCGGCGCTCAGCCGTACGGTAGTGGCCAGAAAGCCACACTTCCGGAGGTTCAGGCCATGCACCGCGTCGTCGTCATCGCCGTCCCACCGGTCCTCTCGTTCGACCTCTCCATCCCTGAGCTGATCTTCCGCGCGGTGCAGATCGACGGGCGCCCCGCCTACGACATCCGGGTCTGCACGGCCGAGCCGGGGATCCTTCCCTCCGACGGCGCCTTCGACCTCGTCGTCCGCGAAGGTCTGGAGGCAGTCGCCGAGGGCGACACGGTCATGGTGACCGGCGGGGCCGGGCGGGAGGACGTGCCACCGGCCGTGCTGGACGCCTTGCGCTCAGCGGCCGCCTCCGGTGCACGCATCGCCTCGATCTGCACGGGTGCCTTCGTCCTCGCCGCGGCCGGCCTGCTGGAGAACCGCCGCGCCACCACCTTCTGGGTGAAGTCGGACGCCTTCCGCCGCCGGTACCCCAACGTCCAGCTCGAACCGGACGTGCTCTTCGTGGAGGACGGCCCGGTACTCACCTCCGCCGGTCTCGCGGCCGGCATCGACCTGTGCCTGCACATCGTCCGCTCCGACCACGGAGCGACGGTGGCCAACCAGGCGGCGCGATTGGCTGTCGTCGCGCCCGTGCGCCCCGGGGGGCAGGCCCAGTTCATCCGAGACCCGTTGCCCCCCGAAACCGGTGCATCGCTGGCCGCCACCCGGGAGTGGGCCGCGCAGCGACTCGACCAGCCGCTCACGCTCACCGACCTCGCTCGCCACGCCCGCAACAGCGTCCGGACCCTCACACGCCGTTTTCACGCCGAGACCGGCCTCAGCCCGCTGCAGTGGCTGCTGCACCAACGCCTGGACCTGGCCCGCGAACTGCTCGAGATCACCGATCTGCCGATCGACGTGGTCGCCGCCCGCAGCGGTCTGGGCAGCGCCGACTCGATGCGCCGACACCTGGTCCGGCGAGTCGGACTGACGCCGACCGCCTACCGCCGCTCCTTCACCCCGACACCGACACATCGCTAGGAGCACTGGACGCCACCGTCGCCGGCCCGGCCTCCCCGGTCACCGCGAGGTGAGGCGGGCGGCGAGGTGGAGCTTCGAGCCGTCGCGGCTGCGAACGGCGGTGGACCACCCGTCGGGTTCCTCGACGGCGACGTGCCGGACGGTCGCGGGGAGCAGCAGGGGCTTCCCGAACTCGACGTCGAACCGTGCCGCACCCGGTGGAGGGCCGCCGATCGCGGAGAGGCTCCGGGACGCCGTCCACATGCCGTGCGCGAGGGCCCGTCGGAACCCCAGGAGGCGGGCGGTGACCGGGGAGAGGTGGAGGGGGTTCACGTCACCGGAGACGGCGGCGTAGGTGCGGCCCGTGTCGGCGGGGACCCGCCAGAGCGTGCCCTGCCCCTCCGGTGCGGGGAGCCGTGCGGGCTCCTCCGCCCGACCGGGCCACGACACCCCGCGCGCGAGGTAGCGGCTGCGGCCCGTCCAGACCTTCTCGGTCCCGGTACGGACCTCCGTCACCAGGTCGACGGTCGCGCCGCGGCGGTGGGCGTGCATCCCGACGGCGCGGACGCTGACGTCGAAAGCCTCCTCCACCGACAACGGTCGGGTCTGCTCGAAGGACTGGGCGAGGTGCACGAGACCGAGCAGGGTGAACGGGAAGGGCTCCCGGACCAGGAGGTCCACCTGCAGACCGAAACCGACGAGGTGCGGGAACGGCAGCGGCACGGTGTCGCGGAGCGGGAACCCGGTGTTGCGGCAGAAGGCCGCCACCCGGTCGACGTCGAAGCGGTTGCCCCGCAGGGACACCGTGGTGCGGGGGAAGTCCACCGCGCGCCGGGGCCGGTGCAGCAGCGAACGCGCGTACAGCGCCGACAGCGACGGGGCCGTCCTGAGTTCCCGGGTCATCACGCCCCCAGCAGGCTCTGGCCGCACACCCGCAGCACCTGACCGTCGATGCCGGCGGCGTCCCGTTGCGCGAGCCAGCCGACCGCTTCGGCGACGTCGATCGGCAACCCGCCCTGTTGCAGGCTCGCGATCCGTCGCCCGAGTTCGCGCGGGACCGGCGGCATGGCCGCCGTCATGGGGGTCTCGATGAAACCCGGAGCGACGGCGTTGGCCGCGAGACCACGCTGCGCCAACGGTTCCGCGAGGGCCTGGACGAGACCGACGAGTCCCGCCTTGCTCGTCGCGTAGTTCGTCTGCCCCTTCGCGCCGGCGAGACCGTTGATGGAGGACAGGTACACGAACCGGGCTCCGGGCGCGAGCGCGCCGGGATGGTCGAGGAGTTCCGTCGTCAACCGCACGGGGGCGAGCAGGTTCACCGCGAGGACGGAGTTCCAGGCCTCCTCGTCGACGTTCACGAAGGAGCGGTCGCGGGTGATGCCGGCGTTGTGCACGACGACGTCGGCCCCGTCGAACCGGTCGGCCAGGTGGGTCGCCAGGGTCCGGGGAGCCGTCTCGGCCGTCACGTCCAGGTGCAGCGTCGACCCCTTGACGCGGTTCGCCACGGCGGCCAGCTTCTCCCCCGAGGCGGCGATGTCGACGCACACGACGTGGTGACCGGTGCGGGCCAGGACGTCCGCGATCGCGGCCCCGATCCCCTGCGCCGCACCGGTGACGGCGGCGACCGGTCGTTCCCGTGACGGAACTGGAACACCGGGTCCGACGACGATCGGCTGCCCGTCGACGAACGCCGAACGGGTGGAGCAGAAGAACTCGACGGCACTGCGCAACGACGTGCGGGCACCGGCCGCAACGCGCACGAGGTTGACCGTGGTGCCACCGCGGGCCTCCTTGGCGAGGCTGCGGACGAAACCGTCCACACCCTGCTGGACCGCACGGGCCTCGGGATCATCGAGTTCCCCCGGCACCGCGGCGACGACGAGGACCCGTCCCCTGGTCCGGCGGAAGGAGGCGGAGACGGTCAGCAGTTCCCCCAGATCCGTGACGCTCCGCAGACCGGTCGCGTCGAGCACCAGGGTCGACAACCGTTCGGCGTCGCGTTCGACCGCGAATCCCCCCTCGCGAAGCCACCCCGACACGTCGTCGACCCAGACCGCTCCCCTCAGACCCAGCACGGCCGCGGGGTCGAAGGCCCACTCCTCGTCGGCGACGTAGCGGCGCAGGCGCGGTGGTCTCGGCAGCCCCGCCCTCGAGGCCAGGAACTTCCCGGCCGGGGTGCGGACGAACGCGCCGTAGGGGTCGGACATCACGCCTCCACCAGGGCCGCGATGCCCTGCCCGCCGGCGGCGCAGACCGAGACGAGCGCGCGGCCACCCCCGCGTTCGTGCAGCAGCTTCGCGGTGGTCGCGAGGATGCGGGCGCCGGTCGCCGCGAAGGGGTGCCCCGTCGCGAGGGAGGAACCGGTGACGTTGAGGCGCGCGGGGTCCACCGTGCCCAGACCGGCGTCGGCCCACGCGGCCGTCGTCGCCAGGACGGTGGAGGCGAACGCCTCGTGGATCTCGACGAGGTCGAGGTCGGCCAGCGTCAACCCGTTGCGCTGCAACAACCGCGGCACGGCGACGACGGGTGCGGTGAGCAGCCCCGCACCGTGGACGTGGTCGACGGCGGCGGTCTCGGCGTCGACCAGGTGGGCCAGGACGGGGAGGCGGCGGGAGGCGGCCCACTCGTCGGTGGCGAGCAGGACGGCGGCGGCGCCGTCGGTCAGGGGGGTCGAGTTCCCGGCGGTCATCGTGGCCTCGCCGTCGAGGTCGCGACCGAAGACGGGACGCAGCGCGGCCAGCTTCTCCAGCGAGGTGTCGGGGCGCAGCAGGTCGTCGCGTCGCACGCCGAGGTAGGGGGTGAGGAGGTCGTCGAAGAACCCGCGGTCGTAGGCGGCGGCGAGGTTGCGGTGGCTGGCCAGGGCGAGTTCGTCCTGCGCCTCGCGGGTGACCTTCCACTCCAGGGCCGTGCGGGCCGCGTGCTCCCCCATCGACAGCCCCGTGCGGACCTCGGCGTTGCGCGGCGGGTCGGGCCTGAGCTGACCGGGCCGCAGCTTCGCGAGCGCGGCCAGCTTGGCGCGGGCGGTCCGGGCCCTCGACAGTTCCAGCAGCACCCGCCGCAGTCCGTCGTCGACCGCGATGGGGGCGTCGCTGGCGGAGTCGGCACCCCCGGCGATCCCGACGTCGACCTGCCCGAGGGCGATCTTGCCGCCCAGCAGGACGGCGGCCTCCAGGCCGGTGGCGCAGGCCTGCTGCACGTCGTAGGCGGGGGTGCCCGGGTCGAGCGCGGTCGACAGGACGGCCTCGCGGGTGAGGTTGAGGTCGCGGCTGTGCTTGAGCACAGCCCCGGCGACGACCTCGCCCAGGCGTTCCCCCGCGAGCCCGTAGCGGGCGACCAGCCCGTCCAGGGCGGCGACGAGCAGGTCCTGGGCCGAGGCCTGGGCGTAGCGGCGACCGGCCCGGACGAACGGGGTGCGGTTGCCACCGATGATCGCGACGTTGCGGACAGCACGGGTGCTCACCCGGCCGAAGTTATCAGGTACCACGGGTACCCGATACCCGTCGTCCGGGGTACCGTCGAGGGCATGGACGGTCGCGCCACGCGCTGGGAAGAGCACCGGAAACGGCGTCGCGAAGAACTCGTGACGGCGACGCTGCGCGCGATCACGGCCAAGGGCGCCGGCGTCGGCATGGACGAGGTCGCCGCGGCCGCCGGCACCAGCAAGACCGTGCTCTACCGGCACTTCGCCGACAAGGAGGAGCTCTACCTCGCCGTCGCCGAACGGGTGAACTCGCGGATCCTGCGCGAACTCGGCGAGGCCGTCGCCTCCTCGAACTCCCCCCGCGAGGCCCTCAGCGGGATCATCGCCGCCTACGTCCAGCTCGTCGAGGCCGATCCCGAGGTCTACCGCTTCGTCGTGGTCCACCCGTTCCTGGAACGGCCGCTCAGCAACGACCCCGTGCAGCGGATCTCCGGCACCATCGCCGACGAGACCGCCCGCACCATCACCGCCCACCTGCGCGTGGGCGGCGCCCGCGACTCCTCCGCCGACGCCCTCGCCCACGGCCTCGTCGCGATGATCCGCACCGCCGCGGACCGGTGGATCTCCAGCACCGACCGGGTGCCGGCGGCCACGCTCGTCTCCGATCTCACCCACCTGGCCTGGGGTGGCCTCGCCACCGTTCTCAGCGCCCCACCCCTGGCACCCGTTCCCGAGGAGGTTCCGTGACCACCACCGAACTGCGACCCGAGACCCCCCTCGACGAGCCCGTCGAGGTTCCGCCGCCGCTGGACACCGAGGTCCTGCGCCGTGTCCTAGACGGCCGTTTCGCCGACCTGCGCGAGCAGTTCCGCCGCGAGGCCCCCGCCGACCTCTTCACCCCCACCGACGACCTCTCGACCCGCGACCACCGGGACCTCACCCGGCAGCGGCTGCGGCAGCTGGCGGAACTCGGCGGGCACGAACTGGGCTACGCCCGGCCCTGGGGCGGTGACTCCCCCGGCGGTCAGGTCGCGCAGTTCGAGATGCTGGGGTTCGGCGACGCGTCCCTCATGATCAAGTCGGGGGTGCAGTGGGGCCTGTTCGGCGGCGCCGTCCAGGCGCTCGGCACCGAACGCCACCACTCGACCCTGCTCGAACCGTTGCTGCGCCTGGAACTCGTCGGCTGCTTCGGGATGACCGAGACCGGGCACGGTTCCGACGTCTCCTCCATCGGGACGACCGCGACCTACGACCCGGCGACGCAGGAGTTCGTCGTCCACACCCCGGACGTCTCCTGCCGCAAGGACTACATCGGCGGCGCGGCGGAGGACGCCGACGTCGCCGTGGTGTTCGCCCAGCTCGTCACCGGCGGAACCTCGCAGGGCGTCCACGCCTTCGTCGTCCCGCTGCGCGAGGACGGGGTGGACCTCCCGGGGATCTGGCGCGGTGACGACGGCCGCAAGATGGGGCTCAACGGCCTCGACAACGGCCGGCTCGGTTTCGACCGGGTGCGGATCCCCCGCACCGCGCTGCTGAACCGCTACGCCGACGTGGCCGAGGACGGCAGCTACTCCTCCCCCATCGCGAGCGCCAACTCGCGGTTCTTCACGATGCTCGGCGCCCTCGTCAAGGGCCGGGTCAGCGTCTCCGGCGGTGCGCTGTCGCAGACGAAGGTGGGCCTCGAGATCGCGCTGCGCTACGCCCTGCAGCGCACCCAGTTCAAGCGCCCGGGGGGCGACGGCGAGGTCGTCCTGCTCGACTACCTGGCCCACCAGCGCCGGTTGTTGATCCCGCTCGCGACGACCTACGCGCTCTCGTTCGCGCAGGACGACCTGCTGAGCGAGATGGACGAACTGCTGCGCGTCCAGCTCGCCGGGAACGAGCCCGACGCGACCCGGCAGCGGGCGTTCGAGTCGCACGCCGCGGGCCTCAAGGTCGCCTCCACCTGGCACGCGACCCGCACCCTGCAGACCTGTCGCGAAGCCTGCGGCGGCAACGGGTTCCTCGCCGATTCGCGCCTGCCGCAGTTGAAGGCGGACACCGACGTGTTCACCACCTTCGAGGGCGACAACACCGTCCTGCTGCAACTCGTCGCCAAGGGCCAGCTCACGGCGTACGCCCAGCAGTTCTCCGACCTCGACACCCTCGGCATGGCGCGGTTCGCGACGCGCGACTTCGTCAGCACCTACGCCGGCCGCAGCCCCGCCCGTTCCCTCGTGGCCGACGTCGTCGAAGCGGGCCGGATCCCCGAGGAGCTGCACGACCGGGCCTGGCAGCTGCGGATGCTCGCCGACCGCGAGCGCCACGTCGTGGAGTCGCTGGCCAAGCGGATGCGCAAGGCGCGGTCCAGGCCCGAGGCGGAGCGGTTCGAGGCCGTCGACGAACTGCAGGACCACCTGCTGCTGGCCGGTCGTGCGCACGTCGAGCGCGTCGTCGCCGAGGCCTTCGCCGCTGCGATCGCGCGCTGCGACGACCCGGCCGTCGTGGAACTCCTGTCCGACGTGTTCGACCTGCACGCCCTCTCGGTGCTCGAGGCCGAGAAGGGCTGGTACCTCCAGCACCGCCGGATGACGACGTTGCGCGCCAAGGCGGTCACGACCGCGGTGAACGCGGTGTGCCGCAAGCTGCGGCCGCGGACCGGGGAACTGCTGGACGGGTTCGGGACGCCCCGCGCCTGGCTGGCCTCGTCCCTGGTGCCGTGAACCGCCGGGGCTGAGCGGGCGAGCCGGGCCCCGGTTCCTCAAGACTCCCCCGGGGCGCCCCGATGACTTGTCCGAGGGGGTGATCGCCGTGGCGGAAGAGCGGCGACGACGGCGCATCGCCGTCGTCGTGGACGGGCTCGGGGAGCAGGTCCAGCAGTACCTGCACGGCCTCGAGAGCGTCCTGCGCCCCGAGGGGGCGGCGCTCCTCGTGGTCGTCCGGCACCCGCACCACCCGCGCCGGGGGACGTTGTTCGCCCACCTGTGCCGCAGCGGAGGGGTCGACGGGGTCGTCGTGACCCCGGTCCGCGACCTGTCCGGGCGCTCGGCGGTGGCGGCGGTCCTCGGCGTCATCCCCGACGGGCTGCCCACGGTCACGCTCGGGGAACGCGCCGCCGGGACCACCGGGGTGGACCGCCCCCGCGCGCAGGCGCTGGACGTGGCGCGCGACCACCTGCACCGCGGCGGCCGCCGATCGCTGCTCGTCGTGAGCTCACGGCCCGACGGCGAGGTGCACCAGCTACCGGGGACGCCCTTCCTCCGGGTCGTCGACCCGGTCGACGTGCACCGGCTCCTCCCGGCTGCGCTGTCCTCGGCGCGGGACGACGGTCACCCCGTCGATGCCGTCGTCTGCTGCGACGACGACCTGGCGATGGCTGCCGTGGAGGCGCTGGAACGCGAGGGCTACCGCGTCCCCGAGGACGTCGCGGTCACCGGTTCCGCCGGGACGAGTTCCTCCGAGGCGGCGTGGGCGGGTGTGACGACCGTGGACGAGCACCTGACGACTCTCGGTCGACGGGCCGCCACGCTCCTGCTGAACCTGTCGGGCGGTTCGCACCCCGTACCCGCCGACCCGCCCGCTCCGCACGTGGTCGCGCGGGGTTCCAGCGTCCTGGTGGCCCCCGTCGACGAGCGGGTCGTCCCCGACGCCTCAGCGGTGGTCACCGCCGCGCCGCCCGTCGCCCTCGGTTCCGAGGTCGCCGTCGCCGAGCGCCTCGCCGCGGTCCGCCGACGCTGGATCCGTCAGGTCGTCACGGGCACCCTCGACGCCGCGGGGACCGCGCAGATGTGCGCGGAACTGACCGAAGTCGTCCGGCTGCACCCCGAGCAGTCCTGGTGGGACCGGGTGCTGACCACCCTCGAGGACGACGTGGCGGCCAACGGTGCCGCGGGAGCCGCGCTCGACGCCGCCCTGCGCACCGTCCACCGGATGCAGCTCACGGTGCTGCGCGCCGTGGCCGGCGCCCACGTCGAGCGGGCGGCCCACGAAGCGCGGTCCGGTCGCGTCCTGGTGGAACTCATCCGGGCCCTCGGGACAGCGACGGAGACGACCGCCCTCGGCGACCTCCTCGCGGCGTGCCTGCCCCGGGTCGGGGTCGGCCGCTGCTTCGTGTCGTTGCTCACCGACGGGCCGCCCCCGTCCACCGAACCCGACGACGTGCGGGTCCGACTGGCCGTCGACCACGTCGAGGGCCCTCACGCCGCGCTCGAGGACACCCACGGTCTCGGGGAGCTCCTCCCGCCCCACCGCGTCGCGGAACTCGACCGCGGAACCCTCGTCCTGCAGCCGTTGTTCACCGGGGACCAGTGGTTCGGCTACGTCCTCACCGGCCACGCGCCGGACGCGTTCGCGGTCTCGGAACCCCTGCGGGCCGCGCTGAGTTCGACCCTCGACGGGCTCGGGCGCGCCCGGCGGGCCGCGGACCGGGCCGGGGAGCTCCACGACCTGGTGGCGTCGCGGACCGCGGAGCTCCGACGCGAGATCGCCGAACGGCGGGCGGCGCAGCAGGAACTCCGAGCCCTCAACGACCGGCTGCGCGAGGCGGCGCAGCGGGACGGCCTCACCGGCCTGGCCAACCGGCCGACGCTGGACGAGCACCTCGCCCACGTCTGGCAGGGCGCGCGCCGGAGCGGGAGTCCACTCAGCCTGCTGATGGTCGACGTCGACCACTTCAAGGCCTACAACGACACCTACGGTCACCTGGCCGGCGACCGGTGCCTGCAGCAGGTCGCCGAAGAACTGCGCCGGGCACCGGGCCGACCGTCCGACCTCGTGGCCCGCTACGGCGGCGAGGAGTTCGCCGTCGTGCTGACCGACACCGACGGCGCAGGAGCCGCGGTCGTGGCCGATCGGTTGCTGGAGGGACTGCGCGACAGGGCTTTCCGGCACGACCTGGGCGTGGAGGGGCGGGTCAGCGTCAGCATCGGGATCGCGACGGCGGTCCCCGGCGCCGCCACGGGCGGTGTCCTGGAACTCCTGGACCTGGCCGACCGCGGCCTCTACCTCGCGAAGTCCGGGGGCCGCGCTCGCGCGGCGAGGGCGCCGCAGGCGTCCACGGCCGAGCTGGGGACCGCTGCAGCCCCCATCTACGCTGCGGGGCTCACGTAGCCTGCCCGGGTGCATGGTGAGTACAAGGTCCCGGGCGGGAAGCTCGTCGTCGTCGATCTGGACATCGTGGAGGGCCGGCTCGCCGGGGTGCGCCTCAGCGGGGACTTCTTCCTCGAACCCGACGACGCGCTCGAGGCCATCGACGCGGCGCTGACGGGGGTCCCCGCCGACAGCGACGCCGCCGACCTCGCGCACCGCGTCCGCTCGGCCCTGCCGACGGGCGCGGTGCTTCTCGGTTTCACCCCCGAGGCCGTCGCGACGACGGTGCGACGCGCCGTCGGCGGGGCCAGCGGATGGCTGGACCACGACTGGCAGTTCGTCCACACGGGTCCCCAGTCCCCGCAGACGCACATGGCGCTGGACGAGGTCCTGACCCGCGAGGTGGCGGCCGGCCGTCGTCCGCCCACCCTGCGGGTGTGGGAGTGGGGCAGCTCGGCCGTGGTGCTCGGCAGTTTCCAGTCGCTCGTGAACGAGGTCGACGGCGACGCGGCGCAACGGCTCGGGGTCGAGGTCGTGCGCCGGGTCTCGGGGGGTGGCGCCATGTTCGTGGAGCCGGGCAACACCATCACCTACTCCGTCTACGCACCCGGTTCGCTCGTCGAGGGGCTCTCGTTCACCGAGTCCTACGCGTTCCTCGACGACTGGGTCCTCGTCGCGCTGGGCGACCTCGGCATCAAGGCCTGGTACCAGCCGATCAACGACATCGCGACCGAGCAGGGCAAGATCGCGGGCGCGGCGCAGAAGCGCCTCGCGGACGGGACGGTCCTGCACCACGTGACGATGTCCTACGACATCGACGCGGCGAAGATGCTGCAGGTGCTGCGGATCGGCCGCGAGAAGCTGTCCGGGAAGGGCCTCGCCAGCGCCGCGAAGCGGGTCGACCCGCTGCGCCGTCAGACGGGCCTGCCGCGCGAGGACGTCATCGACTCGATGGTCGCCACCTTCCGCCGCCAGTACGGCCTCACCGACTCCGCGCTGAGCGCCGCGGAGCTCGCGGCGGCCGAGGAACTGGTCGCCCAGAAGTTCGCCACGCGCGAGTGGGTGGCCCGCATCCCTTGAGTCTCGACAGCCGTCCGGCCGGGGCGCAGACTCGGTCGATGAAGCACGGTGCGGCGGTCGCGCGGGGAGTGCGCACGGGAGTCGTCCGGGACGCGGACCGGCCCGGGCGGGCGTTGCGGGTCAGCGCGCACCCCGCTGCCGCCACGGGGGACGGTCGTGTCGTCCTCTCGACCTGGCAGGACTCCACCTGCATCTCGACCGTCCGCCTCGACCGCGCCGAGGTCGTCGAGCTGCTCGCGGCCCTCGGGTCCTCCCTCCTCGTGGACCCGACCGGTACGTAGCCGCGATTGACAACGACCACGAAATCTGGGAAAATCACGACGTACCTCGGGATCGGCGATCAGCCGGACCGGGGTTTCGTCGTTCCGGGCCCCTACATGCGCTCCGGAGCGTCGATCCCCAGGAGACCCAGGCCCGCCGCGAGCACCTCCCGCGTCGCCCGGCACAGGGCGAGCCGGCTCGCCCGGACCTCCCCCTCCGCCGAGAGCACCGGACAGGCCTCGTAGAACGCCGACAGCGCCGTCGCCACCTGGTGCAGGTGACCGCACAGCCGGTGCGGTTCGAGCGTCTCCGCCACCGACGCGACGGCCCCGGGGAAGCCGGTCAGGAGCAGCGCGAGCCGCACCTCCGCGGGGTGGTCCAGCACCGACACGTCCCGGGTCACGATCGCGCTGCGCTCCAGCAGCGACGCCGCCCGGGCGTGCGCGTACTGCAGGTAGGGGCCGGTGTTGCCGTCCATGGCGACCATCCGCTCCAGCGAGAACACGTAGTCGCGACCGAGGCCGTTGACGAGGTCGGCGTACTTCACGGCGCCGATCCCGACGGCCCGCACCACCGCGGTGCGCTCCGACGCGTCGAGGCGCGACCCCCGTCCGCCCAGCACCTCGGCCGCCCGGCTCTCGGCCGCGTCGAGCAGCGCGCTGAGCGGGACGGTGCCCCCCGTCCTCGTCCTGAACGGTCGACCGTCCTCCCCCAGCACCGTCCCGAACGCGACGTGCTGCACCGTCACCTCCTCGGGGAGCCACCCGGCCTCCCGGGCGACGGCGAACACCTGGTCGAAGTGCAACGCCTGCCGGGCGTCGACCACGTAGACGATCCGGTCGGCCCGCAACGCCGTCACCCGGTGCCGCAGCGCCGCCAGGTCGGTCGCGTCGTAGCCGTACCCCCCGTCGGACTTGCGCACCACCACCGGCAACGGTTCCCCGTCGCGGTTCGCGAAACCCCGGGGGAACACGCACGACGCACCGTCCGACTCCACGAGCAGCCCCGCCGTGCGCAGGTCGTCCACCACACCGGCGAGGTCGGTGGCGTAACTGCTCTCCCCCGCGGTGTCGGCCGGGGTGAGGCCCGATCCCAACCGGGCGTACACCTCGGCGAACGACGTCATCGACGTGTCGACCAGCCTGCGCCAGACGTGGTGCGTCCGCGGGTCGCCGCTCTGCAGGGCGACGACCCTGGCCCGGGCCCGGCCCGCGAAACCCGGGTCGGCGTCGAAGCGTTCCCGGGCCTGCCGGTAGAACCCGTCCAGCGCCGAGAGGTCCGGGTCGGCGCCGTCGTGGCCCTCCTCGAGGAGGTGCTCGATCAGCATCCCGAACTGGGTCCCCCAGTCGCCCACGTGGTTCTGCCGCACGACGACGTCCCCCACCGCGGCGAAGACCCGGGCCAGCGCGTCCCCGATGACGGTCGAGCGGAGGTGACCCACGTGCATCTGCTTCGCGACGTTCGGCGAGGAGTGGTCGACGACGACCCGCCGCGGTGGATCGGCCTGTGCCACACCGAGGTGCGGATCGGCGAGGAGGGCAGTGACCTGCCCCGCCAGGAACTCCGGCCGCAACGTGAGGTTCAGGAACCCCGCTCCGGCGAAGGTCGGTGGCAGGCACACGTCCTCGAGGTGCGACCCGGCGAGCAGCCGGTCGGCGACCTCCCGGGGCGGCAGTCCCAGGGGTTTCGCCAACCGCACCGGGAGGTTGGTCTGGAAGTGCCCGAACTCGGGCCGGGTCGCCGGTCGCAGTTCGGGGTCCCACCCGGCGTACGGAGCGCCGAGTCCCTGGAGGGCCGGCTGGAACCGGGAGGCGAGGAGTCGATCGGGAGTGAGCACGGTGGAGTTTCCTCACGACAGGAGGGAGGTGCAGAGGTGTCGGACGTGCGTGCGGGACAGGGAACCCGCGGTGGACTGCGACTCGGTCAGACCGCGAGTCGGCGTCGCCCGGCGCGTCGTCGGGACGCGGCGAGCGCGTCACGACGGGAAGCACGGGTCGACGACATGCCAGGAGCATGACACGGGAACTCAGACCTCGTCCACCAACCCGGCCGGCTCGTTGTAGGGGGTGATCACCTGGATCTGCGAGGGCTGGGAACCCGGCCGTCCCGGCAGCGCCCCCTGGGCCTGCATGACCGCGCGGCAGACCCGGCGCACGTCGGTGCGCAGGTCGTGGTGCAGCACGGCGGTGAGGCGGCGGCGACGCAGCAGGACGAGGTTCTCGGCGTCGAGGTCGTGCGCGACGAACGCGCGGACGGTGCGCCCGGCGGCGTCGAAGGCGGCGAGGACGGCCTGGTTCCCCCCGCCGACCGAGTACACCGCGTCGATCCCCGGATCGCGTCCCAGCGCCGTCGACACCGTCGCGAACATCGACGCGTCGAGTCCGTCGGTGCCCTCGACCACGGTCACCGGCACCTGCGGCGCGAGGTCGCGCAACGCGGCGCGGAAACCCAGTTCGCGGTCCCCCTCACCGCGGAAGGTGCTGCGGCTCAACGAGACCAGGACCCCACCCGCGTCCGGGGCCACGACCGTCAGCAGGTAGGCGGCGGTGGCCCCGGCCGCGCGGTCGTCCATCCCGACGTAGGCGACGCGACGACTGGTGGGTACGTCGGTGACGAAGGTGACCACCGGGATCCCCGCGTCCTCCAGGCGGGCGACGGCCGCCACGACGGCCGGGTCGTCCGGTGCCTTGAGCAGCACGCCGCTGGAACCCTTGCGCGCGATGGCGTCGAGCTGGGTCGCGAGGTCCGCGGCGCTGCCCTCCTCGCGGAGGTGGAACCTCGCCCGGATCACCGCCGGGCGCAGCGACGGCAGCTCGGCCTCCAGGGCGGCCCGCACTTCGCGCGAGAAGCGGTCCGGCGCGAGGACGACCACGTCGAGGAAGAACGTGCGACCACCGATCCGGACCTGCGACGCCTGCCGTTCGAGGTCGGCGATCGCGCGGTGCACCTCGGCGACCGTGCTCGCGCGCACGCCGGCCCGTCCGTTGAGCACGCGGTCGACCGTCGCGGTGCTCAGGCCGGCCTGCTGCGCGATCTCACGGATGCGGTACGGGTGCGCCATCGCCATCCCCCGATGCGTGCGTGATGCGTTCTTGATGCGTCGAGGATGCCACGGCGGCGTCAGCGGGTCCTACCGTTGGACCAGCGCGCAGCCCACCGCACGACTCTCGACGAGGAGAAACCCCATGAGCGCCCCGACCACCACCCGGCACACCCCGATCCGGTTCCGCGAGAGCGACTGCGACGTCACCGAGTTCGCGAAGCTGCTCGACCGGACCACCGTCCTGGCCGACTTCCCGCACGCCGTCGACGTCCAGCAGAACGTCCTGGTCTACGACTCCGCGCTCCTGCGGCGGGCTGTCGCCACCGACGCGGGCCGCGAGGAGGTGGAGGGCGAACTCGTGCGGGCCCTCACCGACGGTCCTGGGGTCATCGTCCTCAAGGGCGCCTTCCCCGACCTCTCCGTCGTCGACCGCGTGACTGCGGTCTTCGACCGGATCATCGCCGACGAGAAGGCGTCCGGGACGGCCAAGGGCGACCACTTCGCCAAGGCCGGGGCCAACGACCGGGTCTGGAACGCCCTCGAGAAGCTCGCCGTGCGCGACCCCGAGGCGTTCGTCGACTACTACGCCAACGACGTGCTCGCCCTGGTCTCGACGGCCTGGCTGGGCCCGGGCTACCAGGTCACCTCGCAGGTCAACGTCGTCCGCCCCGGCGGCCAGGCACAGGACCCGCACCGCGACTACCACCTGGGTTTCCTGTCCAACCCCGTCGCCGCGCGCTACCCCGCGCACGTCCACCTGCTCTCCCCCGTCCTCACCCTGCAGGGGGCTGTGGCGCACAGCGACATGCCGCTCGAGAGCGGTCCGACGCTCTACCTGCCGTACTCCCACCAGTACCCGCAGGGGTACCTCGCGTGGCGTCAGGCGGAGTTCAAGGAGTACTTCGCCGAGCACCACGTGCAGTTGCCGCTCGAGAAGGGCGACGCCGGGTTCTTCAACCCCGCCCTGTTCCACGGCGCCGGGACCAACGTCTCCAGCGACGTGCAACGGGTCGCGAACCTGCTGCAGGTCTCCTCGGCGTTCGGGCGCGCCATGGAGACCGTGGACCGGGTGAAGGTGGCGAAGTCCGTCTACCCGGTCCTGTTGTCGCGCAAGGACTCCGGTGCCGACGAGGAGTTCATGGCGAACGCCGTGACCAGCGCCACCGAGGGCTACCCGTTCCCCACGAACCTCGACCACGACCCGAACGTCGACGGTCTCACCCCGCTGTCCGAGACCGAACTCCTGCACCGGGCGCTGGCCGAGGGGTGGGACGTCGAACGGACGACCACGGAACTCGACGCCTACGCGGCCCGGCGCCGGACCGACGAGATCTGACGCCTGGCCCCGACCGGCTGCGGCCGGTCGCCCCAGCGGTGGACATCGCACCTCGATCTCCGCCGAGGACGGCGGCCTCGAGGTTCTCAGCGGAGACGGCGTCAGGGGGAACCTCTACCGGGAAGGACCCGGAGGGGTGTCGGCTGCGGCGCTGAGACGTCGCGCCAGCGAGCGCACGAGCTCACGCAGGTCCTGCGGTGAGTCGATGACGAAGGGGACCGGCAGGCCGGCGAGCACGGCGGGCACCCACTCCAGGCGCTCGGCCCGCAGCGTGACCCGCACCCACTGCTGCTCCCCTGGTACCTGCTCCCCCGGTACCTGCTCGAGGGTGACCAACCCGGGCGGGAACAGCCCTGCGGCCTGCTCGAGGGTGGTGCGCACCCGCAGGGACACCTCGTGCCGCCACGGCACCTGGGCCAGGGCGGAGGCCACCTGGGCGCCGGCGTCGAAACCTGGCGGGACCTCGAAACCGTCGATCAGCACCTGCGCCGAACCGACGCGGTCCACCCGGAAGGTGCGCAGCTCCCCGCGGTCGGCGTCGGCGGCGCTGAGGTACCAGTGCCCGGAGGCGACCACCAGTCCGTAGGGGTGGACGGTGCGCCTGCTGCGGCGGCCGTCGGTGGCGGTGTAGGTCAGGGACAGCGCTCGTCGCTCGCGCACCGCCTGCCCCAGCACCAGCAGGACATCGGCCTGTGGGGTGCTGACCGGAGGAGCGGGGGGCATGACGCCCGCAGTGTGAACGGGGGCCGCGGCGTCCGCGGCGGCGAGGAGCGCGTCGAGGCGCTGCACCACGGCGGCGGGCAGGACCCGCCGCAGCTTGGCCACCGCGGCATCGGCCACCCCCGGGGAGGTCGCCACCACCCCCGCCCGACGAGCGGTGACCAACCCCAGCAGAACCGCGAGGGCCTCCTCGTCGGTGAGCATCAGCGGAGGCATGCGGTAGCCCGGGGCCAGGGTGATGCCGCCGTATCGGCCCCGCAGCGAACGCACCGGCACGCCGAGCTCGACCAGGTGAGCCACGTAGCGGCGCAGGGTCCGCTCGTCGACGTCCAGCCGCTGGGCCAGGTCCGCCACGGTGCGGATGCGGGCGCTGGACTGCAGCAGCTCCAGCAGAGCCAGCACACGAGCGGTCGGACGGGTCACCCTCCCAGGGTGCCACCTATACCGGGCGGAAACTGTCCGGTACCGGTCCTAGCGTGGTGTGCATGACGAGCACCCCGCACTCCCCCGCCCCTGCCGCGCGCCTGATCTCGGTGCGTCTGATCACCGACGACGTCGCGGGCCTGGTCACCTTCTACGAGCACGTCACCGCCGCGCCCGCGCAGTGGTCCACCCCCGACTTCGCCGAGGTGGTCACCGCGGTGGGCACCCTGGCCATCGCCGGCACGCGCACCGTGGCCCTCTTCGGTGCCGGCTCGGCGCGAGCGGGCGAGAACCACAGCGCGATCATCGAGTTCCTCGTCGCGGACGTCGACGCCGAGCACGCCCGGCTGCGCCCACTCGTGGACGGTGGCCTCGCGGAGCCGGTGACCATGCCGTGGGGCAACCGGTCCCTGCTGCTGCACGATCCCGACGGGAACCTCGTCAACCTCTTCACTCCCGTCACGGCGCAGGCCATCGCCAAGTTCGGCCTCTGACCTGCGGCGGTGGGGCCTCGGTCCTCAGCGCCTCCCGAGCCGCTGACCGAGGAAGAACGCCGCGCGGTCGAGGGCGTCGTCCGCCTCGTCGAGGACCCCCGCCCAGGACTGGAACACGTGCGGGACGCCGGCCGTGACGTCGAGGACGACGTCGACCCCCGCGTCGCGGGCGCGGGCGGCGAGCCGGGTCGAGTCGTCCAGCAGGAGCTCGTCGGTTCCCACCTGCAGCATGAGCGGTGGGAGCCCGGCGAGGTCGGCGGTGACCGCGGGGCTCAGCCACGGGTGCAGGACGTCGACGTCGCCCACGTAGAGCGGGCCGGTCCGGCCGAGGCCGGCCGGGGTGAAGATCGGGTCGATGCCCACCTTCGTGCGCATGCTCTCGCCGGTGCGCGAAGCGTCGAAACCTCCGGAGAGGGCGAGGCCGGCCGCGGGCAGCGGCAACCCGGCGTCCCGGGCCGCGAGCAGCGTCGTGACCACCAGCCCACCACCGGCGGAGTCGCCGGCGAGGACGACGGTGCCGGGATCGGTCCCCTGGTCCAGCAGCGCCCGGTAGGCGGCGAGGCAGTCCTCGACGTCGGCGGGGAACGGGTGCTCGGGCGCCAGCCGGTAGTCGAGGGAGTAGCTGCGGAACCCGGTGCGCAGCACGAGGTTCGCCGTCAGGACCATGGCCGTCTCCGGGGAACCGAAGACGTGCGAGCCACCGTGGAGGTACAGGATCGTCCCCGTTGCGGGGTTCCGCTCCCGCTCCACGAGCACCGCGCGTCGGCCCCCCAGCCCCGTCTCCGTGGTCACGGTGCCCGCGGGGAGGGCCATCGTCGACATGAACCGCGCGAAGCCCTCGCGGAGCTGGTCGACACCCCCGGTCACGGGCGGGGCCGACCTGAGGTCGGCGTTGATCCGGGCGCGCTGAGCGGTGGTCATCGTTCCTCCTGAAGTGGTTGCCGCTACAGTAGATGCCGTGGCATCTACTTCGTCAACCCTCGAGTTCTTCGACGACCTCGTCCGCTGCGAGACCCGGCTCTACAACGCGCTGAACGACGACCTGCGCCGGGACCACGGGATCGTGACGTCGCAGTACGAGCTCCTGCGGCACCTCCACGACCATCCCGGATCCCGGATCGCCGACCTCGCCTCCCGGTTCGCCGTCGGTGTCGGGGCGACCAGCAAGGGCGTCGACCGCTGCGAGCAGCGGGGCTGGCTGCGCCGCCTCCAGAACCCGACCGACCGCCGCTCGTCCCTGCTGGAACTCACGCCGGAGGGCCGGGAACTGGTCGACGCCGCGCACGCGACCGTCACCCGGCGACTCGCGGAACTGCTCGATCCGCTCACGTCGGCGCAGCTCTCGGGTGCTGCCACCGCCTTGGCGCAGCTGCGGCGGACCCTCGAGACCGGGCGGGTCGGAACTCCCGCCGGCTAGGACGTCACCAGGCGACGACGCCGTGACGGTCGCGGAACACGCCGGTCGGGCCGTCGGTGCCGATGCTCGCGAGCTCCACGATCGCGTCGGTCCCCTCGGTGACGGTCTGCGGGCCGCCGTGGCCGTTGAAGTCCGTGGCGGTGTAGCCGGGGTCGACGGCGTTGAACTTCACGTCGGGCAGCGCCTTGGCGTACTGCGTGGTCAGCATCGTCACCGCCGCCTTGGAGGAGGTGTAGAGCGGGGCGGTGAACGTGCCCTCGACGCGGTCCGGGTCGTGGGTCGCGGCGAACGAGCCGAGACCGCTGGACACGTTGACGACGACGGGGTTCGAGGACTTCCGCAGCAGCGGCAGGAACGCGTGGGTCACCCGCACGATCCCGAAGACGTTGACGTCGAAGACCGCTGCCGCGTCGGCGCCGGTCAGTTCGTCGGCGGGGACGTAGGGGCCCGGGACCCCCGCGTTGTTGACGAGGACGTCGACGGTGCCCTCGTGGGCGGCGACGTCGTCGGCCGCGGCCTGCACGGACGCATCGTCGGTGACGTCGATCTGGACGAAACGCGCACCGAGGGCTTCGGCGGCGGCCTGCCCGCGCTGCGGGTCGCGAGCGCCGATCAGGACGGTGTGCCCGGCGGTGATGAGGCGGCGGGCCGTCTCGTAGCCGAGGGACTTGTTGGCTCCGGTGATGAACGTGGTGGTCATGGGAAGACCATCGCCCGTTTCCTCGGGCTCAACCAGTGCCCGCTGCGACGGTGGGACGCGCAGTACCAGGCTGGGACGGCGTCCGACGCCTCGCGAGGAGGCAGGATGGTCCGGTGGTGGAAGGCGAGAACCTCGGAACGGCGCTGCGGCGGTGGCGGGACCGGTTGACCCCGGAGGCCGTCGGCCTGCCGCACCGGGCGAAGCGACGGGCGGCGGGGTTGCGGCGGGAGGAGCTCGCCGACCTCGCGGGCCTCTCCGTCGACTACGTCGTGCGGTTGGAGCAGGGCCGGGCCACGAACCCCTCGGCCCAGGTCGTGGCCACGCTGGCCCGTGCGCTGCAACTGAGCCGGGAGGAGCGCGACCACGCCTACCGGCTGTCCGGTCTGCTGCCCCCCGCGGACGGGACGATCTCCCACCTCGTCCCCGCCGGCGTGCAACGGATGCTGTCCCGGCTCGGGGCCTTCCCCGTCGGCGTGTTCGCCGCGGACTGGACGCTGCTGACGTGGACCCCGTCGTGGGCGGTGCTCATCGGCGACCCGAGCGGGAAGCCCGCGAAGGAGCTCAACCTCATCCGGGCCGTCTTCACCGAGGGGCGCAGCGGGCTCTCGAACTGGCCGGTGCGCTACGCCGACGTGGGTCTGCCCGCGGCGCTCGTCGCGGACCTCCGCTCGGCCCTGGTGGACTACCCGCACGACCAGGGCCTGGTCGCCCTGACCGCGGAGATGAAGGCCGCGAGCCCGGAGTTCGCGCGCTACTGCCGGGAGGGGACCGTGGGACGCCACGTCTCCTCGCGCAAGACCGTCGAGCACCCCGACGTCGGCGACATCACCCTCGACTGCGACGTCCTGACCGCTCCGGGTTCCGACGTCCGGCTCGTGGTCTACACCCCGGTGCCGGGTTCGGTGGACGAGGAGAAGCTGGAGTTCCTGCGGGTCACCCGAGGGCAGCGCGCCGGCGACGCGCCGTCCACTCCAGCACCCGCTCGACCGGCCACGTCGTGACGACGCGCTCGGCGGGGACGCCGCACTCCTCGGCGCGCGCGCAGCCGTAGGGCTGCCAGTCGAGCTGGCCGGGCGCGTGCGCGTCGGTGGAGAGGGTGAACGTGCAGCCGGCCTCGACGGCCTGCCGCAGCAGCGCCCGCGGTGGGTCGAGGCGTTCGGGACGGGCGTTGATCTCCACCGCGACGTCGAACTCGACGCAGGCCGCGAACACCTGCTCGGCGTCGAAGTCGCTCGGTGGGCGGCCCTTCTCGCCGACCCGGCCGTGCCCGCCCTTGACCATCCGGCCGGTGCAGTGGCCGAGGACGTCCATCCGGCCCGAGCGGATCGCGGTGAGCATGCGGCGGGTCATCGCGTCGCCGGGCATCCGCAGTTCGGAGTGCACCGAGGCGACGACGACGTCGAGGCGTTCCAGCAGGTCGGGCGGGCAGTCCAGGACCCCGTCCCGGCCGATGTCGACCTCGATCCCGGACAGCAGCCGGAACGGTCGCAGCGGTGCGGCGAGGGCCTCGATCTGGGCCAGCTGGTCCTCCCGACGGCCCCGGTCCAGACCGTTGGCGACCTTGAGACCCTCGGAGTGGTCGGTGACGGCGATGTAGTCGTGACCGAGCTCGACGGCGGTGAAGGCCATCTCGGCGAGCGGGCTGCCACCGTCGCTGGCGTCGGTGTGGGTGTGCAGGTCGCCCCTCAACTGCGCGCGCAGCGCCTCCCCGCCCTCGACGAGGGGGCCCGCTGCGTCCTCGAGCTTCCGGAGGCGGTCCGGGGTGCGGCCGGCGGCGGCCTGCGTGACGAGCTCGGCCGACGACTTCCCGATCCCCTTGAGGTCGGTCAGCGTGCCGGCGGCGAGGCGGGTGTCGAACTCCTCGGCGGGCAGGGCGAGCAGGACGGCCGCGGCCTTGCGGAACGCCTCGACGCGGAAACTGCTGGCCTGTTCGCGTTCGAGCAGGAAAGCGGTGCGGCGCAACGCCTGTACGGGATCCACGGCCATCTCCGGTTTCCGGGTGCGATCAGCGCCACCACTCTGCACCATCTCCAGGTGCCTCGCCTGCGCCGCGTCTCGGTCTCCTCCCCCGGCTTCTCCCGGCGACGTCGCGGGAAGGGCTGGACCTACTTCGACACCTCGGGTGGACGCATCGTCGATCCCGACGTCATCGCCCGGATCTCCCACCTCGCGATCCCGCCCGCCTACACCGACGTCTGGATCTGCCCGTTCCCCAACGGGCACCTGCAGGCGGTCGGCACCGACGACCGGGGCCGGCGCCAGTACCGCTACCACGAGGAGTGGCGACGCCGGCAGGACCGCGACAAGCACGAGCGGGTGCTGCGGGTCGCGGCCCGTCTCCCCGCGGCGCGGGAACGGGTCGAGGGGCTCCTGCAGCTCGACGGCCTGCCCCGGGAGCGGGTCCTGGCGGCGGCGTTCCGGCTGCTGGACCTCGGCTTCTTCCGGGTCGGCGGTGACGCCTACGCCGAGGAGAACGGCTCGTACGGCCTCGCCACGTTGCAGCGCCACCACGTGCGCCAGCACGGCGACGAGCTGGAGTTCCGCTACGTCGCGAAGTCGGGGAAGGACCGCGCGCTCGTGGTCAGCGATCCGGCCGTGCGCGACGTGGTGCGCTCGCTGAAGCGCCGCCGCGGCGGCGGGGAGGACCTGCTGGTGTGGAAGCAGGGCCGACGCTGGCACGACGTGACCGCCGAGGACGTCAACGACTTCCTGCGCGAGACGATCGGTCCCGACGTCACGGCGAAGGACTTCCGGACCTGGCACGCGACCGTCCTCGCCGCCGTCGCCCTCGCGGTGTCCGCCCCCGTCGCGGGAACACCGACGGCCCGTCGGCGCGCCGTGACCCGCGCCTGCGCGGAGGTGTCGGAGTACCTCGGGAACACCCCGAGCGTGGCCCGCAGCAGCTACGTGGACCCGCGGGTGATCGACCTGTTCGAGGACGGGGTGACGATCGCGCCGGCCCTGGACCGGCTCGGCGAGGGCGCCTCCTCCGGGCACCCCGCCACGCACGGCGCGGTGGAGGAAGCCGTGCAGGACCTGCTGCACACCGACCCGGTGGCGGTGACCCGCGCGATCGCCCGGGGTACCCGGCCCCGGCTCGCCTCGCCCCGGTTGTCGGTCGCGGGGACGGACACGGCCGCCTGAGCACCCGTCAGCAGCATCCGGTGACGTCCCTTATGCTGGACGCGCTCCGGCCTCGCGCCGCAGCGCCACGCCCTCATCGTTTAGTGGCCTAGGACGCCGCCCTTTCAAGGCGGTAGCACGGGTTCGAATCCCGTTGGGGGTACGCAGCAGCCCTGCCGTCAGGTGGTGCCGAACGGTGGTCACGACCACCGGCCGACATCGGGTAAGGTCTTCTCTGCAAGCAAGCACGACAGCAAGACAAGGTCTCTTCTGAGGCCCCGTAGCGCAGTTGGTTAGCGCGCCGCCCTGTCACGGCGGAGGTCGCGGGTTCGAGTCCCGTCGGGGTCGCTCGTCGTGTCGGTTCACCGACCCGGCACGGCCAGGTAGCTCAGTTGGTAGAGCGTCCGACTGAAAATCGGAAGGTCAGCGGTTCGACCCCGCTCCTGGCCACCTGGAAAGAACCTCTCGAAGGCCCTGACGCACCCGCGTCGGGGCCTTCGTCGTTCCCAGCCGGCCTCCAGCCCCACCCCGCACTGCACCGAGGTCCGGCCGTTAACCTCCTGGCGTGCCTGCGATCCCGAGTCCCGCCCTCATCGGCCCCGCCGTCCTCGGGGGGTACGTCCTCGGACGCACGACGGGGAACCGCGCGCTCGCCGGGGTCGCGCTCGCGGCCGGTCTGGGCCTCGCCCTCCCCCGCTGGGCGAAGCGCTCCCCCGTCCTCGCCGCCGCCCTGACCCTGGGCACGGTCGGTCTCGTGGGCGTCTCGCACCCGCTGTCCCAGCGCCTGGGCCCGTGGCCGGCCGTGCTGACGACGTCCGCAGCCGCCGCCGTCCTGGCGGGCGTGGGCGACGGCCTCGCGGGACGGGTCGGCAGCGCCGGGTCGTGACCCCCCACGGGGCGAGTCCCGACTGGCGCGCACTGGCCGCCGGAGCACCCGCCACCGCCCTCCTGCTCGGCAGCACCGTGCAGTGGGCCTCGCCGGGGCTCGCGGAGTTCGTCCTGATCGACCCGCGCGCCCTCGTCGGCACCGACGCCCTGGACCTCGTCCTGGCTGCCGACCGCCCCCGCGCCCGCGCCGCGCTGAGTGCCGTGCGAGAGCCGGGGCAGCGTTCCGGGCCGCTGCGGCTGCGGCCCGCCGCACGTCCCGAGGTGCGCCTCGAGCTCGTCGCCCGGGCCCGCGCCGCCAACCACCTCGTGGTGGCGGCCTGGGACGTCTCGCACCGGCTGGCGGTAGAACGGGAGCTCGGGCACCGCGCGAGCCACGACCACCTCACCGGGCTGCCCGACCGCGCGCTCCTGGCGGACCGCTGGGGCCGTTCCCGCTCCCGGGTGCAGGCCGACCCCGCCCTGGCCACGTTCGTCCTCCTGTGCGACGTCGACGGGCTGAAGGAGGTCAACGACGGGCTCGGGCACCGGGCCGGGGACGCCCTGCTCGTCGAGGTCGCCCGCCGGCTGGCCGCGGAGGTCCGCCCGAGCGACACCGTCGCCCGTCTCGGTGGGGACGAGTTCGTGGTCCTGGTCGAGGCGGTGCCCTCGGCCCACGTCGAGGCCCTCGCCCACCGGTTGCGCCGGAGCATCGCCGTGGTGCAGGCCGGCGTCCACGTGCGGCTCTCGGTCGGCTGGGCCGCCGACGACCTCACCCGCACCACGGAGGCCGTGCTGGCGGAGGCGGAGACGCGCATGTACGAGGACAAGCGTGCCGGTCGCAGCATCGACCTGCCCGGGATCCACGGCACCGGTCCGCACGCCTGAGGGCGGCGGCGTCAGACCTCGACGTCAGATCCGGTCCGCCGTCAGGTCGCGCACCTGCGCGTAGCGCTCCCGCACGTGGGGGGTCGGGTCGGCCTCGAAGGTCTGCGACGCGTTCAGCGTCCAGTCCGGTGGGGCCTCTGCACCGGAGAGGACCCACGCCGCCTGCCGCGCGGCACCGTCGGCGACGTACTCCCCCGGTTCGGGGACGACGACGGGACGGGCCAGCACCGCGGGAGCCAGGCGCCGCACGGCCTCCGAGCGCGCCCCGCCGCCGACGAGCACGACGCGCCCGATCTCGACCCCCTGGGCGACCAGGGCGTCCAGGCCGTCGGCGAGGCCGCAGAGCAGTCCCTCGACGGTGGCACGGGCCACGTGCGCGGGGGTCGAGGTCGACAGCGTGAGTCCGTGCAGCGCGCCGGTGGAGTCCGGCTTCACCGGGGTCCGCTCCCCCTCCAGGTAGGGCACGAAGACGAGTCCCCCGCTGCCGGCGGGGGCCGAGAGCGCCAGCCGGGACAGCTCGTCGTGGTCGACCCCCAGCATCCGGGCGGCGGCGTCCAGGACGCGTGCGGCGTTGAGGGTGCAGACCAGCGGCAGGTAGCGACCACTCGCGTCGGCGAACCCGGCGACCAGACCGCTCGGGTCGTGGGTCGCGACGTCGCTGACGACGCTGACGACGCCGGACGTCCCGATCGACACGACGACGTCACCGACCCGGGCCCCCACCCCGAGGGCGGCGGCCATGTTGTCCCCGGTCCCCGGCCCGATCAGGGCACCCCGGGAGAGAGCGCTGGCGCTGGCGCTGGCGCCCGCGGACTCCGCCGGCCCCAGGACGTCCGGCAGGTCCGGCGAGGCGCCGAAGGCGGACTGCAGCAGGTCCGTGCGGTAGCCCCCCTCGGCGGGTGACCAGTAGCCCGTCCCGGACGCGTCCCCGCGATCCGTCACCAGCCGCGCCCCCTGACCGCCGGCCAACTTCCAGGTCAGCCAGTCGTGCGGGAGGCAGACCGCGGCGGTGCGGGCCACGTTCTCGGGCTCGTGCTCGGCGATCCAGCGCAGCTTGGTGATCGTCAGCGAGGCCACCAGGACGCTGCCGACCTGGTCGGCCCAGGCCTTCGGGCCGCCCAGCTCGGCGGTCAGCGCCTCGGCCGCGGGCGCGGAGCGCCCGTCGTTCCAGAGCAGCGCGGGCCGCACGACCTCGCCGCTCTCGTCGAGCAGCACCGAGCCGTGCTGCTGGGCGCCGACGGCGAGCGCGTCCACGTCGTCGAGGCCGCCGGCGTCGGCGACGGCCTCCTCGAGGGCCTGCCACCAGCGTGCGGGGTCGATCTCGGTGCCGTCGGGGTGCTTGGCCCGCCCGATCCGCAGCAACTCGCCCGTTCCGGCGTCGCGGACGACGACCTTGCAGGACTGGGTCGAGGAGTCGATCCCGGCCACGACACGGCGGTCCGTTCCGCCTCCGACGCTGGTCATGGGCACAGCTAACAGCATGCGCGGCAGCCGCGCGGGACACGCTCGTGGGCCGTCCGGGGTGTCCAGGTGGCGACCGGGATGCCGGAAGGTCTCGCGAACATGTACCGTTGGAGCCACGGAGAGATGACAGCTGCTCCGGGGTCAGCACTGTCTGCCCCGGCCGACGCGCGAGGGGGTCGACGCCATGGGGCGCGGCCGTCAGAAGGCCAAGCAGACGAAGGTCGCTCGGGAGCTGAAGTACTTCAGTCCCGACACCGACTACAACGCTCTGCAACGTGAGCTTCACGGGCCCGACCCGTACCGCCAACTCGGGCGACCAGAGCCCCAGAAGGCGCCGGAGTCTGACGTGGTAGAGGACGACGACTCGGAGGACGAAGCCGAGGACTGGTCGAAGTACACCGCGACGGACGACCACGACGAGTGGACGTCCAAGCGCCGAGCCTGACCGGCTCGGAGGCTACGGGTCTACCGCAGCACGCACGACCGAGGCATCGCACGGGGCGTGTCCCGCCTCCACCGCCGTCACCAACCCTGGTGCCGGCCCTGGAGGAGGGTCACGCCTCCTGCGATGCCCTTGCCGTTGCTGGGGCCGTCCGCCTCGGTGCGTCCACGCACCTCACCGCACACCCACGCCGGGATGCCGGCCTGTTCCAGGGTGGCCACCACGGCGTCGACGCTGTCGGGACGCACGACGGCCAGCATGCCCACGCCCAGGTTCAGGGTGCGCTCGAGGTCGTCCGTCGGCACCCGGCCGAGGTCGCGGACCAGGCTGAACACCGCACCCGGGGTCCAGGTCGTGCGGTCCACCACGGCCGTCACGTCCGCCGGGAGGCAACGCGCCAGGTTGGCCGCGAGGCCCCCACCGGTCACGTGGCTCATGGCGTGCACGCCACCGGAGGCCAACGTGGCCAGCGCGGGCCGGGCGTAGATCCGGGTCGGGACGAGGAGCTCCTCGCCCAGGGTGCGGCCGAACTCCTCCACGTGCCGGTCGTAGGCCCACCCGGCGTCGGCGAAGACGCGGCGGACCAGCGAGTACCCGTTGGAGTGCAGCCCGGAGCTGGCCATCGCGACGAGGACGTCGCCGACCTCGACGCGTTCCGCGCCCAGCAGCTCGTCGGCCTCGACGACCCCCGTGACCGCTCCGGCGACGTCGTACTCCTCCGGCCCGAGGAGACCGGGGTGCTCGGCGGTCTCGCCGCCGATCAGCGCCACGCCCGCCTCCTCGCAGCCGCGGGCGATGCCGGCGACGATCGCGGCCATCCGCTCGGGGACGACCCGTCCGCACGCGATGTAGTCGGTCATGAACAGCGGCGTCGCACCGCAGACGACGATGTCGTCGACGACCATGCCGACGAGGTCGGAGCCGATGGTGTCGTGCCGGTCGAGCGCCTGCGCGATCGCGACCTTGGTGCCGACCCCGTCGGTGCTGGTGGCCAGCAGCGGGCGGCGGTAGTCCTTGAGCACCGACACGTCGTAGAGGCCGGCGAAGCCGCCGAAGCCGCCGACGACCTCGGGCCCCTGGGTCCGGGCGACGGACGCCTTCATGAGCTCGACGGCGCGGTCCCCCGCGACGACGTCGACCCCCGCGTCCGCGTACGTCGTCCCCGCGGGTGTCGTCGCCGGTGTCGTCGTCGCACTCACTGCTGGGCCCCCTGGGCGGGTTCGGACCGGGAGACCGGTGTGATCGGGATGCGCGGCTTGTCCATCGCGTGCTCGCCGAGGCGGTCGAGGTCGTTCAGCGGGACGGGGTACTCGCCGGAGAAGCAGGCGGTGCAGAGCCGCTCGACGGGCTGCTCGGTCGCCTCGATCATGCCCTCGGTCGAGATGTAACCGAGCGAGTCGGCCCCGATGCTCTGGGCGATGTCCTCGACGGAGAGGCCGTTGGCGATCAGCTCGGCCCGGGTCGCGAAGTCGATGCCGTAGAAGCACGGCCACTTCACCGGCGGGGAGGAGATCCGGACGTGGATCTCCGCGGCGCCGGCCTCGCGCAGCATCCGGATCAGGGCGCGCTGGGTGTTGCCGCGGACGATCGAGTCGTCCACGACGACGAGGCGCTTGCCCGCCACGACGTGCTTGAGCGGGTTCAGCTTCAACCGGATCCCGAGCTGGCGGATCGTCTGGTTGGGCTGGATGAAGGTGCGGCCCACGTAGGAGTTCTTCACCATCCCCTGTCCGTAGGGGATGCCGGACTCCTCGGCGTAGCCGATGGCGGCGGGCGTCCCGGACTCCGGGGTGGGGATGACGAGGTCGGCCTCGACGGGGTGCTCGCGGGCGAGGACCCGGCCCATCTCGACGCGGGCCTCCTGGACGACCTTGCCGTTGATGGCGGTGTCCGGGCGGGCCAGGTAGACGTACTCGAAGACGCAGCCCTTGGGCTTGGCCTCGGCGAAGCGGGTGCTGCGCAGGCCGTCCGCGTCGATGGCGATGAGCTCGCCGGGTTCGATCTCGCGGACGAAGCTCGCGCCGACGATGTCCAGCGCGGGGATCTCCGAGGCCACGACCCAGCCGCGGTCCAGGCGCCCCAGGACCAGCGGGCGGATGCCCTGGGGGTCCCGGGCGGCGTAGAGGGTGTGCTCGTCCATGAAGACGAGGCTGAAGGCGCCCTGCACGTGCGGCAGGACCTCGGCAGCCGTCGCTTCGAGCGTGTGGTCGGGGTCCCCGGCGAAGAGGGCCGTGAGGATCGCGGTGTCCGTGGTGTTGCCGCGGGCCAGCTCGCTGGGCGAGGGCCGTCCGGGCAGCACGGGACGGGCGGAGTTCGGGTAGCGCTCGGCCTGCAGGTCGCGCAGCGCGAACAGGTTCGTGAGGTTGCCGTTGTGCGCGAGCGCCACGGTCCCGCCGGCGGTGTCGCCGAGGGTGGGCTGGGCGTTCTGCCACCCGCCGCCACCGGTCGTGGAGTAGCGGGCGTGACCGACCGCGATGTGCCCCTGGAGGGACTCCAGCGCGGACTCGTCGAAGACCTGGGACACCAGACCGGTGTCCTTGAAGACGAGGATCTGCTCGCCGTTGCTCACGGCGATGCCAGCCGCCTCCTGCCCCCGGTGCTGCAGGGCGTAGAGACCGTAGAAGGTCAGTTTGGAGACTTCCTCACCGGGAGCCCAGACCCCGAAGACGCCGCAAGCGTCCTGAGGTCCTTTCTCGCCGGGAAGCAGGTCGTGGTTCAGACGTCCGTCACCGCGGGCCACGCTCGAAGTGTGTCACACCCCTGCGTCGGGGACCGACGTCGACGACTGCGCCGGGGACCGACGTCAACGACGGCGGCCGCGCCGCACGCGGGGGGCGGGCCGGGTCCCGGTGCGGCGGTCCACGAGCACGGCCACCAGACCCCCCAGCAGGACCCCGAACAGGGCCAGCGCGCAGAACAGGTACCCGAAGAGGGCGCGTTGGGAGTAGCCGTCGCGTGCCGGGGTCACGGCCGCGACGATCGCGGCGACGACGAAGGCGAGCACCAGTCCGGTGACGACGAAGGCGCGGAACCGGGGCGCCCGACGACGGGTGACCTGCACGAACGCGGTGCCCTCGCGCTCCGGCGACACCTCGGGGGACACCTGAGGGGTCTCCCCCGGCGCGTCGCCGGGGGACGGGGTCTGGGCCTGCTCGCTCACGGGAGAACGGTACGCGGTGGGACGAGCGGCAGCAGTTCGCCGAGGTCGGCGCGGTTGCCGCTGGCCTGGACGCGCCCCGCGGTCCGGGCCGCGTCGAACTCCGTCCGGCCCGTCGCGAGCTCGATCCAGGTCGTGGCGTCCATCTCCACGACGGCCGGCGGGGTCCCCCGGGTGTGTCGCGGGCCCTCGATGACCTGCACCGCCGCGAACGGCGGCACGCGCACCTCGACGCTCCCCCCGGGGTAGCGGGCGGCGAGCTCCTCCAGCGAGTACCGCACGGCGGTGGCCAGCACCGGCCGGGCGGGCTCCTCGCCCCGTTCCCAGAGGTCCTCCACGGCGCGGACGGCGGCGAGGCCTTCGGCGGGGTCGGTGCGGCGACGGGTGGGCATCGCGTCATCGTCCCAGGTCGAGCGTTCCAGGTCAGGCGCGGACCACCGGGCCGGGGACCGGCTGCGGGACGTGGCCCGGCAGACCCGGCAGACCGGGTGCTGCGGGCACTCCGCCGTCGGCGGCGCGGACGAGGAGGACGACGACCACCGCCACGACGACGGCGACGACCAGGGCCAGCCCGAGCAGCGCGACGGCCAGGCCGGGGTGCGGGTGGGGAGGGTGCTCGACCTCGAGACGGTCCGGGGCAGCGGTTCTCGTGGTGCGCACGTGGACCTCCTCACCGAGGGCCGGCGGCGACCTCCTGCCGGTCGTCGCCGCCACCAGTAGACACCTGGGCGGGGCCGCTGTCAGCAAGCTCCGAGCCGGGTTCGGAGTCGGGCGCGGGGTTGCGGCGCAGGGCCACCGCGACGGTGCCCAGGAGGGCGAGCACGACGACGGCGAGGACGGGGACCGAGACGTCGTAGGCGACCCCGGCGGAACTGCTGAACCCGACGGCGAGCGCCGGGACGGCCATCCCGAGGTAGCCGGCCAGGAAGATGCCGGCGGCCGCCTCACCGCTGGCCCCCGCGGGGGCCAGCGAGGTCGCCGTCGTGAGCGAGCCCTTGAGCAGGACGCCGACGCCCGCCCCCGCCACGACCGCGCCGCCGAGGAACACCGCGACGAGCCCGAGCACCACCCCGGCCCCGAGACCGACGACGCCGAGGGCGGTGAGGGCCAGCCCGATCCGCACCTGGTGGGTGGCGCGCAGGCGGACGAGGAGGACCTGGCTGAGCGCCGCCGCCGCGAGGACGGCGAAGGTGCTCGCCCCGCCGGTCACCGGGCCGGGGTGCCCGAGGGAGGCCAGGACGGCGGGGGCGAGGGAGGTGAAGAGTCCCAGGACGGCGAAGAGCGCGAAGGCGGCGAGGGCGGCGGCGAGGTAGCGGCCCCGGGCGGCGGCCGGGACGGCGATCCGCTGGACGCGGTAGGGCCGGTGCTCGCGATCGACGGTCTCGGGGACGAGCAGCGCGACGGCCGCTGCGGCGAGCAGCAGCAGGACGAGGAAGACCTCGTGCGGGACCCGCAGCGGGTCCCCGAGGTGGCCGACGAGCAACCCGGCGACGAGAGCCCCGAGGCCGAGGCCGCCGAGGTTGGCGGCGGTGGCGACGACGGCGCCGAGCCCCGGCCTGCGGGAGGCGGTCCGGCCGTGGAGCTCGGCGAGGTACGCGGTGGCGGTGGGGGTCAGCGCACCGACGGCGAGCCCGGTCACGATGCGGGCGACGATGAGGACGGCGAGGTTCGGGGTGAGCGCGAGGGCGAGCGCGGCGACGGCCTCGAGCACGAGGGCGGGGGCGAGGACGCGACGCCGGCCCAGGTGGTCGGAGAGGTGCCCGACGGTGAAGAGGGCGATGGCGACGCCGGCCGCGTAGACCGCGAAGGCGACGGTCACCACGACCGTGGGCAGCCCGTCGCGTTGGCGGTAGAGGGCCCACAGCGGGGTCGGCACGGTGGCGAAGGCCAGCGCGGTCGCGAAGGCGGAGGCGACGATCCAGAAGCCGAGACGGTGCCGGCGGTTCGATCCCATGGACCGTGCAAGCACCGGCCCGCATCAAGCCTTCCGTTCCAACGCTGGGCGGTGGGACCATCCATCGGGATCGGTGATGGAAGAGCGGTATGGAGCGGGATGGGAGTGCGGTGGAGCTGCGTCAGCTGGAGGTGTTCCTCGCCGTCGTCGAGGCGGGGACGATCAGCGCGGCCGCCCGGCGGCTGGGGGCGGCGCAGTCCGCGGTGAGCACCGTCGTGCGGGCGCTGGAGGAGGACCTGGGCGTCGCCCTGTTCGTCCGCACCTCACGCCGCGCCGTCGTCACCGACGCGGGCCGGGCCCTGCTGCCGGAGGCCCGACGGGTGCTCGCCGGGGTCTCCGAGGCGCGCTCGGCGGTGCTCGACGCCGACGGTGGACCCTCCGGGCCGCTGGTCGTGGGCGTCGTCACGACGATGCACCCGGTGGACCTGCCCCCGCTGCTGCAGCGGTTCACGACGGCGAACCCCCGGGTGTCGGTGTCGATGCGGGTCTTCGCCGACGGTTCGCGGGGTCTGCTGCGCGCTCTCGTCGACGGCGAGCTGGACGTCGCGTTCCTGTCCTGGCCGTTCCGGCCGCCGGCGAGCGTCGTGCTGCGCCACCTCGACCGGAGCGCCTTCCGGTTGCTGCTGCCCCCCGGGCACCCGCTGGCCTCCTCGGCCCCGGTGGAACTGGCGGACCTCGCGGGGGACCGCTGGATCGACGGCCCGCCGGGTTTCGCGAACCGCCTGCAGGTCGACACGCTGTTCGCGCGGGTCGGCGCGACGCGACGGGTGGTCCTGGAGGTGCCGGACGTCTCGACGTTCCCCCGCTACGTCGCCGCCGGTCTCGGCCCGGCGTTCGTACCGGGTTCGGTCCCCGTCGGGGCCGGCTGCCACGAGCAGCCCCTCGCGGGTGAGCCGCTGAGCTGGACGTTGTCGCTGGCGACCTCGCGTCCCTCCCCCGAACGTCCCGCGCGCAAGGCCGTCACCGCCTTCGCCGAGGCCGTCGACCGCCACGTCCGCCGCTCCGCGCCGGACCCGGGGGTCAGCACTCGGGGACGTTGACCCCGACGGTGGGGCGGCCGATGACGGTGAGGGCGAGACCGCCGAGGGAGGTCTCCTTGTACTCCGAGCGCATGTGCGCGCCGGTCTGGCGCATCGTCGCGATCGCGGTGTCCAGGCTCACGACGTGGCTGCCGTCACCGCGCATCGCGGTGCGGGCCGCGTGGATCGCGGTGGTCGCGCCGACGGCGTTGCGTTCGATGCAGGGGATCTGGACGAGCCCGCCGACGGGGTCGCAGGTGAGGCCCAGGTGGTGCTCGACGGCGATCTCGGCGGCGTTCTCCACCTGTTCGGGAGTTCCCCCGAGGACCTCGGCGAGACCGGCCGCGGCCATCGCGCTGGCCGAACCCACCTCGCCCTGGCAGCCGACCTCGGCGCCGGAGATGGAACCCGTCTCCTTGAGGATGATCCCGATCCCCCCGGCCGCCAGCAGGAACCGGACCGTCCCGGCGTCGTCGGCGCCGCGGACGAAGCGCCGGTAGAAGTGCAGCACGGCAGGCACGATGCCCGCGGCGCCGTTCGTCGGGGCCGTGACGACCCGGCCGCCGGCGGCGTTCTCCTCGTTCACCGCGAGCGCGAAGAGGCTGACCCAGTCCATCGCGTGCAGGACGTCGGCGGCGGTGTTCCCCTCCTCGGAGAGGAGTTCGCGGTGCAGGCGCGGGGCGCGGCGGCGGACGCCGAGCCCGCCGGGGAGGGTTCCGTCGGTGACGAGGCCGTGGTCGACGCAGGCCGCCATGGCGGCGAAGATGTCCAGCAGCCCGGAGTCCACGTCGTTCCCGGAGCGGAGGCTCTCCTCGTTGCGGCGCACCAGGTCCGCGACCCCGAGGCCGGTCGAGCGGCAGTGGTCGAGGAGTTCCTGGGCGCTGCGGAAACCGTGCGGCAACCCCGCCCCGGTCCCCACGACGGGTTCGCTCGCGTCCAGCGGGTGGTCGCGGACGAAACCCCCGCCGACGGAGTACGACGTGCGTTCGGCGACGACGTCACCGGCGGCGTCGCGGGCCGTGAACACCATGCCGTTGGGGTGGGCGGGCAGCGAGGTCCGGCCGATCAGGCGGACGTCGCCGTCGAGGTCGAAACCCACCGGGTGCCGGCCGAGGACCCGCAGTCGACCGCTGCGCCGGATCTCGTCGAGGAGCCCTCCCACGGCGTCGGGATCGATGAGTTCGGGCCGTTCACCGAGCAGTCCCAGGACGACGGCCCGGTCGGTGCCGTGTCCGCGGCCGGTGGCCCCCAGCGATCCGTAGAGGTCGACGGTGACGGAGACGACCCGTTCCAGCGCGGCGGTTCCCTCGAGGTGCTCGGCGAAGGCGAGGGCGGCGCGCATCGGGCCGACGGTGTGCGAGCTCGACGGGCCGATGCCGATGGAGAACATGTCGAAGACGGACAGCGGAGCGCTCACGCGTCAGCGCTCCCGACGGTAGAAGGGCAGTGCGACGACCTCGACGGGCAGTTCGGAACCGCGGACGTCGACGGCCAGCGCGGTGCCGGGGGCGGAGAGCGCGGCGTCGACGTAGGCCATCGCGACGGGGTAGCCGAGCGTGGGCGACAACGCGCCGCTGGTGACCTCCCCGACCGGGTTCCCGTCGGAGACGACGGCGTACCCGGCACGGGGAGCCCGGCGCCCCGATCCCTTCAGGCCGACCAGCACCCGGGCGGGTGCGACCTCGGCGAGTCGTCGCAGCGCCTCGAGCCCGACCGGTCCCGGGTCCTTGTCCAGCTTCACGACACGGCCGAGGCCGGCGGCGAACGGGCTGGTCTCGCGGGTCAGTTCGTGGCCGTAGAGCGGCATCCCCGCCTCCAGGCGCAGGGTGTCCCGGCAGGCCAGCCCGGCGGGGACCCCACCGTGCTCCCGGGCCGCGGACAGCAGCGCGTCCCAGACGGTGACCGCGTGCTCGACCGGGGCGAACACCTCGAAACCGTCCTCCCCGGTGTACCCGGTGCGCGCGAGCAGCACGGGGACGTCGCGCAGGGTGGCGGACGCGCTGCGGTAGTAGCCGAGCGCGTCGAGGTCGACGTCCACGAGGGGTCCGAGGATCGCCACCGACGCCGGCCCCTGCACCGCGACGAGGGCCCAGCGGGCGGTCTCGTCGGCGACGTGGACGTCGAAGGGGCGACACCGGTCGGCGATGGCCACGACGACGGGTTCGACGTTCGCGGCGTTGGCGACGACGAGGAACTCCTGCTCGCCGAGGCGGTAGGTCACGAGGTCGTCGACGATCCCGCCCTCGTGGTCGACGAGCATCCCGTAGGCCGCCCGGCCGATCGGCATGGTCGAGGCCCGCCCGACGAGGGCCGCGTCCAGCGCCGCTCCCGCCTCGGGGCCGGTGACCCGGATCTCCCCCATGTGCGAGAGGTCGAAGACCCCGGCGCGCTCGCGGACGGCCTTGTGCTCGGCGAGGTCGGAGGCGTAGCGCAGCGGCATCTGCCAGCCGGCGAAGTCGGTGAAGGAGGCGCCGAGCGCCGCGTGGACGTCGGCGAGGGGCGTGCTCGTCGGGCTGACCGTCGCGCTGCTGACCTGGGTGTTCACGGGGCTCCTCTCGTCGCGACCGCGCGGTGCGGTCGCGTGCTGGACCCCCTCTGTCGCGGAACCTGAGAGCTTCACCCTGCGGGGCAGGGCTTTCCCCGTCGGTGAGGACCCAGGGGTCCTGCTCTCCAGAGCGGCCTGCCCGTGGCGGTACGTGGACCTGAGAGGTTCCGGGGTGGTTGCTCCTTCGGTGCCCACCGGTGGGACCGGTGGGGCTCTCCCGCCCGGGGGAAGCGGCCGTGTGTTCAGTTGTGCTGCCTGTCAGCGTGGCACACGACCGCCCCCGGGGACCAGCGCCGCCGCGTCCCGCCGCGCCGGCTCAGAGCTCCCCGGTGAGGAACTGGGCGCGGCCGTGGCCGAAGGACCAGTCGGCGTCGGAGTTCTCCACGACCGAGACGACGACGTCGGAGGGTGCGGTCCCGCAGCGGGTGCGCAGCTGCTCGACGAGCAGGCGGTAGAACGCCTCCTTCTGCGCGCGCGGGCGGGGGCGGCTGGTCACCTGCAGCACGATGACGTCGCGGGTGCGCTCGATGCCGAGGCCGGTGTCGTGGACGACGAGTTCGCCCTCGGGGTGCTGGTGGACGACCTGGTACCGGTCGCCGTCGGGGACGCCGAACGCCTCGACCACGGCGGTGTGGGCGGCGTCGAGCAGGGTGGCGACCTCGTCGGGGCGACGGCCGGCGACGAGGTCGAAGCGGAGCAGGGGCACGAGAACCTCCGGGTAATTTGTCCTGTCATTTTGACATGACTGGACCGGTCGTGTCCCGCACCACCAGCCGCGGGACGAGGACGACGTCGGCGGGGCCCGGATCGTCCTCGCCGTCCAGGCGCCGCACGGCCGCCCGCACCGCGCACGCCGCCTGCCCGGCCGCGTCCTGACTCACCGACGTCAGCCGCACGTGCCCCAACCGGGCCAGGAGGCTGTCGTCGTAGCCGGTCACCGACACCCGCCCGGGGACCGCGATCCCCTCCCGCAGGAGGACGTCGAGGACGCCGAGCGCGATCCGGTCGCTGGCGGCCACCACCGCCGTCCCCGTCCACCCCCCACCCAGGACCCGCCGGGTGGCGGCCGCCCCGCCCTCCTCGTCGAAGGCCCCCTCCACGACCCGCCCGCGCACCCCGGCGGCCGCGACGGCGGCCTCGAACCCGGCGCGGCGGTCGGCGGCGATGTCCCCCGCGCCGCCCGAGACGTGCAGCAGGTCCCGGTGACCCAGGTCGACCAGGTGCTCGACCAGCAGCCGCGTCCCGACCTCGTCGGAGGCGCGCACGACGTCGGGCCCCGGCGACCCGGGGTCCGCGAGGCGCGGCCGCCGTCCCAGGACCACGACGGGGACGCGTCGCCGCAGCTCCGCCAGCTCCGCACCGGGCAGTTCCGGCCCGAGCAGCAGCAGCGCCTCGCAGCGGGAGTCCAGCAGGGTCTCGACCGCCGCCCGCTCCCCCCGCGTGCGGGTCACCGCGGCGAGCACGACGTCGTAGCCGGCCTCCTCCGCGGCGTCCTGCAGCTCCTCGACGAGCTCGGCGTGGAAGGCGTTGCGGACGGCCACGGTGATCCCGAGCAGGCGGGTGCGCCGCAGCGCGAGGCTGCTCGCCGCGCGATCGGCGCGGTACCCGAGGTCGGCGGCCGCCCGCAGCACGCGGGCAGCCGTCTCGGCGCTGGGCCCCGGCGCCCCCCGCAGGGCGAGGGACACCATGCCCTTCGACACCCCGGCCCGGGCCGCGACGTCCTTGATCGTGGGTCGAGCGGACACCGGACTCCCTCCCTGGCCCGCTTGACAACGGCGGACGGTCGAACCGATTCTAGCGGCAGTCGTTCAAACCGGTTTGAAACCACGTCGCACCAGTGCCGATGCCGACCCGCGACCCCTCCCGAGAGGCCCGACCGATGCCCCCCACCTCCCCCATCCCCCCGATCGGCGTCGCCGTGATCGGCGCCGGCATGGCCGGCCGCGCCCACCTCGCCGGCTACCGCGCCGCCACCACCCTCGCCGGCGGCCGCTACGGCGAGGGCCTGCCGCCGGTCCGCCTGGTCGCCGTCGCCGACGCGCACGAACCCTTCGCGATCGCTGCGGCGCAGCGCTACGGCTACGAGCGCGCCGAGACGTCCTGGCAGGCCGTCGCGCAGGCCGACGACATCGACGCGGTCAGCGTCGTCGTCGCCAACCACCTGCACCGCGAGATCGTCGAGGGGCTGCTCGCCGCGGGCAAGCACGTCCTCTGCGAGAAGCCGCTGGCCCCCTCCGTCGCCGACGCGGAGGCGATGGTGGCCGCCGCCGCGCAGCACCCCGACCTCGTCGCCGCGGTGGGTTTCACGTTCCGCCGCTCCCCCGCGGTCAACGCCCTGCGCGAGCAGGTGCTCAACGGTCACCTCGGGGCCGTCCGCCACTTCAACGGCCACTACTGGTGCGACTACGCGGCCAACCCGAACGCCCCCATCAGCTGGCGCTACCGGGGCGGTCTGGGGTCGGGGGCGCTCGCGGACATCGGCAGCCACCTGGTCGACCTCGGCGAGTACTTCTGCGGGCCGCTGGAGTCCGTGCGGGGCACGGTGTTCTCGCAGGTCACGACGCGCCGGCCGAAACCGGTCGGTGCCGTCGTCGGGCACGCCCTGACCGAGGTGAGCGCCGAGTTCGAGGACGTCGAGAACGAGGACCTGGCGACGTTCACGGCGACGTTCGCGAACGGAGCGACCGGGACGTTCTCGGTCTCGCGCATCGCGCACGGCCTGCCCAACGGACTGGGTTTCGAGATCTTCACCGAGCACGGCGCGGGGGCCTTCGACCTCAACCGCACCGGTGAGTTCACCATCGCCGACTCGACCGCGCCCGGCGTGGTCAACGGCTACCGGCAGGTCCTCGTCGGCCCCGAGCACCCCTACGTCGCGGGTGGGCTCCCGATGGACTTCGGCGGCGTCGGGCACGGGCAGAGCGACTTCTTCAGCTTCCAGTGCCGGGCGTTCCTCAACGAGGTCGCCGGTGGGGTCGGAACCCCGATCGGCGACCTGCCCGTGGTGCCGCCGATGGCCCACGGCCTGCACAACCTGCGCGCGCTCGAGGCGGTCACCCGGGCCGCCGACGGCACGGGCGAACCCGTCCCCGTCGATTGAGGGAGAACCGACCGTGAAACTCGGCGTCTACAACGCGATCCTGCACGACCGCTCCCTGCCCGAGGCGCTGGAGGTCGTCGCCGGCCTCGGGCTGGAGGGCATCGAACTCAACTCCGGCGGGTTCCTCCCCCCGGTCCACATCCCCACCTTCGACGACATCCTGGTCAGCGACACCGCGCGTGACGAGTTCCTCGGGACCTTCGAGGGCACCGGGGTCTCGATCGCCGGCCTGAACTGCAACGGCAACCCGTTGCACCCGAACCGGGTCATCGGCGACCAGCACGCCGAGGACGTCCGCCGTTCGATCCGGCTGGCGAACCGCCTGGGCCAGCACCGCGTCGTCACCATGTCGGGGCTCCCCGGCGCCGAGCCCGGGGCGACCCGCCCCACCTGGGTGGTGAACGCCTGGAACTCCCGCGACCTCGACGTCATCGACCACCAGTGGAGCGTCGCCGTCCCGTTCTGGAAGGAGATCGACGCCCTCGGTCGCGACCTCGACGTCAAGGTCGCCCTCGAACTGCACCCGCAGAACGTCGTCTTCAACCCGGCGAACCTGCGCGAACTGCTGGAACGCACGGGGGCCACCCACGTCGGCGTCGAACTCGACGCCTCGCACCTGTTCTGGCAGCAGATGGACCCCGTCGCCGTCGTCCGCGACTTCGGTCCGCTGGTGTTCCACGCCGCGGCCAAGGACGTGCGGATCAACCCGGCCGCCGCGGTCTACGGCGTGCTGGACAACCGGTTCCGTCGCCTCGACCCCTCCGAGGACCGCACGAACCTCGGGGGCGACGAGTGGGTCAACGAGTGGCCGAAGGAATCCGCGTGGGACTTCGTCGCCCTCGGCAGGGGCCACGACACCGCGTTCTGGGCCGAGTTCCTGCGCGTCCTGCACGAGGTCGACCCGGACATGGCCGTGAACATCGAGCACGAGGACACCTCCCTCGGGCGGATCGAGGGCCTGGAGGTGGCGGCGGAGGTCCTCAAGGACGCCGCCCGGGCCGCCGGGGTCTGAGCGGCGGCCCGGACGGACGGGACGCCCTGTCGCGCAGGGCGTCCCGTCACGGGTAGGCGATGGTCTCCGTCCGTCCGCTGGCCAGGGCGCGGGTGGCCGCGTCGGCCACGGCCTGGGCCGCGAGACCGTCCTCCAGCGTGACGGGCGGGGTGGTCCCCCGCTCCAGCGCGTCGACGAAGGCGGCCAGCGTGGCGGCGTAGGTCGGTTCGACCCGCTCGAACCAGCCCGGCGGCAACGCGTCGGCGACGACCCCGGTCGCGCCGTAGTGCACGACGTTTCCCCGGTGGTGACGGCGGGACTCCACCAGCCCCGTGGACCCCATGACCTCGATGCGCTCGTCGTAGCCGTACCCGGTGCGCCGGACGCTGTCGATCTGCACGAGCGCCCCCGAGGGCATGGTCAGCACGGCCACCGAGGTGTCGACGTCGCCGAAGCGCGCGATGCGGGGATCGGCCAGGGCGGAACCCGTGACGGAGACCGAGACCGGGTCCTGACCGCTGATCCACCGCGCGAGGTCGAAGAAGTGCACGGTCTGGTCGCGCAACTGGCCCCCGGAGACCTCGAGGTACTCGATGGGCGGGAGGGAAGGGCCGCGCGACGTCAGCTGCAGGAGTTCGACCTCCCCGACGCCCCCCTCCGCCACCACGCGACGGAGCGCGGCGTGGTCGCGGTCGAAGCGGCGGTTGAAGTCGAGCATGGCCGGCACCCCGCTGCGGCGGACGTGCGCGACGACGTCGCGCGCCGCGGCGATGTCGGGAGCGAGGGGTTTCTCGCAGATGACGGCCAGGCCGGCGTCGGCGGCCGCGCGCAGGTGCTGGGCGTGGGTGTCGGTGGAAGAGGCGATGAACACCGCGTCGACGTGGTCGGCGTCGAAGACCTCACGGAGATCGCCGGCGGCCCGCGAGCGGTGACGGCGGGCGAGGTCGTGGGCGCGGGCCTCGTCGATGTCGTAGACGAGGACGAGGTCGACGTCCGGGTGCGCGGCGAGGTTGCGGGCGTGGACGGAGCCGATGAACCCGGCACCGACGAGGGCGAAGCGTTGCACGGGGCTCAGCCGACCAGGATGGCGAGCAGGTTGCGCATGGTCGTCGCCACCACCAGCGGATCGTGCTCGTTGGCGCGGTCGGAGAACATCTCCGAGACCCACCAGCCGTCGTAGCCCGTGGACTTGATCGCGTCGACCCACTGCTGCAACGGGATCGCTCCCCCGCCGATGACGACGTTGCGGTGCACGCCCTGGTCGGCGACGTCGTGCTCGCGGTCGAGGTCGAGACCGTCGGAGAGGTGGACGGCCTTGATGAGTTCCGGCGGCAGGGCGGCGACCTCCTCGAGGGTGTCCCCCGTGGACCAGAAGTGCCAGGTGTCCAGCGCGATCCCGACGTTGGGCCGCCCGGCGGTCTCGATGATCCGCAGCGCGTGGCGGCAGTGGTTGAGCCGGGCCCAGGCGAGGGGTTCGAGGTAGAGCTCGAGGCCGTGGTCGGCGGCGATGTCGGCGGCCTCGCGGACGTTGCCCGCGGTCACGGCGACGGCCTCGGCCTCGTCCATCCCCAGGGTCGCGCGGTAGCGGGCGTCGTCGTCGGCCAGGGTTCCCGCGCGGTGGTCCTTGACCACGCGGACGTCCACCGGACCGGTGCAGAGCTGGACGATCGGGGCGCCGAGCGTGGCGGCGATCGAGCACATGCGGCGCACCTCGGCGAGAAAGTCCTCCCGCGCAGCGCCCTGGCGCTCGGCGTCGAGGACCGCGCCGAGGCCCGTCACCTCGAGGCCTTCCAGGAGGGGCGGCAGCGTGTGCACCGAGAAACCCGCGTCGAGGTAGCGGTAGAGCTTGGGGCTCTGCAGTTCGATGCCCCCGAACCCGGCCTGCCTGGCGACGGCGATGTCCTGGACGACGTTGCCGAAGAAGGTGGTGGTGACGTTCATCGACAACTTCGGCAGGGACGTCGGGGAGGCCGGGGACCCGGCCGGGGGTGCCGCCGGGACCGGGTGGGTCGTGGAGGTGGACACGGTGCTCCTCGCTGAGCGACTGGACAGGTGTGGACCGGTCCAGATTAGCGTCCAGCGATCCACGTGTCTGCCCCTAAGCTGCCCCCGTGGAACACCGCGACGGACGCACGCCGGCACCGCGGATGCCCACGATCCGGGACGTGGCCGAGCGGGCCGGGGTGTCGAAGTCGCTGGCCTCGCTGGCGCTGCGGGGGGACCCCGGGGTGAGCGAGGCCCGCCGCGCCTCGGTGCGGGCGGCGGCGGAGGAGCTGGGCTACCACCCGAACCGGCTGGCCCGGGCGCTGGCCCAGCCGCGGTCGGGCACGGTCGGGGTCCTGCTCAACGACCTGCGCAACCCCTGGTTCGTCGAGCTCCTCGCCGGCCTGACCGCCTCCCTCGACGGCGCCGGGCTGGCGCCCGTGCTCGCCGACTCCTTCACCTCCCGGCGGGTCGGGCGCTCGGCGGTGGACCAGCTGCGCTCGCAGCGGGTCGACGCGGTCGTCGTCGTCGGCACCACCGACGACGACCAGGAGCTGCGCCGGGCCGCGAGCGCCGGCCTGCCGATCGTGCTCGCCGGGACCTACGAACCGGGCGACCTGGACGCCGACGTGGTGGTCAACGACGACGGGGCCGGCGCGACCAGCGCGACCCGGCACCTGCTGGACCTCGGTCACCACCGGATGGTGCACCTGCGCGGTCCGGGACGGGTGGGTTCGCTGCGCGCCGAGGGGTTCGAGCGGACCCTCGCAGACGCCGGCCTGCCGGCGTCGGTCGTGGCCGGCGGCACGGGTGAGGAGAGCGGGTACGCCGCTGCCCGGCGGGTCCTCGAGAGCCGTGAGCGCCCGACCGCGATCTTCGCCTACAACGACCTGGCGGCCATCGGCACCCTGTCGGCGGCGCACGACCTGGGGCTCGGCGTTCCCGGGGACCTGTCGGTCATCGGCTACGACAACACCTACCTCGCCGCCATCCGCCACCTGTCCCTGACGTCGGTCGACAACGGGACCTTCGCCATCGGCGTCCAGAGCGGGCGTTTCGTCACCGAACGCCTCGCCGGCGGCGGCCAGGGGGGCCGCGTGCACCGGGTCGCCGCCACGCTCGCGGTCCGCCGGACGACGGGGCCCGCACCGGCGTCCACCGGCTGACCGCGGCGCCGGGTGCCGACCCCGCCCGCCGGGGCGACGATGGGCCGGTGCCCCTCCTGCCTCCCCCGCCGACCGAGCGCGACGCCGTGCGCGCCTGGGTCGCCACCCACCTCGGGCACCTGACCTGCGAGGCCCCGGACGAGGAGGTGGCGGTGTCCCCGGTGCGCGGCGGGCAGACCGCCGCCGACACCGCGCTCGCCACGCTGGACCTGACCGGCTACGCCGCCCGCCGCAACGAGGTGTTCCCGCGGGAGCGCCGCGGCGCGACGCGGCTCTCCCCCTACATCCGCCACGGCCTCCTCCCCCTGCCCGCCGTGTGGGCGGCGGCCGCCGACGCACCGGCCCGGGACCGCTCGAAGTTCCGCGACGAACTGCTCTGGCAGGAGTACGCGCGCCACCTCTACGCCCGCCTCGGCCACCGCACGGCGGACGCCCTGCGCTTCGAGGCTCCCGTCCCGGCGCAGGCCTGGCCCCGCGAGCCGTGGCCGCAGGAGATGGCGTGCGTCGCGGCGACCACCGCGGAACTGCACGAGGACGGCTGGCTGGTGAACCAGACCCGGATGTGGCTGGCGTCGCAGTGGTCGGTGCGGGCCGGGGCGGACTGGCGCGAGGGCGCGCAGGAGATGTACCGCCACCTGCTCGACGGTTCCCAGGCCGCCAACCGCCTCGGCTGGCAGTGGGCGGTCGGGACCGGGACGGGCAAGGTCTACGGCTTCAGCCGCTGGCAGGTCGAGAAGCGCGCACCCGGTCTGTGCCGCAGCTGCCCCCTGCAGCGGGCCTGCCCCGTCCAGGAGTGGCCGGACACCGAGGCCGGCCCCCGCGCCGAGGCCCCGGACGCGCTGGCGGGCGGTCCCACCGACGCCGGCCCCCGGTCACCGGAGGTCACCGGGGAACCCGACACGGTCTGGTTGACGGCGGAGTCCCTCGGGGACACCGACCCGGCCCTGCTCGCGCACCCGGACCTCCCCGCGGTCTTCGTGTTCGACGAGCCGTTGCTGGCCCGCCTGCGGTTGTCCGGCAAGCGACTCGTCTTCCTCGCCGAGACCCTGGCGGAACTCGGCTGCGACGTGCACCTCGGCGACCCCGTGGCGGAACTGGCCGGACGCCGTCTGGCCGTCACCCACGCCCCCGTCCCCGGGTTCGCCCGTCGGTCGGCGCGGGCGGACGTCGTCGCCCGCCACCCGTGGCCGTGGCTGCGCCGACCCGGTTCGGGATCCTTGCGCTCGTTCAGCGCGTGGGTGCGTTCGGCGGGCTGAGGACGCTTGACCTCAAGCGCTTGAGGGCGCGCAGGATCTCCCTGTGCGCACACGAGTCGACGACCTGAGCATCGCCGAGATGGCGGCACGATCGGGTTTCAGCGAACCCACGCTCCGCTACTACGAGAAGATCGGCCTGCTCGGCCCGGTCCCGCGCGACGTCGACAGCGGGCACCGACGCTACGACGAGGCCACGGCCGCCCGGATCGAGGCGCTGGCCTGCCTGCGCTCGGCCGGCGTCGGAGTCGCCGACCTGCGCCGCTACCTCGACCTGCTCGCGCGTGGTGACGCGGAATCCGCTGCCGCGCAACGTGACCTGTTCAGCGCGCAGGCAGCCCGCGTCGAGGCCGAGATCGCCCGGCTCCGGGTCCGCGCCGAGTACCTGCACCGCAAGACCGACCTGTGGGACGCCCGGGTGCGCGGGGACGCCGACGCCGAACAACGCGCCGTCGCCGCCGTGACCGAGGTCCTCACCAGATTCTGAAGGAGAACACCGTGGACCGCACCATCGTGGTGACCGGGGCGACCGGTCACGTCGGGAACCACTCGCTCGTCCGCCTGCTCGCCGACGGCGAACGCGTCCGGGCACTCGTCCGCGGCCCGGAGGGGAGGGACGTCGTGCTCGCGGCGGTGGACCGGGCCGGCGTCGACGCGACGGCGCTGGAGTTCGCGACGGCGACCCTCGACGTCGACGACGGCTGGAACGAGGCGCTGGCCGGCGCGGACGGGGTCCTGCACCACGCCTCACCGTTCCCGTCGCGACAACCCGAGAACCCTGACGACGTCATCCGGCCGGCCCGGGAGGGCGCACTCCGCGTCCTGCGCGCCGCCCGGGAGCAGGGCGTCCGCCGGGTCGTCCTGACGTCGTCGTTCGCGGCGGTCGGCTACTCCCGCAGCAGCGGAGGACCGTTCACCGAAGCGGACTGGACGGACGGTGACGACGTCACCGCCCCGCCCTACGTCCGGTCCAAGGCGCTGGCCGAACGGGCCGCGTGGGCGTTCGTGGCCGACGGCGGACCAGAACTGGCCGTGGTGAACCCGACCGGGATCTTCGGCCCGACGCTGTCCCCGCGCCTCTCGGCCTCGGTCGCGATGGTCGCCGCGCTGGTCGAGGGCCGACCCGTCGGCGATCCGGGACGGGCGTTCGGGATCGTCGACGTGCGTGACGTCGTGGACCTGCACGTGCGGGCGCTGGACGATCCCGGGGCGGTGGGGCGCCGGTTCCTGGCGAGCGCGGGGCCGGCCGTGACGCTCGAGTGGCTCAGCCGGGTCGTGGCCGACCGCGCCGCACCCGATCTCGCCCTGCCCGGTTCTCCGGTCATCGCCACCGGGGCGGCCCGCACGGTCCTGGGGTGGCGCCCCCGGGACGTGGTCAGCACCGTCCTGGACACCGTCGACAGCCTCGGGTAGTCAGCCCGCGCCGGTGGCTCTCCACGTGCCGAGCTTGGCGGGGTTCAGCTGGATCCAGACGTCGGTGACGAGACCGGCCCGCACCCGGAGGTTCAGCAGGGCCCGGACGTCGGGGCCCTGCTCGAAGCGGTAGGCGAGCCCGTCGCCGGTGACCTCCTCGACGGCCACCGTCCCCGGGTTCTTGCGGGCGATCCCGAGGAGGAACCGGGCGGCGTCGTCGACGCCGCGCACCGGTCGACGGGCCGCGCTGACGACACCCCCACCGTCGGAGCGCACCGTGACCGACGGGTCGAGCAGGGCTGCGAGCGCGGCGAGGTCCCCGGTCCCGGCGGCCCGGGCGAAGGCCCGGGCGACGGCGTCGTGCTCGCGGCGGTCGCCCCCGACGGCGTCGTGCTCGCGCACCCGCCGCCGCGCCGAGGACGCCAGCTGGCGCACCGCGGCCGGGGTGCGCCCGACGACCAGCGCGATCTCGGGGAAGGGCAGGCCGAACACGTCGTGCAGGACGAAGGCGACCCGCTCGGCCGGGGTCATCGCCTCCATGACGACGAGGACGGCGGTGCTCACCGACTCCTCGAAGGTGATCCGGTCCAACGGGTCCTCGGCCCCGTCGCGGGAGCCGGAGAAGAACTGCGCCGGAACGGGTTCCGGCAACCACTCCCCGACGTAGCGTTCGCGGCGCTGCCGGGCGGAGCCCAGGACGTCCAGGCAGACCCGGCCCGCGACCCGGGTCAGCCACCCCTGCGGGTTCCCGATCGCGGCTCGTTCGGCGTCGCTCAGGCGGTACCAGCGGACGTAGGTCTCCTGGACGGCGTCCTCGGCCTCCGCGATCGTGCCGAGCATCCGGTAGGCCGACGACACCAACCGCCGACGCTCCTCGGGGACCTCACCCATCCCGGCTCCTCCCGCTCCTCGTGAGCGGACAGCCTGCCCGGTCGTCGGGCCACCTCACACTCCGGCCCGCCGCGTCGTCAGGAGGACGTGAGCACACCGTCCCAGGAGGTCAGCCCGTGAAGATCGCCGTCGCCGGGGGAACCGGCACCGTCGGACGCCACGTCGTGGACGTGGCCCGGGAGCAGGGACACGACACCGTCGTCCTGTCGCGGGCCACCGGCGTCGACCTCGTCACCGGATCGGGCCTGCGACCCGCGCTGGAGGGGGCCGACGTCGTCGTCGACGTCTCCTCGGTCGGGACGCGGTCGGCAGCCACCTCGCGGGAGTTCTTCCGGGCGGTGACGCTCAACCTGCTGCGCGCGGAGGAGGCCACCGGGGTCGGGCACCACGTGGCGCTGTCGATCGTCGGCGCCGAGCGCGCGCCGTTCGGCTACTACGCCGGCAAGGCCCTGCAGGAGGAACTCCTGACCCGGAGCCGCGTGCCCTGGACGGTGCTGCGCGCCACCCAGTTCCACGAGTTCGCGGAGCAGGTCCTCGGTCAGGCCACCCTCGGCCCCGTCGGCCTCGTCCCCGTCATGCGTTCCCGGCCCGTGGCGGCGCGGGAGGTCGGCGAACGCCTCGTCGAACTCGCCGGGGAGGGGGCCGCCGGGCGCGTGCGGGACCTCGGCGGACCCGAGGTCCTGCGCCTGGTCGACATGGTCCGCGCCTACGCCCGCGCCACCGGCCGCAGGGGGCCGGTGGTCGCGGTGCCGCTGCCGGGCGGGTTCGGGAAGGCGCTGCGGGACGGGACGATCCTGCCCGGCCCCGACGCCGACCGAGGGCGGCAGACCTTCAGCGAGTGGGTCGCGCAGTCGTGAACGGGTCGCCCCGCGTCAGGCGCGGGGGTCGGCCAGCACGTCGCGCCAGGAGTGCTGCGGCTCGTAACCGAGCAGTCGGCGCGCCTTGTCGATGCTGTAGAGGGTCTCGTTCCGCCCCAGGTCCCGGCGGACCTCGACCCCCTGGTAGAAGGTGTCGAGGAGCTCCTGGGTGCTCGCCGCGACGGACGTGTCGTCGTTGGCCACGTTGAACACCTCGAACCCGAGGCCGTCGGTCTCGAGTGCGCGCAGGGTCATCTGCCCCAGGTCGCGGGTGTCGATGTAGGAGAAGATGTTGCGTCGGCGCAACGCCGGGTCCGCCAGGAAGGGCGGGAACTTCTCGGCGTACTCGTGGGGCTCGATGACGTTGTTGATCCGGAAGCCGTAGACGTCCGCGCCGGTCCGGGCCTGGAAGGAGCGCGAGACGACCTCCCCCGCCACCTTGGACATCGCGTAGGAGTCCTCCGGGACGACGGGGTGGTCCTCGTCGACGGGCAGGTACAGCGGTTTGCGCTCGCCGCGGGCGAAGCAGATGCCGTAGGTCGTCTCCGAGGAGGCGAAGACCACCTTGCGGATGCCGAGCCGGGTCGCGGCCTCCAGCACGTTGTAGTGCGCCAGGATGTTCGTCGCGAACGTCGTGGCGTCCGGGGCGATGAGGATCGCGGGGATCGCCGCGAAGTGGACGACGGCGTCGTAGGCCGAACCCTCGGCCGCGGCCGGGCCCAGCTCGTCGAGGTCGGCCATCGTCGGCATGCCCGCCATCGCGGAGTAGACCTGGCCGGCGTCGGTCAGGTCGACGCGCAGGTCGGTGACGTCGGGGTGGCGCAGCGGGGTGAGGTCGGCGTTGGTGACCTGGTGGCCCTGGGAGGCCAGGAACGGGGCGACGTGGTGTCCGGCCTTGCCACTGCCGCCGGTGAAGAAGATGCGCATGGGACCAGCCAACCACCCATCTCGCGTTGCGCCAGGCCGGGCTCCCGCCGACCCCGGACGCGGGAGGACCCCGGCAGGGAAACCCTGCCGGGGTCCGGTGGTCCGATCCGCGTCAGGTCAGCGCGTGCCGGCCTTCGCGTACTTCGACACCGCGTCGATGTTGCTGGAGTCGATGAACGCGGGCCCGGTCAGCGTCGCCTGCCCACCGCCGATGGTGTTGGCGTTGTTCAGGTACAGCCAGAGCGAGTCGATCGCCTCGTACCCCTGCAGGTACGGCTGCTGGTCGACGGCCCACTCGACCTTCTTGTCCACGATGGCCTGGACGAGTTCGGCGTTGGTGTCGAACGTCGCCAGCTTGGCCGAGCTGCCCGCCTCCGAGATCGACTGGGTGGCGATCAGCGCGATCGGAGCACCCAGGGTGATGACGTGGTCGATGGACGAGTCCTGCTGGAGCTTGGCGGTCAGGGTCGTCTGCACCGCCGAGGAGTCCGTGCCGTTGACGTAGATGTTCTCCACCGAGCCGGCCCCGCCGAGACCCGCGGCCACGCCCTTGCAGCGGTCCTCGAGCTGGACCTGTCCCTGGGTCTGGATGACGCAGAGGACCTTCTTCGCGCCGTCGGTGCCCAGGCGCGCGCCCGCCGCCTTGCCGGCGATGGCCTCGTCCTGACCGAAGTACCCGATGGCCCCGAGGGACTGCCAGTCGTTGAACCCCGCGTTGAACGCGACCACGGGGATGCCCGCGGCCTTGGCGTTCGCCAGCGCGGTCGTGAGGGCCGAGGCGTTCGGCATCGAGACCGCGATGGCGTCGACCTTGGAGTCGACGGCGTTCTGGATGAGCGTCGCCTGCTGCGCCGCGTTGTCGTTGTTGGAGTACTGGTAGGTGATGTTGTCCTTCGCCGCGGCGGCGTCGGCCCCCTTGCGGATGATGTCGAAGAAGGTGTCACCCGCCGAAGCGTGCGTGATCAGGGCGACCTTGAACTTCGGCGTGCTGGCGACGGCCCCACCACTGGCGTCGTCACCGCTCTTCTCGGCACCACCGGTGCTGCTGCAGGCCGCCAGCCCGAGCGCCGCGACCGCCAGAACTGCTGCGGTGCGGAGTCCTCCACGAGACGTCTTCATGTCGTTCCCATCCTCGTCGACAGGCGTCACCCGCACCGTGCGGGTGACTCAGTCCGGCCTGTTGGTCGTGCTCACCTGCGCCGACGGCCGGGCCGGGCGGTGCATCCGTGGGGTGACCCACCCGGGTGGGTGGGTCACCGGTCGATCACCAGCGGTCGACGAACTCCTGGATCCGCTGGCGCATGGAGCGGCTGGACTCCTCGGCCTTCTCCTCCCAGGCGAAGACGCTGGAGCAGAGGGCTCCGGAGAACCCGACCTCACCCAGAGCGGAGAAGATGCCGTCGAAGTCGACCTCACCCTCGCCGATGTTTAGGTGCTGGTGGATCCGTGCGGTGGAACCCGGCGGGTTGACGATGTAGCGCAACCCGCTGGAGGCCCGGAAGTCGAAGCTGTCCGCCACGTGGACGTGGCGGACCAGGTCACCCGCGTAGCGGATGATCCCCGGGCCGTCGCCGCCCTGGTGGTAGGTGTGCGGGGTGCAGTAGACGAACCCGATCCAGGGCTGGTCCAGACCCCGGACGAGGTCGACGGCCCGGTAGCCGTCCTCGACGAAGTCGTCGGGGTGCGGTTCGAGGCGCAGTTCGATCCCCTTCTCCTCGAAGTGCGGGAGCAGTTCCTCGAGGGAGTCGAAGAACCGCGCCTCGCTGGCTTCGGGGAGCTCCGGGCGACCGTTGAACTCGCTCTGCACCACGGGGACGCCGAGTTCCGTCGTCACCTCAAGGATGCGCTTCACGTTGCGCACGGCCTGCTTGCGCTCGTCCTCGCCCGGACCGGACCACCGCTGCACGAACTGCGTGGAGGCCACCCCGACCCCGGCCGCGTCCAGGGCGGACCGGAACTTCCGGACGGTCGCGAGGTCGACCCGGGGGTGGCGGAAGAAGGGGATGAAGTCCTCGCGCGGCGAGAGCTCGATCCACTCGTAGCCGAGGTCGGCGACCAGTCCGGGGAGGTCCAGCAGCGGCACCTCGCGGAACATGTAGGTGTCGAGCGCGATCTGCAGGTCCGCGTTGCGCGGTACGGCGTCGGCGACGAACCCGGGAGCCAGGCTCACGGTTTCACCCCCAGGTCGATCTCGACGCGCTCCCCGGTGCGCAGGGACTCCACCCCGGCGGCACACACCGCGGCCGCCGCGTAGCCGTCCCAGACGCCCGGCCCGTCGACGTTCGCCCCGGAGCGGACGGCGTCGATCCAGCGCTGGAACTCCACGTCGTAGGCGGCGCCGAACCGTTCCTTGAAGTCCTTGGGGATGCTGCCCCCCCAGCCCTGGCCGGACTGGGTGACCATGCCCTCGGGCAGGCCGATGCGCGCCTGCCCCTTCTCGGCCACGAGTTCGGTGCGCACCTCGTAGCCGAAGGTGGTGTTCACGAAGATCTCGACGTCCACGAGGATCCCGGACTCGGTCTCCATGATGACGAACTGCGGGTCCCGCAGCCCTTCGGGGGCGGCGCTCGTCGACCGCGGCGCGATGACGCGGATCGCCACGATCTCCTCCCCCGTCAGGTAGCGGGCGATGTCGACCTCGTGCACGACGGAGTCGAGGACGAGCATCTCGGAGGAGAAGTTCGGCGGGGTCGTCGCGTTGCGGTGGGCGCAGTGCAGGAACAGCGTCCGACCGTACTCACCGGACTCGACGAGCCCCCGCAGCTGCTGGTACCCGGCGTCGAAGCGACGCATGAAACCGACCTGCACGAGCGGGCGACCCAGGGCCGCCTCGGCCTCGACGATCCGCCGCGACGTCTCCGGCGAGGTCGTGAGGGGCTTCTCGCAGAGGACGGGCTTGCCGGCCTCGAGCGCCACCAGCACGAGGTCCTCGTGGGTGAAACCCGGGGTGGCGATGACGATGGCGTCGACCTCGGGGTCGAGGATCGCGGCCTTGGGGTCGTGGATGGCCCGGACCCCGAACTCGGCGGCCACGGCGTCGGTCCGCGCCGCGTCGACGTCGCTGACGGCGACCAGTTCCGCGCCCGCGGTCAGCGTCGCCAACCGCCGGGCGTGGTCCTGGCCCATCATGCCGACCCCGAGCACGGCGACCCGCACGGCGCGGTCCCGGTCGTAGCCCGCCCGGGCGCTGTCCGGTTCCAGGGCGGTGGTGGTCGAGGTGCTCATGACGGGTCGTCTCTCCTTCTCGTGCTTCTCGGGGTCTTGCGGGGTCTCGCGGGGTCTTCGGGTCAGAGCTTGTCGGTCGCCGCGGTGACGGCCGACAGTTCGTGGCTGAGGGCTTCGAGCTCGGCGCCCCCGGCCATCTCGTTGGTCAACTGGTCCAGCGAGATCTCCGCGCGGGAGGAGTCCAGGGACACGTTGCCGCGGTTGAGGATCACGAAGTGGTTGCCGACCAGGTACGCGTGGTGGGGGTTGTGGGTGATGAAGATGACCCCGAGTCCCGCGTCACGGGCCTTCGCGACGTACTTGAGCACCACCCCGGACTGCTTGACGCCCAGCGCGGCCGTCGGCTCGTCCAGGATCAGCACCTTCGCCCCGAAGTAGATCGCCCGGGCGATCGCGATGCACTGGCGCTGACCACCGGAGAGCGCCCCCACCGGACGGTCCAGGTCGGGCACCGAGATGCCCATCTTGGTCAGTTCCTCACCGGTGATCCGCACCATCGACTTCACGTCCAGGCTGGCGAAGGGACCCCAGCCCTTGCGCATCTCCTGGCCGAGGAAGAAGTTGCGCCAGATCGACATCAGCGGCACCAGCGCCAGGTCCTGGTAGACCGTCGCGATCCCCCGTTCCAGCGAGTCGCGCGGGGAGGAGAAGTGCACCTCCTCACCGTTCACGGTGAGGACCCCGTCGGAGTGCGTGTGCAACCCGGCGATGATCTTGATGAGCGTGGACTTCCCGGCGCCGTTGTCCCCCAGCACGCAGGTGATCTCACCCTGGCGCACGGACAGCGTCACCCCGCGCAGCGCGTGCACGTTGCCGTACTTCTTGCCCACGTCGTCCAGGCGCAGGATCTCCTGGTTGGGAGCCTGCTGGCCGCTGTCGGGACCTGTCATCGCGTTCACCTCTTCGCCGCCTGGTTCTTCACCACGAGGTTGACCACGGTCGCGATGACGAGCATCGCGCCCAGGAACAGCTTGTTCCAGTCCGCGTTCCACCCCGCGTAGACGATGCCGTTGGTGACGACCCCGTAGATCAGCGCGCCGATCGCGGCACCGATCGCCGAGCCGTACCCACCGGTCATCAGGCAACCGCCGACGACGGCCGCGATGATGTAGAACAGCTCGTTGCCGACGCCGTTGCCCGACTGGACGTTGGAGTAGGCGAACAGGTTGTGCATCCCCAGCAGCCACGCCGTGAACCCGACGCCCATGAACAGGCCGATCTTCACGGCCTTCACCGGGACACCGACCGCGCGGGCGGCAGCCGGGTCCCCGCCGGCGGCGAAGATCCAGTTCCCGACCCGGGTCCGCAGCAGGATCCACGTCGCCACGACCACGAGGACGACCCAGAAGATGATCGGCACCCGCAGTCCGTTGCCCACCGGCAGGGAGTAGTTGAAGAACGCCCTGGCCGAGGAGTACCCGGCCATGTCGGTGATCGTCGGCGAGGACACCCCGCCGGAGACGACCTTCGTCACGCCCAGGTTCAGACCGGTCAGCATGAAGAACGAGCCGAGGGTGATGATGAAGCTCGGCAACCCCGTCCGGACGAACAACCACCCGTTGAAGAGGCCGACGGCCAGGGCCACGACGAGCGAGATCAGCACGCCGACCCAGATGTTCAGGTGCAGCTGGTAGGCCGTGGTCGCCGCCGTCAACGACGCCGTCGTCACCGCGACACCGGCGGAGAGGTCGAACTCCCCGCCGATCATCAGCAGCGCCACGCTGACGGCCATGATGCCGATCGTGGAGCTGGAGTAGAGCACGGTGAAGATGCTCGCGCCCGAACGCAGCGTCGGGGCCACGGCGAGGAACAGCACGAGCAGGGCGATCGCTCCGATGAGCGACCCGATCTCCGGACGGGAGATCAGCGAGGCCAGCACGGAGCGGCGCTGGACGCGGTCGTCGGCCGAGGTGGCCTTCCCGCCCGAGTGCGTGGTCGGGGGTTCCTGTCCCGTGGCGCTCTGCACGCTGTGACTCACGGGGTCACGCTCCCCGTCGCAGTGCGAATCTCCATCGATCCGTTCCTCTCTGGTGTGCCGAGCCGATCCGGCGTTCGAACGGCGAAGGTCTAGCGGCAGGAGTTGAGGTACGTGCGGGTGCGGGTGGCGATCGGCAGGGGTGCGTCGAAGGCCACCGGGTAGAGGTCCTGCTCGACGATCGCGAAGAGGTCGCGGCCGAGGCCCTCGAGCGCCTCGAGGATCGGCGGCATGGCCGGGATCCCGTGCGGCGGCTCGACCATGGCGCCCAGCTTGACGGCCTCGCCGAACGGGAGGTCCTCGGCCTTCACCCTGGCGACGATCGCCGGGTCCACCTGCTTGAGGTGGACGTAGGCGATCCGGTCGGGGTGGTCGGCGATGATCTTCAGGTTGTCGCCACCGGAGTACGACACGTGCCCGGTGTCGAGGCAGAGCTTCACCACGTCGGGGTCGGTCAGTTCGAGGAACCGGTCGACCTCGGCGTGGGTGTCGATGTGGGTGTCGGCGTGGGAGTGGACCGCGATCTGCAGGCCGTAGCCGTTGCGCACGTCCCGGCCGAGGCGGTCCATGCCGGCGGCGAGGCGGGCCCAGCCGTCCTCGTCCAGCTCGCGCGGTTCGATCTGCTCGCCGGTCTTGTCGCTGCGCCACTGGCCGGGGATCACCACGAGGTGGGTGCCGCCCATGGCCTGGGTGAGCTTGGCGACCTGCTCGACCTGCGCCCACGCCTCGTCGTAGTGGTCGGGGCGGTGCAGGGCGGCGAAGATCGTGCCGGCGGACACCTTGAGCCGACGCTTCTCGAGCTCGTCGGAGAGCTCGGCGGGGTCGGTCGGGAGGTAGCCGTACGGCCCCAGCTCGATCCACTCGTAGCCGGCGTCGACGACCTCGTCGAGGAAGCGGGCGGCGGGGGTCTGCAGCGGGTCCTCGGCGAACCAGACGCCCCAGGAGTCCGGGGCGGTGCCGATGGTCACGGCGCCTGTTGTCGGGGTGCGGCCCATGGGGAAGTTCCTCCACGTCGTCGTGCGTCGCCGTCCCGGCGGGGAGGGCGACTGCGGAAACTGTCGCGCGTGAACGCGCGAACTGTCAAGCGATTGTCGTTACATACTTACCTCTCCGCGACCTCAGGAGAAGCGGCACCCGGCCCCACCGGGGCCGGGACGACGAACGTCCCCCCGGGTAAGTGCTTACCCGGGGGGACGTGGCGTCAGAGGAGCGGGCGTTGCGTCTCCTTCTTCCCCTCGTACCAGGTGCGCGCGGTCCGGGTGGACTCCAGGCGCGACACCTCCGAGACCGGGACGTCCCACCAGCCGCCCCCGTCGGGGGCCTCGGAGTAGAGGTCGGTCTCGACGTACACGCAGGTCGACTCCGTGGACGCCTTGGCGTCCTGGAGGGCCGCCACGAGCTCCTTGCGGGTCCCGGCGCGCAGCGTCCGGATCCCGAGGCTCTCGACGTTCGCCGCGAGGTCCACGGGGAGCTTCGCGCCCTCGAGACGACCGGACTCCGCACGCCGGCGGTACTTCGTCCCGTAGCGCTGCGACCCGTGCTGCTCGGACAACGCGCCGATCGAGGCGAACCCGTGGTTCTGCAGCAGGACGACGATGAGCTTCACGTCCTCCTGGACCGCCGTCACGAGTTCGGTCGGCATCATCAGGTAGGAACCGTCCCCGACCGTGACGAACACGTCCCGGTCCGGGGCGGCGAGGGCCACCCCGATCCCGCCGGGGATCTCGTAGCCCATGCAGGAGAAGCCGTACTCGACGTGGTACTGCTTCGGGTCGCGGCTGCGCCACATGCAGTGCAGGTCACCGGGCAGCGAACCTGCGGCGCACACCACGACGTCGCGGTCCCCGGCCACCTCGTCGACGGCGCCGATGACCTCGGCCTGGGCCAGCAGCCCCGTCTCGTCCCCGATCCCGGAGTGGAAGAACTCCTCCACCACGGCGTCCCACTCCCGGTTCAGCCGGGCCGCGCGCTCGCGGTAGGCGTCCGGGGTCGAGAAACCCTCCAGCGCGGCGGTGAGGGCCTCGAGGGCCTCCCGGGCGTCCGCCTGGACGGGCAGGCCGGCGTGCTTGACCGCGTCGAGGGAGGCGACGTTCACGTTCACGAACTTCACGTCCGGGTTCTGGAACACCGTCCGGGAGGCCGTCGTGAAGTCGGAGTAGCGGGTACCGATGCCGATCACGACGTCGGCCTCCGCGGCGATCTCGTTCGCGGCCGTGGTCCCGGTGGACCCGATGGCCCCCAGCGACAACGGGTGGTCGTAGCGGATCGCCCCCTTGCCGGCCTGCGACTGCCCGACGGGGATGCCGGTGGCCTCCACGAACGCCTTGAGCGCCTCGGTGGCCCGGGAGTACACGACCCCACCCCCCGCGACGACCATCGGCGCCTTCGCGGAGCGGATGAGTTCCGCGGCCTCGGCGATGACGATCTTCTCCGGGACGGGCCGCGCGATGCGCCAGGTCCGTTCCCGGAACAGCTCCACCGGGAAGTCCCAGGCCTCGGCCTGCAGGTCCTCGGGCAGGCAGATCGTCGCCGCTCCCGTCTCCGCCGGGTCGGTCAGCACGCGCATCGCGCCCAGCAGCGCCGAGACGAGCTGCTCGGGACGCCAGACCCGGTCGAAGAACTTCGACAGCGGGCGGAACGCGTCGTTGACCGACACGTCGTAGCCGTAGGGCTGTTCGAGCTCCTGCAGCACCGGCGAGGCGACCCGGGTCGCGAACACGTCGCTGGGCAGCAGCAGGACGGGGATCCGGTTGACCGTCGCGAGCGCGGCACCGGTCAGCATGTTCGTGGACCCCGGGCCGACCGACGCCGTCACGGCGAGGGTCTGCAGCCGGTCCTGCTGGCGGGCGAAACCCACGGCCGCGTGGACCATGGCCTGCTCGTTGCGACCGGTCATGTACCGCAGCTGCGCCGGCGGGTTCCAGTCCGGGGTGCCGACCTCGGCCTCCAGCAGGGCCTGCCCGATCCCGGCCACGTTGCCGTGACCGAAGATGCCGAAGACGCCGCCGAAGAACTGCTGACGGACGCCGTCGCGTTCGCTGAACTGGGCCTGCAGGAACCGCACGACGGCCTGCGAGACCGTCAACCGCACCGTCTGCACTGCCGGGTTGGGGGGAACCGCACTCATCTCGATCTCTCAGTTCTCAGCGGGGTACGGGACTGGCGCCCGTCGGGGTGGAGTAGAAGGGCAGCCGGGGGTCGACCGGCTGCTGTTCCCAGGTCGATCGCACCCAACCGTGGGCGGGATCGTCGCAGATCTTCCAGGCCCGTTCCGTCTCCGGTCCGGCCATGACGTTCAGGTAGTACATGTCGTAGGCGGGGTTGGCCACCGAGGGCCCGTGCCAGCCGTGCGGGATCAGCACGACGTCCCCGGACCGGACCTCCTCCAGCACCTCGATCGGTCGCGCAGGGTCGTCGACGTCGCCGTAGACCTGCTGGAACCCCACGCCACCGGGAACGGTCGGCACACCGGCCGGGGCCAGCGCGCGGAACTCGTAGTAGTAGATCTCCTCGAGGTCGCTCTCCACGTCGCTGGTCCGGTCGTGGCGGTGCGGCGGGTAGGACGACCAGTTGCCGCCGGGGGTGATGACCTCGCAGGCGATGAGCTTGTCGGTCTCGAACGCCGCCGGGGTGGCGAAGTTGTTGACCTGGCGGCTGCACTGCCCGGCCCCGCGCAGTTCGACGGGAACCCCCGAGGCCGGGCCGTAGCGGAAGGGCAGGCGGCGTGACGCCCGTGCGCCCGGGAACGAGAACACGCCGCCTGCGGCACTGTGGACGCTCAGCTCGCTGTCGCGGCCGACGTAGGCGAAGTCGCTGACCCCGTCGAAGACCCCGGTGCGGCCGTGGAGTTCGAGCGTCTCCCCCTCGACCGTCACCGAGCAGGAACCCGACAGCGGCAGGACGAGCAGTTCGTCCGCGCCGGTGGTGAAGGTGTGGCGGGCGCCGGGCGCCAGGGTCAGGGTGCGCAGGCCGGAGAACCCCCAGCCCGCCGACTCCGGCGTCACCACCAGGTCGAAGCCGTCGGCCCCCGCGCTACCGGCGGGAACGTGGAGATCGGTCACGGGAGACTCCTCAACGGACGAGCGAGACGGCGGTCTTGACGGCGGTGGCGACGTCACCGTCCGGCGGGTAGAGCAACGTCCGACCCACCGTGAGGCCGCGCACCGACGGCAGCGCGAGCGCCTTGCGCCACGTCGCGAAGGTCTCCTCCGGGGAGGTCGCCGGGTCCCCGCCGAGCAGCAGGGTCGGCAGGGTGGTGGACTCCATGACGCGTTCCATGTCATCGACGACGGGGATCTTGAGCCAGGTGTACGCCGTCGTGCGCCCCAGGGCCTGGGCCACGTTGACGGACTTGATGACCCCCTCGGCGCTGAGGTCGTGGACGACCTTGCCGCCCTCGTTGCGCGACCAGAAGGGTTCGATCATCGCGATGAGCCTGCGGGCGGCGAGTTCGCTGATGGCGTCGGCCGAGGCCGTCAGCGTCGGCAGGGTGCCGGCGTCGTCGAGGGCGATGCGGGTGAGGAACTTGCCGCCGTCGAGGTTCATGTCCTCGATGGCCTGCGCGTCGTAGCCGGTGAAGCGGTCGTCGAGTTCGAACGCGGCCCCCTGCAGGCCACCGCGGTTCATCGACCCGAAGACGACCTTGTCCTCCAGCGCCCCGAGGAGGGTGAGGTCCTCGATGATGTCGGCGGACCCGAGGAGACCGTCGACGCCGGGGACGGCGAGCGCCACCTGCAAGCGGTCGAGGAGTTCGGTCCGGTCGGCCATCGCCATGGCGTTGCCGCCGACGCCGTTGGCCCCGCGGGCGGGGTGGTCGGCGGCGATGACCATGAGGCGACCGTCGGACCCCAGCACCGGACGTCGCCGCCGCGCCCGGGAGAGCTCGAGGATGCGTTCGGGGTGGCGCGCGCGGATCTCCGAGACCTCGGCGTAGTCCTTCGCGAACTGGTCAGGCACGGGCAGCGACCTCCTCGAGCAGGGCCTCCACCTCGGAGGTGAACGGCATGGCGGTGGAGCACTCGCGCCGGGTGGCGACGATCGCGCCGGCGGCGTTGGCGAAGCGCAGGACCTTCTCGAGGTCCCAGCCGGAGAGCAGGCCGTGGCAGAGCGCACCGCCGAACCCGTCGCCGGCGCCGAGCCCGTTGACGACCTCGACCGGGGTCGGGGGGACCTCGACGAACTCGGTCCCGTTCGGGCCGCGGGTCGCGCCGAGCACGCCCTTGGGTCCCTGCTTGACGATGGCGATCTCGACCCCGGCGGCCAGCAGCGCCTCGGCGGCCCTGCGGGGTTCCGTCTCGCCCACGGCGACCTCGCACTCCTCCTTGTTGCCGACGGCGACGGTCACGTGCTGCAGCGCACGCTGGACCTGTTCGGTCGCCTCGGCCGCGGAGGACCAGAACATCGGGCGGTAGTCGAGGTCGAGCACGGTGAGCGGGGCGCGCCCGCGGGCCTGCCAGGCGGCGAAGTGCGCCCCGCGGCTGGGTTCCTCGGAGAGCCCCGTGACCGTGGCCCAGAAGATGCCGGCCGCGCGGACGGCGTCGAGGTCGAGTTCCTCGGCGCGGATCTGCAGGTCCGGCGCGGTGGGCTGACGGTAGAAGAGCAGCGGGAAGTGGTCGGGCGGGTACATCTCGCAGAACGCCAGGGGCGTGTTGAGCCCGTCGACCCCCGAGACGAACCGGTCGGAGACGCCGAAGTCCGCGAGCGCCTTGTGGATGAACGTCCCGAACGCGTCGTGGCCCGTGCGGGTGATGACGGCCGCGGCGCGACCGTGCCGGGCGGCGGCGACGGCGACGTTGGTCGCACTGCCCCCCAGGTACTTCCCGAAGGTCTCGACGTCCTCGAGGCCCGTGTTGTCCTGCAACGGGTAGAGGTCGACGCCGACCCTGCCCATGGTCACGACGTCCAGCGCGGCCGTGTTGCTCACGCGAGGTCCCCTCCCAGTCCGGATGATCTGTGCCGTCCCGGGCCGCAGCGGCGCGGTGGCAGGGACGAGCGTGCTCCGCGGGAGGCCTCCGTGTCAAGCTTTGTCAGGACAAACGAACCTCCTGACGTGCACACCTCCGGACGGCTACGATGACGGCTCGGCGGCACGGCGACGTAGCTGCGCCGCCCATCGCGACGTTCGGAGCTGTGGTGAACGATCTGTTCTACGACCTGGACCGCTCGAGCCCGGTCCCCCTGTACTTCCAGGTCGCCCGCCAGATCGAGCAGGCCATCGAGGGCGGCAAGCTCCCCCCGGGTTCCCGGCTCGACAACGAGATCCACCTGGCCGACCAGCTCGGGCTGTCCCGCCCGACGATGCGTCGCGCGATCCAGCAACTGGTCGACAAGGGCCTGCTGGTCCGCAAGCGCGGGGTCGGCACCCAGGTCGTGCACGGTCAGGTGACCCGCCCCGTCGAACTGACCAGCCTGCACGACGACCTGGTGCAGTCGGGCCAGCACCCGGCGACGCAGGTCCTGCTGCACGAGATGGACGGGGCCGCCGACGACGTGGCCGGCAGTCTCGCGATCGCTCCCGGGACCCCCGTCCTGCACCTGCGCCGGCTGCGGACCTCCGGTGGTGAACCCCTCGCGGTGCTGGAGAACTGGCTGCCCGCCCCCTACACCGACCTGACGCTGGAGGCCCTCACCGAACGCGGCATGTACCAGTTGCTGCGCAGCCGCGGGGTGGGGATGCGCGTTGCGCGGCAACGGATCGGGGCCCGCCGGGGCAGCGCCGAGGAGTGTTCGCTGCTCGACGAGCGCCGGGGTGCGCCGCTGCTGACGATGGAACGCACGACCCACGACGACTCGGGCCGGGTCGTCGAGTACGGCCGGCACGTCTACCGGGCCAGCCGCTACGCGTTCGAGGTCACCCTCGTCGACCGCTGACGCTCAGCCGTCGATCAGCCGTTGATCAGCACCGCGCCGGCCGCCTCCGCGAGTCCGGTCCCGAAGAGTTCGACCGGGGTGAAGGCCCCCGGTCGTCCGTCCCCCGCGGCGAGCCGCAACGTGACCTCGGTCGCGGCGGCGACCGTGAAGTCCATGGCCTCCTCGGCCCGCAGCCACGCCGTGCGGGTCGTGCCGTCCGGCCACTCGACGCGGGCCCGGGCCCAGGTGTGGGCGCGCGGACGGGGACCGGCCTTCGTCCGGACCCGGGCCAGCGCACGGCCCGCCACCCGGGCGACGGGCCGCGTCGCCAGGACCGGCGCGAGAGCACGCAGCACGCCGGCCGGCACCCCGGTGGGGACGAACACCGAGGCCGCGGTGACGTTGTCGGTACGGCTCAGCCGTGCGGCGGCGAGCAGTTCCCCCGACGGCAGGGTCCCGGTGACGACGGAGTCGCCGTCGGGGGTCCGGACGCGTTCGGGCTCGCGTCCGAGGGCCGCGGCCGCGGAGAACCCGCGGACGATCGTGCGGGCCAGCGCCTCACCCAGCCGCCCCTCCTCGCCCGCGAGGGCGGCGATCGCGTCGATCCGCACCCGGCTCGGGACCCCGCGGGCCTCCTGTCCGGCGAGGGCCGCCCCGAGTGCGGCCTGGGTGCCGAGCACCCCGAACCCGGCACAGCCCACCGCGGTCCGCCCGGTCGCCACGAGAGCGTCGTGGCGGTCCAGGACCTCCTGCAGCGCATCGGGTTCGTTGCCGACGTCGACGTAGTGAGTGCCGGGCGGGCAGGCGTCCAGCACGGGGCCCGCGGTCTCCAGGAACGGACCGACGGTGTTCACCACGACGGCCGGCCCCGCCTGGGCGATCGCCGCCAGCGCACGGGGCGTGTCGGCCTCGAGGACCCGGACGTCACCGCTGATCCCGAGCGCCTCGAGCCGACCGCGGTCGCGGCCGACCAGGACGACGGGACGCCCCGTCGCCGCGACGTGCTGCGCGACCCGTCGACCGACCCGACCGGTGGCCCCGAGGACCCACACCTCTGCACTCACGCGTTCCTCCTGATGACATGACGTGTCATGACCATAGCCGTGATGACACGCCGCGTCATCCCTCTACGATGAGGGGGTGGGCCGATGGGAACCGGGGACGCGGGAACGTCTGGAGCGCGCTGCCCTCGAGCTCTTCGTCGAGCAGGGTTTCGCGGAGACGACGGTGCCGCAGATCACCGCGCGGGCCGGCCTCACCACGCGGACCTTCTTCCGGCACTACGCCGACAAGCGCGAGGTGTTCTTCGCCGGCGAGGACGAGGTCCTCGCCTCCGTCGCGGGCCACCTGGCCACGGCCGACCTCTCCGACGGGGCCCTGCCCCGGCTGCTGGCCGACCTGCCCGGCGTGGCGCTGGCGATGTTCGGCGACCGCCGCGAGGAACTCCGGCTGCGCCGGGGTCTGGTGGCCTCCGACGAGGGGCTCGCCGAACGGGAACTGCGCAAACGCGCCGCCCTCACCGCGACCCTCCAGCGCGGTCTCCGGGACCACGGGGTGGGCCGGGAGGAGGCCGCGCTGGCCGCGGGGATCACCACGGCCCTCATGCACACCGCCGTCCAGGCCTGGCTCGACGGGGCGGAGGGCACGATCGACGTCGTGGTGCGGCGCACGACCTCGCAGCTCGTCGATCAGCTGGCGAAGTCGCGCACCTCCTTGTCGTAGATCCGGCCCGAGGTGACCGCGTCCTCGAGTTCCTCCAGCGTCCGGCCGCGGGTCTCCGGGACCTGGGTGTGCACGAACACCAGAGCCAGCAGGTTGATGACGGCGAAACCGAAGAAGCACCCGGTGATGCCGACGGACGCGACCAGCGTCGGGAAGTACAACCCCAGGAACGCGTTGGTCAGCCACAGGACGAACACCGACGTCCCCATGCCGAGCGCCCGCATCTTCTGCGGGAAGATCTCGGACAGGGTGACCCAGGTGGCCACGTTGAGGAACGTCTGCATCGACCCGACGAAGGCCACCACGAGGAACAGGATCACCCACGGACGCAGGGCGTTGCCCACCGGCAGGGCCAGCGACGCCGCGCCGATCAGCAGGTGGCAGACGGTCGTCAGCGTGTAGCCGATGACGAACGTCCTCCGGCGGGAGAAGCTGTCCATCATCCGCAGCGCGATGAGCGCGCCGACGACGGCGATGATCCCGGGCGCGATGTTCACGATGAGCGCCGTGCTGTCGTCGAACCCGGCCTCCTTCAGGATGGCCTGGCCGTAGTACATGATCGAGTTGATCCCCGTGAGCTGCTGCGCCACACCGAGTCCGATGCCGATCAGCAGGATCCGCCGCAACCACCGGTTGGACAGGATCTGGCGCCAGTCCAGGGCGACGCGCTTGGAGTCCTCCCAGGTGGCGTCGGCGATCTGGCGGGCCTCGGCCTCCGCCCGACCGGCAGGACGGAGTTCGCGCAGGACCTCGACGGCCTCGTCGAACTTGCCGTGGTCGATCAGCCAGCGCGGGGACTCCGGCACCCGCAGCATCCCGACGAAGAGCGCGATCGCGGGCAGGGTGACGAAGGCCAGCATGATGCGCCAGACCCCGCCGTACTCGCCCCACACGTTGCCGACGATCGCGTTGACGACGAACGCGGCCAGCTGGCCGATGACGATCATCATCTCGTTGCGTCCCGACAGGGACCCGCGGATCTCGTAGGGCGCGAGTTCGGCCAGGAACACCGGCACCACCGTCGAGGCGGCCCCGACCGCCAGGCCGAGCAGGACGCGGCCGACGACCATGACCGCGAAGGTCGGCGCGAACACGCAGACCAGGGCGCCGACGAAGAAGAACGCCGACATCAGCAGGATGGCCTTGCGCCGACCCCACGCGTCGGAGAGCCGTCCGCCGGTGATCGCACCGACGGCGGCGCCGAAGAGGAGGGAACTCGTGACGACCCCCTCGGTGAACGCGGTGAGCCCGAGCTCCTCGACCATCGGGTCGAGGGCCCCGTTGATGACGCTCGTGTCGTAGCCGAAGAGCAGGCCGCCGAACGTCGCGACGAGGGCCACGACCCCGAGCCTGCGGCGGTAGGGACCTGCGCTCAGGGGCGGTAGCGCCGTCCCCGCTCCTCGTCCGGACGCGGCCGGCTTGCCCTGGGTGGTCGACACGGGAGAACTCCTTCGTTCCGGATGCACCTCGCCCGGAACCGTAAGCGCGCCCTCGTCAAGATGTCAAGACAAAGTACCCTCACGCGGCCCTCCGCCCCTCCGGCAGCGCGGCCGGCGCAGCGGCACGAGAGGATCACCGGGTACCTGCAGCCACCACGATCCCCTGGGGAGTCCCGTGAACGACGCCGACCTGCTCGCCCGCCTCACCGCCGACGAGGAGGAGCTGGTCCTGGACCGGTTCGACGAGGACGACGCGTGGCGTCTCGGTTCGCTGCTCGTGCAGCGCGGACGGGCCGAGGGACTGCCGCTGGCGCTCGCGATCCGCCGCAACGGTCAACGCCTCTTCCACGCCGCGCTGCCCGGTTCCGCCGCGGACAACGACCGCTGGCTGCAGCGCAAGATGAACGTCGTGGACGCCTTCGGCCACTCGTCCTTCCTGGTGGGGACGCGGTGGCGCCTCAGCGGGGCCGACTTCGACGTGGACGCGCGGCTGGACCCCCGCGAGTTCGCCGCCCACGGCGGGGCCTTCCCGCTGCGGGTGCGCGGGGTCGGCGTCGTCGGGTCCGTCGCGGCCTCGGGGCTGCCCCAGGCCGAGGACCACGCGTTCGTCGTCCGGGTCCTCGCCGAGTTCCTCACCCCCTCCCACCCGTGATCTCGCGGGGCGCGCCGGGGGCTCAGAGCTCGATGCCGCGCTCCAGGACGGCCAGCAGGCGTCGGGCCATGGCGAGGTTGGCGCGGGAGCGGTCGAGCACGAGGTAGAGGAACAGGCCCTGGCCGTTCTGGCTCTGCAGCAGGCGGAGCAGGTGGAACTGGGTCCCGAGGGTGACGAGGATGTCCTCGGGGGCGTCGTCCAGGCCGAGGCGGGCCAGGGTGCGCAGTTCGGCGCGCACGACGTCGGTGTTCCCCGCGGCGGCGATCTCGAGGTCGAGGGTGCCGCCCCCGGCGGAACCCAGGGTCATGCCGGACTCGTGGTCGACCAGCAGGGCCGCGATGGCGCCCTCGATCTCGAGGGCGCTCTTCAGGGTCTCGTTGACGTTGCTCACAGCAGTGCTCCTGGGTTCGAGGGGGGGCGAGGTGGTCCGGGAAGTGGTGGGCGGGGCTGTTCGCCCCGACACCTCAACCATGGCTCGATGACCGTGAGTGTTCAACCAGCGACCCTACGGTTACCCCCAGTGGCAGAGCGACCCGCTTCTGGGCGGGTGAGACCACACTGGGCCGGACGGGTGAGAAGGTTCCCCTCACCGCCCCGCGCCGGGCCCGACGCGTGCTCAGACCAGCGGATCGGCCACGATCCGAGCCAGCGTCGAGCGCCCCAGCGCGCTCATCCGCGGGTTCGTGACCTCGTAGTACCAGACGAGACCCATCGCCTGCTGGAACGCCCACGCCTGCGACCGGACCCAGGCGAGCCCGTCGCTCCCGACCGCGGTCCGGAACTCCTCCCGCTCCGGGTCGTCGAAGAGGTGCCACCCGACGACCAGGTCGAGCGCGGGGTCCGCCGGAGCGAGACCCCCGACGTCGAGGACACCGGCGAGGCGCCCCGCGGCGACGAGCACGTTGCCCGGGACGAGGTCCCCGTGCACGACGACGTCCGCCGACACGTGCGGCAGCCGCCGGAACCCCGACCACAGCGCCCGCAACCGCGGGACGTCGAGGAGGTCGCGGAGGTCCTGGCTCCGCTCGAAGCACTCGGCCATCCACGCGTCGTGCGCGTGCAGGTCACCCCCGCGACCCGGACCGGCGAAGCGCCTGCCGTGCAACGGGAGGGAGCGCACGTCGCGGACGAACGCGGCGAGGTCGCGGGCCAGTTCCGCGCCGTGGGCCACGTCGACCTCGTCCGCGGTGGTGCCCGGCAGCCAGGTGAAGACCGACCACTCGAAGGGGTACCCCTCCCCCGGCGCTCCGAGCGCCACCGGTTCCGGGGTGGGGAACCGGGTGACCCCGAGGAGTTCGCGGGCGGCCTCGACCTCGCGGCGCACGAGCCCGGCCGCCCCGGGGTGCAGCGGCAACCGCACCACCCACCGGTCCCCCAGGCGGAACACGGCGTTCACCGTCCCCGGCCCGTCGAGGGCGCGGACCGGTTCGTCCCGCCAGCGCGGGAACTGCCCATCCACGAGCCGCCTCACCAGCTCGGCACTCACGTCGACCTGGTCCTCGTGCATCGGCAGCGTCACGACGTCGCCCCCACGGCCGCGGTGACGAGGTCCGGATCGGTCCGGTACCGGGCCCCGAACCCCGCGTCGGCGGCCAGCAGCGACCGGGCCGAGAGGTGGACGGCACCCACGCCGGTGGCGGCCACCAGGTCCGGGACCCGCTCGGGACGCACCCCGCCGCCCGCCATCACCGTGAGCCGGCCGGCCGCCGCCACGACGGCGCGGGCGATCCGGTCGGTCCCGTCGTGGGCGGAAGACGCACCCCCGGACGTGAGGACGCGGTCCGCGCCGACGGCCAGGAGGTCCTCGACGCCGGACTCGACGTCGGGGTTCACGTCGAAACCCCGGTGGGCGGTGAGTTCCGCACCCGTGGCGACGTCACGGAGGCGACGCAGGGCGTCGAGGTCGAGACGTCCGTCGGGCCGCAGCGGCCCCACGACGATCCCCGCGGCGCCCGCCCCGAGCACCACCCCGGCGTCGCGCAGGACGATCGCGAGGTCGTCCGCGTCGTGGACGAAGTCGCCCGGCCGGGGCCGGAGCAGGACGTGCACCCCGACCGGTCCGGCGGCCTCGACCGCCCGTTCGACGAGACCGAGCGACGGGGTCAGACCGCCGACCTCCAGGGCCACGCACAACTCCACCCGGTGCGCCCCGGCGGCGCGGGCGACCCGCACCCCGTCGACGTCGGTCACGGCCACTTCGACGACGGTGCTCACGCCCCCACCCTGTCGGGCCTCAGGCGAAGTAGCCACCCCCGGCGAGGTCCTCGCCCAGCGTCGGACCGACCGGCTCCCAGTCCAGCAGGGCCTGGGTCTTGACGCTGGACGCGGGCATGTCCATGCCGAAGAAGAAGCCGATCCACCCGAGGGTCGAGGCGACCTCGTCCCCCTCGACGGAGACGACGGGGAGGCCGAGACCCGCACCGATGGCGGTGGCGATCTCCCGGGCGGTGATCCCCTCCTCCGCGGCGGCGTGCAGTCGCGTCCCGCTGGGCGCGCCCTCGACGGCGAGACGGACGAGGCGAGCGGCATCGGTCACGTGGACGGCCGACCAGCGGTTGGCGCCGTCGCCCACGTAGGCGGCGCGGCCCGCGGCACGGGCCGCGGCGACGATCGCCGCGATGAAACCGTGGTCCCCCGTTCCGTGGACGGTCGGGGCGAAGCGTGCGGCGAGGACGCGAACCCCTCGGTCGACGTAGTCGAAGGCGAGGTTCTCCGCGCCGCCACGCATCGAGTCGGGGCCGACGAACGGACTGACGTCGTCCTCGGTGCCGACACGCCCGGGCGCCAGTCCGCCGAGTCCGCCGGCCAGCAGGAACGGCCGGTCGGAACCCACGAGAGTGTTCGCGATCGTCTGCACCGCAGCACGTTCGGCGGCGTTGGAGACGGCCGGGTCGGCGAAGTCGTGCTTGTTGGCGAGGTGGACGGTCCCCTCGGTGGACTCCGCGCCACGGCGGAGGGCGTCGAGGTCGTCGAGGTCGCCGCGCAGGACTTCGGCCCCCTTGGCCTGCAACGCGGCGGCGGAGGCCTCGGAGCGCGCCAGGCCGAGGACCTGGTGCCCGTGGGCGAGGAACTCGTCGACGGTGTGGGAACCGATCCAGCCCGATGCTCCGGTGATGAAGACGCGCACGAGGTTCTCCTCAGGTAGTGATGTCAGCTTGCGACATCACCGTAGCGCTCGATGTCAGGTTCTGTCATCACCTAGGATGGGGCCATGGCACGGTGGGAACCCGGTTCGTCGCAGCGGTTGCAGCAGGCGGCCCTCGACCTCTTCGACGAGCAGGGCTACGAGCGGACCACCGTGGCCGAGATCGCGGCCCGCGCCGGGGTGACCGAGCGGACGTTCTTCCGCTGCTTCAGCGACAAGCGCGAAGTGCTGTTCGCGGGCAGCGAGCGCCTGCTGGAGGAGTTCACCCTCGCCGTGGCGAACTCCGTCGCCACCGCCCCCGCCGAGATGGCCGCGGACGCCCTGAGCGGTTCGAGCGAGTTCTTCGGCGAGGAACGCCGGCCGTGGGCCCGGCGCCGCGCGGCGGTCGTGTTCGGCCACCCCGCGCTCGCCGAACGCGAACAGCTGAAGATGGGCGCTCTGGCGACGGCCGTGGCCGCTGCCCTGCGCGAGCGCGGCGTCGGCGAACCCGCGGCGACCCTCCTGGCCCACTCCACGATCACGGTGTTCCGGGTCGCGTTCGAGACCTGGATCGCGGACGACACGGGCCGGACGATGACGCAGATCCAGCAGGAGCTGTTCGCGGCCCTGCGCCTCAGCCTGGCCGGCTGACCCGGCTGACCCGGCACCCGCCGGCCCGGCGCGGAGCGGGCGGTCTCAGCTCCAGGGTTCGCCGCCGACCCGGACGTCGGCGTGCGAGCGGGCCGACTCGGCCATGGCCAGGCTGATCGCGTGGTCCTGGCAGGCCTGCGCCAACGGGTACGGCTCGTCCCCCTCGCCGCGCGCCCAGGCCCCCGTCCGGGCCAGGAGTTCGGCCACGGCCACGTCGTCGTCGCTCATCCTCGTCCCGGCCCAGGCGTTGCGGTGCACGACCCGGCCGTCGAGGGCGATCGTGTCGAGGTCCACGCCCTCAAGGTTCAGGTCGATCCCGCGCCGCCGGTAGGAGAGGAGCGAGGTGACCGGGGTGACCGGGTCGACGAGCCGCGTCACGGCGTCGTCCGCGATCTCACCGCGGGTCCCCCGCACCAGGAGACGACGGCCCCGCAGCGGGTTCCACCACTGGTTGTCGGTGAAGTCGTAGAGCCCCGTGCGGCCGCCGAAGTCGAGGGTGGCGAGGGTCGTCGTCGCGTCCCGGGGTCGCGCCGAGGGGTCCCACCCGGCACCCGAGAGCGGGTCGAGGAGCGGGGCGGTGAACTCGCGGGCGTTGACGACGACGTCGTCCGTCCCGACGCCGAGGAGGCCGCGGACCAGCGACACCGCGTGGTACATGTGCGTCGAGGAGATCTGCACCGACGTCGGTTCCCCGATGGTCCCGTCGCGGACGACGGCCAGCCGGGCCGCGTGACCGGGCATCAGCAGGTACTGCTCCGCCACCTGGACGCGTCCGGAACCGCCGACGTCGTGCCACAACGACCGCAGACCCTCGACGTCCGGGGCGGGCGGCGTCTCGGCCAGGACCGGCACGCCCGCCGCGACGAGTTCGCGGACGAGGTCCGGCATCGCCGCCCAGGGCACCGAGGCGATGACGAAGTCGGGCTGCTCGCGCAACGCCTCCCCGAGGGTCAGCACCGCGGGAACCCCCCACCCGGCGGTGATCTCCTCGGCGCGACCGGCGGTGCGGGTGACCACCGAGGTCACCCGCAACCGGTCGGGCGCCATCCGGGCGAGGCGCACGAAGAACTCCGACCGCCACCCGCTCCCGACGACGGCGAAACGGGTCGGGGCGGGTGGGGTCACAGTTCCTCCTGCGTTCGCGTGACCGGGTGCTGGGGTGGGGAGAGAGACTCAGCCGAAGTGCTTCGGCAGCGTCCCCGTGTGCGCCTCGCGGAGTTCCGCGACGGGGACCTGGAACCGGCCCTGCACGTCGAGCAGACCGGGCACGCTCCCGTCACCGTCGTCCGTCACCCCGATGCGCACGTGCGCGAGACCGCGCGCGGTGCACATGTCGGTGAACCGGATCTCCTCCTCGCGCGGCACGGACACGATCGCCCGCCCGGCCGACTCGGAGAACAACGCGGTGAACGCGTCGATCCCGTCGCGGTCGAGCAGCTCGTCGAGCCACACCCGCGCGCCGACCCCGTAGCGCAGGACGGACTCGACGAGGGCCTGCGCGAGGCCACCGTCGGACAGGTCGTGGGCGGCGTCGATCAGACCGTCGCGCGAGCACTGCACGAGGATGTCCCCGAGCAGCTTCTCGTGGGCCAGGTCCAGCACCGGCGGCAGGCCGCCGAGGTGACCGTGCTCGGCCCAGGCCCACTCGGAACCACCGAGTTCGTCGCGGGTGGTGCCGAGCAGGTAGACGTTCTGCCCGGACTCCTTCCAGCCCGACGGGGTGCGACGACGGACGTCGTCGAGGACGCCCAGGACCCCGATGACCGGGGTGGGGAGGATCGCGGAGTTCAGACCGTCGTCACCGGTCTGGTTGTACAGCGACACGTTGCCGCCGGTGACGGGGACCCCGAGTTCCTCGCAGGCCAGGGCGAGGCCCTGGACGGCCTCGGCGAACTGCCACATGACGCCGGGGTCCTCGGGCGAGCCGAAGTTCAGGCAGTCGGTGACCGCGAGGGGTTTCGCCCCGGCCGCGGCCACGTTGCGGTACGCCTCGGCCAGCGCGAGCTGGGCCCCGGTGCGCGGGTCGAGCCGCGCGAACCGGCCGTTCCCGTCGAGGCTCAGCGCGACCCCGAGGTTCGTCTCCTCGTCGACGCGCACGACACCCGCGTCGTCGGGGGTCGCGAGCGCCGTCCCCCCCATGACGTAGCGGTCGTACTGGTCGGTGACCCACGCCCGCGAGCAGAGGTTCGGCGAGGCGACCATGCGCAGCAGGGTGTCGCGCAGTTCCACGTCGGTGCCGGGACGGGGCAGGGAGTCGGGGGTGTTCGCCTGCAGCGCGTCCTGCGACGCGGGACGTTCGTAGGGGCGCTCGTAGACCGGGCCGTCGTGGGCGACGGTGCGCGGCGGGACGTCGACGACGGTCTCGCCGTGCCACTGCACGACGAGGTGGGTGCCGTCGGTGACCTCGCCGAGCACGGCGGCCTCGACGTCCCACTTCGCGGTGACCGCGAGGAACTCCTCGATGTTCGCCGGCGTGACGATCGCCATCATGCGTTCCTGGGACTCGCTCATGAGGATCTCCTCGGGCGAGAGCGAGGGATCGCGCAACGGGACGCGGTCGAGGTGGATGACCATCCCGCCGTCACCGGCCGAGGCCAGTTCGCTCGTGGCGCAGGACAACCCGGCCCCGCCGAGGTCCTGGATGCCCTCGACCAGACCGGCGTGGAACAGGTCCAGGCAGCACTCGATGAGCACCTTCTCCTGGAACGGGTCCCCGACCTGGACGGCCGGCCGCTTCGAGGGGCCGGTCGCGTCGAACGTCTCGCTGGCCAGCACCGAGACACCGCCGATGCCGTCGCCGCCGGTGCGGGCACCGAAGAGCACGACGAGGTTGCCGACGCCGCGGGCGTTGGCCAGGTGCAGGTCCTCGTGGCGCAGCGAACCGATGCAGAGGGCGTTGACGAGGGGGTTGCCCTGGTAGGTCGGGTCGAAGACGACCTCGCCGCCGATGTTCGGCAGCCCGATGCAGTTGCCGTACCCGCCGACCCCGGACACGACGCCCGGGACGACGCGGGCGGTGTCGGGGTGGTCGATCGTGCCGAACCGCAGCGAGTCCATGACGGCGATCGGGCGGGCGCCCATGGCCATGATGTCGCGGATGATCCCGCCGACGCCGGTGGCCGCACCCTGGTAGGGCTCGATGTAGCTGGGGTGGTTGTGGGACTCGACCTTGAAGGTCACGGCCCAGCCCTGGCCGATGTCGACGACCCCGGCGTTCTCGCCGATCCCGACCATGAGGGACGTCTTCATGTCCTCGGTGAGGTGGTCGCCGAAGGTCTTGAGGTGGACCTTGGAGCTCTTGTAGGAGCAGTGCTCGCTCCACATGACCGAGTACATCGCGAGCTCGGCGCCGGTGGGGCGGCGCTGCAGGATCTCGCGGATCCGCTCGTACTCGTCGGCCTTGAGGCCGAGTTCCTTCCACGGCTGCGGGTGGTCCGGCGTCTGCTCCGCACGACCCACGGTGTCCAGGGCGGTGAGCGTGCTCACGCGAGTGCCTCCAGTCCGGCGCTCAGCACCGAGGTGAACAGGCCGAGGCCGTCCAGTCCCGGGCCGAACAGTTCCTCGACGGCGTGCTCGGGGTGCGGCATGAGCCCCACGACGTTGCCGCGTTCGTTGCTGATCCCGGCGATGTCGCGCATCGACCCGTTGGGGTTGCCGTCGAGGTAGCGGAAGACCACGCGGCCCTCCCCCTCGAGGCGGTCCAGCGTCGCGGTGTCGGCGACGAAACCGCCCTCGCCGTTCTTCAGCGGGATCGTGATCTCCTGTCCCGCCGCGTACGTGGACGTCCACGCGGTGGCGGTCGACTCGACCCGCAGCCGCTGGTCGCGGCACAGGAACTTCTGGTGGTCGTTGCGGACCAGGGCACCCGGCAGCAGGTGCGACTCGCACAGCACCTGGAAGCCGTTGCAGATGCCCAGGACGGGCATCCCGCCCCCGGCCGCGCGGACGACCTCGGCCATCACGGGCGCGAAGCGGGCGATCGCGCCGCACCGCAGGTAGTCGCCGTAGGAGAACCCGCCCGGCAGGACGACCGCGTCGACCCCGTGCAGGTCGGCGTCGGCGTGCCAGAGCGCGACGGCCTCGCCGCCGGCGAGACGCACCGCGCGACGGGCGTCGCCGTCGTCGAGCGACCCGGGGAAAGTCACGACGCCGATCTTCACGCGGTGACCTCGGCCGGGGTGCCGGAGGCGTCCCGGACGCTGACGACGTCCTCGATCACGGGGTTCGAGAGCAGCGTCTCGGCGGCCTTCCGGGCCTGCTCGAGCACCTCGGGGGTGACCTCTCCGGCCACCTCCAGCTCGAAGCGCTTGCCCTGACGGACGCTGGTGAAGAGATCGAACCCGAGGCGCGGAAGGGCGCCGACGACGGCCTTCCCCTGCGGGTCGAGGATCTCGGGTTTCGGCATGACGTCGATGACGACGCGGCCCATGCGCGGCGCTCCTTCGAGGAGGGGGGAGATCGGCGTGCTCCAGGCTACCGCCGCCGCGGGGGCTCAAGGACCGCCGCGGTCCTGCCGACCAGAGGACGTGGACACCGCTCGCGCCCGACGCCGTGTGAGCACGTCCGTGCTCTTCGACGTCGGTGTCTTCGTGGCGGGGCTGCTCGTGCTGGTGGGCGCCGCCCTGTGGTGGCACGCGACCGGGTCCAGCCGGGACGTCTTCACGGCGCTGGCCCTCTGCATCCCCGTCGGCTGGGTCCTCACCCGCTTCCCGCTGATGGTGACGAGCGTGGCGACCGGCATCCAGGTGCCCTTCGCCCCCGTGCTGCTGTTCTACCTGCAGACCTTCTACGACACCCCCGTCGCGTTGCTGGCCTGGCCGCTCACCGCGCTGCCCGCCTACCTGGTCGACCGGCGGGCCTGGTCGAGCCGGCTCTTCAACGCGGGATCGTCGATCGTCTCCAGCCTGCTCGCGACCCTGGTCGTCGCCGCGCTGCAGCCCACCGACCCGGTCAGTCCGGCGCAGCTGTTCGCGGTGCTGGCCGGCGCGGCGACCTACTTCGCCGCCGACACCCTGCTCTCGGCCGTGTCCATCGCGATCGAGTACCACCGGACGCTGTTCGAGGAACTGGCCGACCCGGGCGCGCTCATCGGTGGGGCGCTGTTCCTGCTCGTCTCCGTCCTCGGCTACCTCGCGGCGGCCGTCCAGGTCGTCATGCCCACGTGGATCGCCTCGCTGATCCTCGTCCCCGGGATGGCCGTCGTGGTCGCGGCGTGGGCGTGGCGACGCGCCCACCAGAGCCGTGCGCAGCAGCGTGAGCTGTTCGAGGCCGCCGTCCGGATCCACGAGGTGACCACCGCGGACGACCTCGTGGCCGTGCTGGAGACCCGCTGCGCCACGCTGGTCTCCAGCGAGCGCCTCGTGGTCCGGAGCCAGGCCCCCGGCGGGGGCGAGGTCGGGTACGAGCTCGGCGACGAGGGTCCGCTGCGCTGGATCGTCGCCCCCCGGGCGAGCAACCGGGAGGGTCAGCAGTTCGACGAGGTCGCCCTGGCCTCGCTGGGCTCGCTGGCCTCGGCCGCGCTGGTCCGGCTGCGGCTGGCCGCGGAGGCGGAACGGCTGGCCCTCGTCGACCCGCTGACCGGGCTGCCGAACCGGCGGGCCTTCACCAGCCGGCTGGAGCAGGCCGTGGGCGCGGAGTCGGCGATCGCGGTCCTCTTCGTCGACCTCGACGGGTTCAAGGCCGTGAACGACACGCTCGGGCACGCGGCGGGTGACGAGCTGCTCTGCGAGGTCGCGGACCGGCTGCGCAGCGCGGCCGGGGCCGGTGGTTTCGCCGCCCGGCTCGGGGGCGACGAGTTCGCCCTGGTCCTGCCGGACCTCTTCCCCGGGGTCGCCGACGACACGGCCGAGGCCGTCGTCGTGACGCTGCGCTCGCCGTTCCTGCTCTCCGCCGGGCCGGCCACGATCAGCGCCAGCGTGGGGCTGACCGCCTTCGAGGACGGCGACGACGCCGACTCGCTGCTCTCCCGGGCCGACGCCGCGATGTACGCGGCCAAGCGCTCCGGCGGCGGACGGTGCGTCCTCGCCGAGTGACGACGGGCTGCGGGACGAGGTCCTGGGGAGTCCTCGCGGAGATCCGGTGACCGGCACCCCTCGACGGGGGTGCCGGGCCACCATCGGAGAGTGACCACCTCGACGCGGCGGGCAGTGCTCGCGACCGGTGCCGGTGTGCTCGTCGTGGGCGGGGCCGCGGTGGCCCTGGAGGTCCGGCCCGTCCGGAGCCGGATCCGCTCGACCCTGGGCATCGGGCAGGTCGCGGATCCCGTGCCGTCGGCCGGGGCCGGCGAACCCGTGTTCGCGACCTTCGACTCCGCGTCCCGCGGCCGCCCGGTGACCTGGGGCTGGGCGGCTCCCCCGGGCGTGGCCCCGGCCGGTCTGCCGGTGCTCCTCGTCCTGCACGGCCGCGGTGACGACGCGCGCGTCGCGTTCACCCAGCTCGGCGTCCACCAGTTCCTCGCCGCGCACGTCGACGCCGGTGGGTCACCGCTGGCCGTGGTCTCCGTCGACGGCGGGTCGACCTACTGGCACCCCCGCGCGGACGGTGACGACCCGCTCGCGATGCTGCGCGAGGAACTGTTCCCCCGACTCCTCGACACGGGGTTCGACCTGTCCCGCTGGGCGGTCACGGGGTGGTCGATGGGTGGCTTCGGCGCCCTCCTGCTGGCCCGGGAGGTCACCGCGGGACGGTTCCCCACGTCCGGGGAGCTCGTCGCCGCGGCCGCGGGGAGCCCGGCGTTGTTCGCCTCCGCCGGAGCGACGTCGGCGGGATCCTTCGACGACGCCGCCGACTGGCGGGAGTTCGGCGACCTGGTCCCCGACCCGGCGACGGGGTCGGTCGCCCTCTCGGTGTCCTGCGGGGTCGACGACCCCTTCCGGGCCCGGACCGAGGCGTACCGGGCGGCCTGCGATCCCGCCCCGGCGGGCGGGATCGGCGACGGCGCCCACACCATGGGCTACTGGCGCAGCCTGGTCCCCGGGTGGTTGCAGTTCGTCGACGCGCACCTGGCGTGAACCGTCACCGGGCGGACGATCACCGTGCGGACGTCTTCTCGCGGGCCTGCGCGAAGTCGCGCGGGCGGAACCGGCCCTCGTGCAGCCGGCTCTCGATCTCCTCCAGGCTGTGCCCCGTGAGCTCGGGCATCTTGCGGTAGAGGAAGACGAACGAGACGACGTTGAACGCGGCGTAGAGCCAGAACGTCTGGCCCGTGCCGATCGTGTCGATGATGCTCAGCAGCGACAACGTGATGAGCAGGTTCGTCCCCCACAACGACGCCGACTGGGCGGCGGCGCCCGCGGACCGGGTGGCGAGCGGGTAGATCTCGGAACCCGTGAGCCAGCCCATGAGCTGGATCCCCCCGGCGGTGAAGGCCATGAACGCGATGAGGGTGGCGACGATCCACGGGACCTGCGCCTTGCCGTCGTGGCCGGTGACGAAGAACGTGCCCAGCACGATCAGCGACAGGGCCGCCCCCGGGAGGGTGATGAGCGTGAGCCGACGCCGCCCGACCCGGTCGATGATGGCGAGGCCGATGAGCTGGGTGAGCAGGTAGGTGGCGCCGAGGGCGACCGAGACCTGCAGCGCCGTGCTGTCGGAGAACCCGTTGTCGGTGAGGATCGTCGGGGAGTAGTAGACGATCATCTCGATCCCGGACAGCTGGGTGAAGATCGCCAACCCGCAGCCGACGATCAGCGCCGGCCGCACCCACGCCTCGCGCAGACCCCGCCAGCCCTTGGTGCTGGCCTCGCTCTCGGCGTGCACGAGTCCGCTGATCTCGCGCAGTTCCCCGTCCACGTCGGCGCGGTCGGGCCGGACGCGTTCGAGCGCCTCACGGGCCCGGTCCTCCTGGTCCGACTTCAGCAGCCAGCGCGGGCTCTCGGGCAGCCGGAGCATCAGCAGGAACATGATCGCCGCCGGGACGGACGCCGCGCCGATCGAGATCCGCCAGTCCACCTTCTCGCTGGCCCCGACGATCGTGGCGATGAGGATGCCGACCCCGATGGCGATCTGGAAGCACAGGACGAGGCGACCGCGGTACTTCGTCGGCGACAGCTCGGCGACGTAGGTGGGGGCGGTCTGGGTCGCGCCGCCGACGGCGAACCCGAGCACGAGCCGGGCGAGGGAGAGGGTCACGGGATCGGGAGCCAGCGAGGCCCCGAGGGTGCCGATCACGAAGATCACGGCCACGACGAGCAGGGTTCCCCGACGGCCCCGGCGTTCGCTGAGCCGGCTGCAGGTGAGGGCCCCGACCACCGCGCCGGCCAGGATCGAGGCGGCGATGACCTGTTCCCAGCCGTTGCCGGTCTCGAAGTCGTCGCTGATCTGCAGCAGGGCGCCGGAGATGATGCCGGTGTCGTAGCCGTAGAGCAGACCCGAGATGGCCGACACCAGGGCGACCACGACCACCGCACCGGTCAGGCCACCACCGCCGTCCGCGACGCGATCCGACCCGTGGTGCTCGGTCATGGGGTTCCTCCGACGTCGACGTGGGCGGTTCCTGGTCTCAGGTGCGAAACGTCTAAGACAAGCACTCCGCCCGGCCACGCGCCCGTCGAGGGATCTGAGACGATCCACTCCCCTGGACCGTCCGACCTGCGAGGAACCCCGTGACCGCCAGTCCCCTCTTCGACGTCTCCGGCCGCCTCGCCCTGGTGACCGGTTCCACCCGCGGCATCGGGCGCGCCCTGGCCGAGGGTCTGGTCCGGGCCGGGTGCGACGTCGCGGTCAACGGACGGAGCGCGGAGGCCGCGGAGCGGGTCGCCGCCGAACTCAGCGCGCTCGGTCCCGGCACCGCCCACGCCTGCGCGTTCGACGTCACCGACTCCGCCGCGGTGGACGCCGCGGTCGCCGCGCTGGAGGAGGGGGTCGCGCCGATCGACGTGCTGGTGAACAACACCGGGATGCAGCAGCGGAAGCCCTTCACCGAGTTCACCGACGACGAGTGGCAGCGGCTGCTCGACGTGAACCTCACCAGCGCGTTCACCGTGGCCCGGGCCGTGGCTCGGCGGATGGTCCCGCGCGGGCGGGGGAAGGTCGTCAACGTCCTGTCCGTGCAGAGCGAGGTGGTCCGGCCCGGGATCGCGCCCTACGCCGCCACCAAGGGCGGGCTGAAGATGCTGACCAAGGGCATGTGCGCCGACCTCGGCGGGTACGGGATCCAGGTGAACGGCCTGGGTCCCGGGTACTTCGCGACCGAACTGACCGCGGCCCTGGTGGCCGACGAGGAGTTCACCGCCTGGGTCTCGGGGCGTACGCCTGCCGGTCGCTGGGGCGACGTCGCGGAGCTGGTGGGCCCGCTGCTGTTCCTGTGCTCCGACGCCTCGGGTTTCGTCAACGGGCAGACGCTGCACGTCGACGGCGGGATGCTCGCGGTCCTCTAGCCCCGCTCCGTCGTGCTCGAGCACAGTCCTCGTCGTTCAGGTTCCGTCGCGCTGGAGTGGAGCGAAGAGCTTCTCACAGAGCGGATCGAGCCGACTTCCGCTCCAGTCGATCCGGCGAGGGTGAGGCGCGGGGTCAGCTCTCGAGCTCGGCCAGCGCGTCGTGAGCCTTCGCGACCTCACCGACGCGGTGCCGACCTGCACCGCCACGTCGGGCGAGGACACCTTCGGCCAGCACGGCGACCGTCGTCATGACCGCGGCGTAGCTGTCGAAGGCTCCCGGACCGTCGACCGGGACCACGAGCCGGTGCGCGACGGGGGCCGCGGGCGGCCCGGCGGCGGGATCGGTGAGCAGGACGCACGGGACCCCGAGCTCCGCGGCGAGTTCCAGCACCGCCGGGACCGCCGGTGTCCGACGCCGGAAACCCACGACGACCAGGAGGTCCCGCGCGTCGAGTCCCGCGACCTCCTCGGCAACGGTCTGTCCCGGCAACGGTGCGACGGAGACGTCAGGCCGGGCCTGGAGGAGCTGTTCACGGAGGTGCAACGCCACCGGGTAGCTGTTGCGCCAGCCGAGGACGAGAACCCGCCGGGCCGCCGCCAACGTCGTGACGACGCCGTCCAGATCTGTGGCAGAGAGGTTCTCCGCGGTCCGGGTGAGATTCTTGACGTCGTGCGCGACGTGCGCCGCGACCGGCCCTGGGCTGCCGTCGGGGAGACCGCCCGTCGGCACCCCCCGGGCTCGCAACGACCGCGCGTCCACCCTGGCCTCGGCGTAGGAGGTGAAACCGAGCCGCCGGAAGAACCGGCTGACCGTCGCTTTCGAGGCACCGGAGAGTTCCGCCAGTTCCGCGCCGCTGAACCCGGCCAGGTCGTCGGCCCGTTCGAGGACCACCTCGGCGACCTGACGTTCGGAGGGGGTGAGGTCGGACCAGACCGCTTCGATGCGGCCCCTGACGCCCGGTTCGCTCATGTTCGTCGGCGGGCCACGTCGAGCACGGTGGCCTCGAACGCGTCGATCCCGATCGCCACGTCCTCGAGGGTCACCCTCTCCCCCGGGGCGTGGCTGATGCCGTCCTCGCAGCGCACGAAGATCATGGCGACCGGGGTGACGGCGGCGATGGCCATGGCGTCGTGCCCGGCCCGGCTCCAGATCGTCAGGGGTTCGGGGTCACCGGTCTCGGCGATGCCGGCGGTGACGGACTCCACGAGGTCGGCGTCGCAGTACACCCCCGCCGCGGCGTGGACCTCGGTGAGTTCGAAACCCAGACCGCGCAGGCCGCAGAACTCCTGCGCGTAGGCGGTGATCGCGTCGACCAGGACGTCGCGCTGCTCGTCGTGCTCGGCCCGGACGTCGAGGGAGAACTCGACCAGACCGGGAACGACGTTCACCCCACCGGGGAAGGCCTGCAGCCGACCGACGGTGGCGATGCCCCCGAGTTCCACGGCGAGGCGTTCGACGGCGAGCACCACCTGGGACGCACCGACGAGGGCGTCCTTCCGCTTGCCGTACGGAGTTCCCCCGGCGTGGCGGGCCTCACCGACGACGCGGCCGGCGAAGCGCCGGGCTCCCGCGATCGAGGAGACGACCCCCAGGGGACGCCCGGCGGCCTCGAGGTGCGGACCCTGTTCGATGTGCAGTTCCAGGTACCCGACGAGTTCCTCCGGTGCCCGGGCCGCCTCGCCGATCCGGGCGGGGTCGAGGCCGAACCGTTCCGCCGCCGCCCGGACGCTGACGCCGTCGCGGTCGGTCCGCCCCCACCAGTCCTCGTGCCAGTTGCCGGCGACCGCGAAGCTGCCCGTCAGCGCGGTGGAGAACCGGGTGCCCTCCTCGTCGGAGAACGCGACGACCTCGAGCGCGAACGGCAGTTCCGCGGCGCGCGGGAGGAGTCGGGCGGCGACCTCGATCGCGCTCACGACGCCGAGCATCCCGTCGTAGCGTCCCGCGTCGGTCACGGTGTCCAGGTGCGAACCGAGCACGAGCGCGGGCAGCCCGGGTTCGCGACCCTCCAGGCGACCCCACTGGTTGCCCGCCTGGTCGCGCCAGGTGCGCATCCCGAGCCCGGCCATCCACCCGGCGGCCATCTCGTTGACCCGGGCGTGCTCGGGCGAGAGGTGGACGCGTTCGATCCCGTACCCGATCGCGGAGACGGCGGCGAGTTCGTCGCAGCGGTCCATCGCGCGCTGTGCCGCACTCACCGGGCGTAGACCTGCTGCGCCGCCACGGTTCCGCCGCCGGGCGCCACGTCCGCACCGTGCGCACGGAGCACCTGTTCCAGGGACGCGAGCGTCACGAGGACGGTGTCCTTGCGGGCGTTGTAGCCCATCGTCCCGATGCGCCAGACCTTGCCGGCGAGCGGCCCGAAGCTCGTGCCGATCTCGATCCCGTAGTCGTTCAGCATCTCCGCGCGGACGGCGTCGCCGTCGACCCCGGCGGGGATCAGGACGGCCACGACGTTGTGCATCTTGTGCTCGACGTCGCCGTAGACCTCCAGCCCGAGACCGCGGACGCCGGCGAGCATGGCGTCGCCGTGGAGGCGGTGCCGGGCGATCCCGTTCTCGAGCCCCTCCTCGAGCACCAGCCGGGCGCACTCCCGTGCGCCGTAGAGCATCGTGGTGGCCTCGGTGTGGTGGTTCAGCCGCTTCTCGCTCCAGTAGTCGAGGATCATCCCGAGGTCGAAGTAGTTCGAGCGGATGCGGGCCGGGCTCGGCAGGGTGTCCTCGTCGGACTCCGGGTCGGCGCGCAGCCCGGCCTCCACGCTGTGCCGGGCCCGGATCACCTCGACGGCGCGCGGGGACAGCGAGACCGGGGAACTGCCCGACGGCCCACCGAGGCACTTCTGCAGACCGGCGGTGGCGACGTCGACCTCCCACGCGTCCATCTCGAAGGGGTTCCCGGCGATCGAGGCCGTGCAGTCGACGTAGAGCAGGGCGTCGTAGCGGTGGCACATCGCGCCGACCCCTTCGAGGGGCTGGTTCATGGTGGTCGAGGTGTCACCCTGGACCATCGCGACGAGCTTCGGCCGCACCTCGCGGACGGCGGCCTCGAGGGCCTCGAGGGTGAACACCTCACCCCAGGGGACCTCGATGGTGTGGACCTCCGCGCCGCAGCGTTCGGCGACCTCGCGCAGGAGGTGGCCGAAGCGACCGAAGACGGGCACGAGGACCACGTCGCCGGGCGAGAGGAGGGACACCAGCGCCGCCTCGATGCCGGCGCGCGAGGTGCCGTCGACGAGGACGGTCGCCTCGTTGGTGGTGCGGAACACCTCGCGGTAGAGGGCCTGCGTCTCGTTCATGTACGCCGTCATGGCCGGGTCGTACTGCCCGACGAGCTGGGCGGACATGGCGCTCAGGATGCGCGGGTCCACGGTGATCGGCCCCGGGCCCATGAGCAGTCGCGGCGGCGGCGCGACGGGCGCCCCGACCGAGGAGCGGAGCAGGCCGGGATTCAGGAGCGGGATCGACTGTTCCACGACACCGATCATATGCAACGATCGTTCCAGAGACCAGCCCTGAGGAGGCCTCCGTGACGGTCCACCTGCTTCCCTCCACGCCGAGCACCGTCCGGTGGGGCGACCTGCCCTGCGCCGGGGACCGCCCCGTGCTCGAGGTCGACCCCGGCGACGTCGTCGTCGTGGACACCGTGAGCCACGAGGGGATCCTCGAGGACCAGGGCCGCGACCCGCTCGCCTTCTTCACCGCCCGCGGGATCGACGCGGCGACTGTCCTGGCCGACGCCGTCGAGATCGCCCGTTCCGTCGCGCACGACCCGCTCGTCCAGGGCCCGCACGTCGTCACCGGCCCCGTCCGCGTCCGGGGCGCACGACCCGGCGACGTGCTGTCGGTGACCGTCGAGGCCCTGGAACTGCGCGCGGACTACGGCGTGGTCAGCAACCGGCACGGCCGGGGCGCCCTGCCCGGGGAGTTCCCGCTCGGTGGTGTCGACGTCGTCTCCGTGCTGGCCCGGGTCGAGACCGACCCCGACACCGGTCTGCGCCGCGGCAGCCTCCCCGCCGGCCCGGACACCGACGTCCGGGTGCGGTTCCCGCTGAGACCCTTCCTCGGTCTCGTGGGGGTGGGGACCCCCGGCCCGGACCACCTGCACTCGGTCCCGCCGGGGATGCACGGCGGGAACGTCGACGTCTCGGCGCTCGGTGTCGGATCCACGCTGCACCTGCCCGTCCAGGTCGACGGCGCGTTGTTCTACACCGGCGACCCGCACTACTCCCAGGGCGACGGGGAGGTCGCGCTGACCGCCTTCGAGGCACCGCTGCGCGCCACCCTCCGCCTCGACCTCGTCCCCGCGGACGCCGTCCGGGTCCGCGACGCGCTGTGGGGGGAGACCCCGGAACTCCTGGTGCCCATCGGCATCGACCTGGACCTCGGCGAGGCCATGCGGAAGTCGGTCCGCACCGCGATCGCCCTGCTGGTCGACCTCGGGATGGATCCCGCTCACGCGCTGGCCTACCTCTCCGCCGCCGGCGACTTCGCGGTGTCCCAGGTCGTGGACCGGGTGAGCGGCGTGCACGGGACGATCCGCAAGGCCGACCTGGTGGAACTCGGCCGGTTCCGCGACTGACCTCGTTCACCAGGGGCCGTGCCCGTCGGGGTTCTGCTCTGCGGTCGCGCCGAGCAGCAGCGCCTGCTGCGCACCGGCCGGGCCGACGTCGCGATCCTGCACCGCCCGTTCGACGACACCCGGGGTTTCGACACCGAGGAACTGCTGACCGAGGGGCAGGTCGCGATCCTCCCCGCGGGCCACCCGCTCACGACCCGCCGAGACCTCCGACTCGCGGAACTCGACGGGAGCTACCCCGACGGCCCCGGTCCCGAGGTCCGCGACCACGCACGACTGCGGCAGCTCGTCGCCCTGGGCCGCACCCTCACCGGCGCCCCGGAACCCGCCCGGTCGCAGGTGAGCGACGACGTCGTCGCCGTCCCGGTGCTCGACGCGCCGGAGGTCACGACGGTCATCGCGTGACCGACCTCGTCCGCACCGCGACCCGCCCCTAGGGTCGACGGGTGCCCACGCTGCCCTTCACCCAGGTCGACGTCTTCTCCACCGAGCCCCTCGGCGGGAACCCGGTCGCGGTCGTCCACGACGCCGACGCCCTGACGAGCGAGCAGATGCAGCGGTTCGCGAACTGGACGAACCTGTCCGAGACGACGTTCCTGCTGCGTCCCGGTTCCTCTGACGCCGACTACCGGGTGCGCATCTTCACGACGGAGGAGGAACTGCCGTTCGCCGGGCACCCGACCCTCGGCTCGGCACGGGCGTGGCTGACCGCGGGAGGGAACCCTCAGGCGCCCGGGGTCGTCGTCCAGGAGTGCGGGGCCGGGTTGGTCGAGGTGCGCGTCGAGGAACCGCACCTCGCCTTCGCCGCACCGCCGCTGTTCCGGGAGGGCCCGCTCGAGGCGGAACTCCGGCAACGGCTCGTGGCGGGCCTCGGGATCTCCCCCGCGGACGTCGTCTCGGGTTCACACCTGCACAACGGACCCCGCTGGGTCGTGCTGCAACTGACCGACGCTGCAACGGTTCTGGGGCTGATACCGGTTCCGGGTCCGCTGGCCGGCCTCGACGTGGGCGTGGTGGGGCGGCACCCCGCCGGGCACGAGGCGCAGGTCGAGGTCCGGGCGTTCCTCAGCGACGGCCGGGCCGTCGCGGAGGACCCCGTCACGGGCAGCCTGAACGCGGGGATCGGGCAGTGGCTCACCGACCTCCCGCCCCGCTACGTCGCGGCGCAGGGAACGGTGCTGGGCCGGAGCGGACGGGTGCACGTCGAGCGGGACGGTTCCCGGGTGTGGGTCGGTGGGGCGACCAACGTCGTGGTGACCGGGACCACCTACCTCTGAGGTTCTCCTGATCGAGCGTGGGGACAGGCCCTCCGGACCTCGTCGCCCTGCTCCTCCGGAGACCTCGACACCCTGGGGACACGAGGACCTGCGTGCTGGCTGCGCCGGTACAGCGCCACGTCCCGGTTCCCTCACCGCTACCCCCGCCCACGCGCCCGCGCCCGCGCCCGCCTGATGATCGCCCTCAGCTCCATGCCTCTGACGGTGTTCTGGGAACTCGCCGCGTCACTCAGTCCACTCCGCCCGACGAGACAACCCGCTCCTGCCCTGGTCCGCACACTTCACGGCTCCGCGGTTGCGTCGCTCGTGCGCGCCCCCGATGTACCGGCCACTGCCCTCCCACTCGCCCCACGAGTGCACGAGACCTCCCCGGTCCCCGTCGCGGTGACCTCCCGGTTGCCGAGGTGTCCCGCTCGGGATGTCGCGCACGGCGCGACTGCCCTGCGTCGAACGGTTCCACCGCGGATGCGGCGCTGACGATCGCTGAGGTCCATGCCTCCTCGCGAGCTACCCACGGTGCCCCACGGGTGCACGCTGAGCTGCGCCTGGGCCTCGGTATCGCCTGCGGGCGCAACCGCATCGCCCGACTGGTGCAAGCCGCTGGGGCGGCCGGCCTGCTGGGACCGGTGGGCCGGGTCGCTCCCAGCGTCGACAACGGACTGATGGAGAGTTTCGGTCCACGATGCAGCACCAACTGCTGGACCGCAGGTCGTGGTCCACGAGAGGGGAACCGGGGGACGGCGACGTTCCAGCAGATCGAGACGTTCCACGACCCCCACCGACGCCCTTCCGGCATCGGCTACCTCAGCCCTGTCGAGCACGACGCTCTTCACACCGCGGCGACGGCTGCGGCGTGATCAGGTCACCCGCCTGCCCGGGACACCGGGTGAAGATCCGTCATCGGACTGATCGTCCTGGCGTGGCGATGGGACATCAACGTCGCCTCCACCGCTCAGCTCTGCCGCTCAGCTCAGCAGGACACCGGTGAGCGCGCGGCTGCTGCTCACGAGATCGGTCGCCAGGTCGACGACGGCCCCGGCGGCCGAACCGTCGGCGCGTCGGGCGGCCCGCGCAGGCGACCACCACGGGTGTGGTCCCAGGGGTCTGGTTCCAGGGGGCGGACCCACCACCCCGCCCCAGGCGTCAAGATGGGGCCGTGCCCCGGGTGACCAGCGCGGACGTGGCCCGCGCCAGCGGTGTGTCGCGCACCACCGTCAGCTACGTGCTCAACGGTGCCGCGAAGCCGATCTCCACCCCCACCCGCGAACGCGTCCTCGCCGCCGCTCGCGACCTGGGCTACGCCCCCTCAGCGGCCGCGCGGGCGTTGCGTTCAGGACGCAGCGACCTCGTCCTGTGCGTCCTGCCGGACTGGCCGATCGGATCGGTCCTCGACGCCCTCATCGAGCACCTCACCGAAGAGCTGTGCGCGCGCGGCCTGCTCCTGCTGCTCCACCACGGCCGCGACCCCCGGCCGCTGGCCGAGCTCTGGCGCAGCGTCCAACCGCGGGTGGTGATCGGGCTCACGCCGTTCTCCGCCGAGGACCAGCAGGCGATGGCCCGCGCAGACGTCCAGGTGCTCACCACCGGCGAGCCCAGCGAGCTCGGGGCCTTCCAGGAGCGCACCGGCGCGCTCCAGGTGCACCACCTCGCCGCGACCGGCCACCGGCGGATCGGCTACGCGGCACCGGACGACGATCGCGTCGCCACCTTCGTCGTGCAGCGCCTCGCCGGTGCCCGGGCCGCGTGCGCCGAGCTGGGCCTGCCTCCCCCGGTGGCGCTCGAGGTCGCCCTGGACGCCACCGCTGCCGCGCACGCCGTACGCACCTGGCGCCCGGACGGGAACGGCGTGGTCAGCGCCGTCGCGGCGTACAACGACGACGTGGCGCTCGCGGTCCTGACCGGGCTGCGCGCCCACGGTCTGCGCGTGCCCGACGACGTCGCGGTCGTCGGGGTCGACGACACCGCGCTGGGTCGCCTCGCCGACCCCCCGCTGACCACGGTCTCGCAATCCGTTGAGGTCCAGGCCCACCACCTCGCCGCCCAGGTGATCGCCGTGCTGGACGGTCAGGCACCGCCCCCGCGTCCGGAGCAGGTCGTGCACCTGGTGCGGCGCGCGTCGGCGTGAGGCGCCGGTACGCACGGTCCGGGAGGGTCGGGACCCCGTCCCTCCCGGGCCGCGCCCGGTGTCCCGCCGGTCAGCCGGCGGGGTAGGCGACCACGTACTGCGGCGTCCCGGTGTTGCTGTTGTCCACCTGTCCCCCGACGCCGTTCACGACGTGTCGGGTGGTCCCGGCGCCGAGGTTGACGGTCAGCAGGTGCTGCAGCTGCACGCCCGGGGTGGTGGGTGCCTCGAACCCGTTCTCCGTCACGATCGAGGGGTTGTTGCGGTTGTAGACGTAGGAGCCGCCACCGTAGAGGTGGTGGGTCTTCACCCCGCGAGCCACCGCGTAACCGGGGTAGCCGAGCGTGCCGTCCGGGCGGGTCCAGTCGGCCTGCGTGGGCGGGTCGTAGGGCAGTTCGTTCTGGTACAGCACGGTGGTCCCGCGCTCGCCGTTCCAGGTGGTGTTGTAGCGCTGGAAGTGCTCGACGAACAGGCCGGTCGCCGTCACGTCGTCGCCGTTGACGACGACCCCGTCGCGTCCGGTGTTGGTGTTCCAGCGGTCGGTGTCGCCCTCGACGCCGGCGGTGAAACCCTCCTCACCGTGGTCTGCGCGCCAGACCCAGGCGTGGTCGACGAGGACGCGGTCGGTGTTGATCTCCAGGGCGGTGTCGGCCTTGCCGACGTGCGGGCCGCCGACGCGGAAGAAGACGTCGGACAGGGTCGTCGGGTTCGCCGGGTCGACCTTGCCCTTGCCGTGGCTGCCGTTCTTCGTGCCGACCTGCAGCAGCACCGGGGACTTCCGGGCGCCCGCGTCGATCGTGACGCCGGCGACGACGACCCCGGGGACGTCGGCGACGGTCATCGCCGCAGTGCCACCGGTGGCGGTGAGCGTGGCCATGCCCAGGCCGAGGACCACGGTGCCGGCCCGCTTGACGGCGATGGCCTTGTCGACGTCGTAGACGCCCGGGGTCAGGAGGAGGTTCTTCCCGCGCGCGAGGGCGTTGTTGATCTGCTGCACCGACGTGGCGGGCGTGGCGGTGAAGAAGTCGCGGAGCGCGACGGTGCGGCCCTGGGTCCGGTCCTGCACCCATGAGGTGCCGCGGGTCGAGGTGTGCGCGGCGGGAACGCGCACCTGGTAGGCGCCGGAGGCGTCGGTGAACAGGTACGGCTTCTCGCGGCTGACCGGGGTGGTGTCCAGCGTGGTGTACGGCGGGCTCGGGAAGGCGGTCCCGCTCGGGGCTCCCTCCACACCGGAGAAGACCTGGTTCCACACGCCGTTGGTCCAGTTCCCGACGCTGCTGTTGCGGGTCAGCCACTGCTGCTGGGACCCGTTGATGATCGTGTCGGCCTTGGAGTCGGCGATGAAACCGCCACTGGCGTACTGCGGGCCCGCCGTGCAGTAGTCCTGCAGCGACAGGTTGCCCCCGGTGACGTCGACCCGGCGCATCGGCGAGGCCTGGGAGACGGCGAAGAAGTTCGCCGAGGCGCGGCAGTCGTCCTGGCCCTTGCCGTTGACGGCGAGGTGGAAGTTCGACACCGAACGCCAGAAGTTGTCCAGCGCGATGCAGTTCGGGGTGCCGTCGGCGTTGGTGAGGCAGCGGTTGTAGACCTCGACCTTGCCGTTGATCGTCACGTCGTCCGGTGAGGCGCCGAGTCCGGCGACCTCGGTGTAGTAGCCGACCTTGAGGTGGAGCGGCTGCGCGTCGGTGCCGTAGGTGCCGGGCGCGAACAGCAGTGCGTAGCGCTCGGTTCCGAACTGGTTGTTCACCTGCCGGGCGTAGATCGCGTCCACGGTGGCCTGGATCTCGGCGAGGGGGGTGGCGGGGGTGAACACGGTGGTGCCGGTGCCGAGGGCAGCGGCTGCGGTGGGTGCGGGAGGCGGGGGTGCAGCAGGCGGGGGTGCGGCGATCGCTGATCCGCTGCCGACAGCGGTGATCAGGACGACGCCGGCCGCGGCGACCTGCGCCGCGTGACGCAGCCGCCGCCGGGGGCGGCGGGAGATGGGGAGTGCAGGCACGGTCAGCCTCCTCGTCGAGGTCATCACGGTGGTGACTCGTGTCACCAACGCCTGCTCACAGTAATCAGCGTCGAGCGTGCCGCGTCAAGCCCTCTCGTCACGCCGGGCGCCGGGTGACCGCTCAGCGTCCGCCGGTGAGCGTCTCGGCCGCCGGCGCAGCCCGTTGCACCGCCGCCGGCGGCGTGGGGGTTCCTACCCGCCCGTCCACCTGCACCTACGGCGTCCTGCAGGCGGGCGGAGCGCTGGGTGCACGCGGCGCCGGGTCGAGGCGGTCGTCCACGACAACGAGCTCCCGGGTACCGACCTCGGCGACGTCAGTGCCGTCGAACTGGAGCGCGAACCTGCGCACGGCGTCCATCCCACCGTGCTCCACCTTCAGCAGCACCTCGCCGACCCGGGTGACCACCGCGGGATCGCGCTGAGCCTGGGAGCGGGCGACGGCCGACGCCTCCAGGTAGGAGAAGTGGTCGGCGTGCTCGGCACTGTGCCGACACCCGCGATCTCGGCCAGGGCCGGAATCGAGGGTTCCCGGTACAGGTTCGGGCGATGGGTGCGCCGGGAGTCCCGACGTCCACCGGACGTCTCGCACCGGACGCGGGACGGGCGGAAACACCTCCGTCCCCGGGGCACGAGCACCCGGGGACGGAGGAACCACCCGCCGTGCCCCCGCTCGAGCAGGGTGGCGGCGGCACGGCCGGGCCACGGGCCCCTCCGCCGGGGAGGAGTTGCCGCCCGCAAGGGCGGCTCGCGGTCACCGCGCAGAGTTCCGGCCCGGAGGGGTGGCCGGATTCACGGCCTGCGAATCAGCTTCTTGTTGACGAACTCGTCGGCGCCGAGGTGGCCCAGCTCGCGGCCGATGCCGCTGCGCTTGACCCCGCCGAACGGAAGTTCCGGACTGTCTGCGAGGACCAGGTTGACGTAGACCATTCCCGCCTCCAACCGGTCGGCGACGCGCTCGGCCTGGGCCGGGTCCGTGGTGAACAGGTAGGAACCCAGGCCGAAGTCGGTGGCGTTGGCGACACGGACGGCCTCGTCCTCGTCGGCGATGCGGTGCACGACGGCGACGGGCCCGAACAGCTCCTCGCGGTAGACGTCCATCGCGGGGGTCACGCCGGTCAGGACCGTCGGCTCGACGTACGCGCCGTGCCGGCCGCCGCCGGTGGCCACCGTGGCGCCCTGCTCGACCGCGCGCCGCACCTGTGCCTCGAGCCGTTCGGCCGCCTGGACGGAGGACAGCGGGCCGAGCACCGCGTCGGGTTCCGTGGGCGCCGTCGGCACGACCTCGGACATCAGCTCCGTGAACCGGCTCAGGAAAGCGTCGTGCAGCTCATCGGCGATCAGGAACCGCTTGGCGCCGTTGCAGGACTGCCCGCTGTTGTCCAGGCGCGCGTCCACAGCGGCGCGCACGGTCGCCTCCAGGTCGTCGGTCGACAGCACGATGAACGGGTCGGACCCGCCCAGCTCCAGCACGACCTTCTTCAAGTTCCGCCCGGCCACCTCGGCCACCGCCGCGCCGGCACGCTCGGAACCGGTGAGGGAGACACCGCGGACGCGGGGGTCGGCGATCAACGTCGCTGCCTGCTCCTCGGAGGCGTAGACGTTGACGTAGGAACCTTCGGGGAATCCGGCGTCGCGGTGGAGGCCCTCGATGGCGGCCGCCGAGGACGGGCACTGCGGGGCGTGCTTGAGCAGGACGCTGTTGCCGATGAGCAGGTTGGGCGCGGCGAAGCGCGCGACCTGGTAGTAGGGGAAGTTCCACGGCATGATCCCCAGCAGGGGCCCGAGGGAGGACCGCCGAACCACGGCGGTCCCGTCGCCCTGGATGGACAGCGGCTGGTCGGCCATGATCGCGTCGGCGTTGTCGGCGTAGTACTCGATGATGTCGGCGGCGAAGTCGACCTCCCCGAGGGCGCCCTCGCGGACCTTGCCCATCTCGCGGACGATGAGGTCGGCCAGCTCCTCGCGCCGCTCGCGGTGCAGTTGCGCGACGCGACGCAGCAGCGCGGCCCGCTCGGGCACCCCCAGGTCGGTCAAGGGCCCGGCGTGGGCGGCCGCAGCGGCGGCCACGGCGCGCTCCAGCCCGGCGTCGTCGACGGTGGGGAACTTCTCGACGACCTCCCCGGTGGTCGGGTCGGTGACGGCGTACTGCGTCATGCTTCTCCTCGGTCGGTCCGTGGTGGTGTGGTTCCGGGTGCTCCCGGCAGGAGCAGCTGACGCAGGGCGGCGCCGGAGGCGAGCTGGTCGAGCGCGTCCTCGACGTCCTCCAGCGGGCGCCGCGCACTGATGAGCTCGTCGACGAACAACTCACCGGCCAGGTACTCCTCGACCAGTCGGGGGATGTCCCGCGACGGCCGGATGCCACCGTAGTTGGACCCGATGATGCGCTGGTCGAGGTCGACGAGGTTCTGGGGCTGGAAGTCCACCCGGGCGCCCTCGGGCGGGATGCCCACGATGACCGCGCTGCCGCCGATGGCCAGGGCCTCGATGCACCGGGCGGTCACCGCGGGAACGCCGATCGCGTCGAAGACGTAGTCGACCCCGTCGGGCAGGAGCTCACGCAGCTGCTCAGCGAGGTCGTCACCCGCGGCGGCGAGCACCTCGTCGGTGGCACCCAAGCGCCGGGCGAGCTGCGTCTTCTCCGCCCGCAGGTCGACGGCCACGATCCTCTCGGCGCCCGCGAGGCGCGCACCCTGCACGATCGACAGCCCCACGCCGCCGCAGCCGACGACGGCCACCGTCGCCCCCGTGGGCACCTGGGCGGTGTTGCGGACCGCTCCGACGCCGGTGGCGATGGCGCACCCGATGAGGCACAGCGGTTCCAACGGGGCCTCGCGCGGCACCTTGACCGCCCCTGAAGCCGGCACGACGACGCGTTCGGCGAAGGCCGAGGTGCCGAGGTAGTGGTGGACCGGCTGCCCGCCGGAGTTCAGCCGTACGGTGCCGTCGTTCAGGGTGCCCCCCAGCGCCACGGTCCCGGCCGCGACCTCGCACCGCACCTCACGTCCCAGCCGGCAGTTGCGGCACCGGCCGCACGGGGCGACCCAGGACAGCACGACGTGGTCTCCGAGCGCGAGGCCCTGGACGTCGGGGCCGACGCGGGTGACGACGCCGCTGCCCTCGTGGCCCATCACCAGCGGCAGCGGCACGCTCCAGTCACCCCGCCGCACGTGCAGGTCGGAGTGGCACACGCCGGCGGCGGCGATGGTCACCTCCACCTCGCCCGTCCGCGGCGCCTGCAGCTCGACGTCCTCGACCTCGACGGCACGCTCGCTGCTGCGCAACACCACGGCCCTCATGCCGACATCGTGCCCTCGGCGGGGGCGCCCGTGGCGCCGGCCGCACCGCTCGCGGCCTGCGCCGCGAGGGCGTAGCGAGGGCCGGCCGCCCCGCGCGCGATGCGGGCGCGCAGCTGCACCAGCCACCAGAGCAGCGCCAGCGCCATGACGACGAGGAAGACGACGGCGTTGGCCCGGAACTCGGGCAGGAGCAGCAGAGCCAGCATCACGGTGGTGAACACGACCAGGCCCACCACGTAGACCGGGGCCCGCCAGCGTCCGAGGTCGAAGCAGCCGGGCGTCGGGGAGGGGATCCGCCGGCGGAGGTGGGCGACGAGCAGACCCGCCGTGGACATCACGTAGACCCCGAAGTAGCCCAGCGCCGACATGCCGATGATGTAGGAGAACGTCTGGGCGCTGGCCAGGGCGGACAGCAGGAGCAGCACGGAGACCCCGCAGGTCGCCCAGACGGCGTTCGTCGGGACCTTGTGCCGGGCGGACACGCGGCGCAGGGCCGGCGAACCGGGGAGGACGTTGTCGCGGCCCATCGCGTAGACGAGCCGGGTCGCCACCAGCATGTTGGCCAGGACGCACACGAGGATGTTCGTCAGCGCCACCGCGACCACAGCCTTGGCGAACCAGGGCGAGACCTGCGCCGCGAAGATGTCGGCGATGGGCGAGGAGCTCCCCGCGACGGCCGCCGGGTCCTGGATGGTCAGGAGGAAGACGACGTACATGAAGAACTCCACGACCGCCGAGACCCCCAGTGCGTAGAACATCGTCCGCGGGATCGTGCGTCGTGCGTCGCGCGTCTCCTCGGCGATGTCGGCGGCCGCCTCGACCCCCAGCAACCCGAAGATGCAGCCCAGGCTCGAGGTCAGCCACGCCACCACGTAGGGCGATTCCCCGTGCGAACCGCGCGACAGGAGGAAGTCGACGCTCTGGTGGTTCCCGGTCACGACGAAGGCCACGATCGCGATGACGAGGGTCGCGCCCACCGTGACGACCAGTTCCAGGCCGACCCCGACGTTGTTCAGCACGGTCGCCAGCCGTACGCCGTAGGCGTTGATGAGGCCGCACGCGACCACGACGGCGACGGAGATCCAGATCTGGACGGCCGTCGTCACGTCCAGGCCCAGCAGTCCCCCGAGGTAGCCCGCCATGACGTAGGCGACGCCGGTGAAACCGCTGATGAAGCCGACGGCTCCCGCGAACCCGGTGAACCATCCGAGGTTCGGGCTCACGAGACGGCTGGTCCACTGGTACGCGTACCCGGAGATGGGGAGCTTGCTCACCAGGTCCGCAGCGACCAGGGCCCAGATGGCGAACACCACGACGGCCAGGGGGAACGTCCACACGAAGGCCGGCCCAGCGGTGCCCAGTCCGAATCCGAATCCGGAGAACACCGCTGTCGTGGCGCTGATGACCGCGAAGCCGAGCAGGAAGGAGGAGAACCTCCCCACGGATCGGTCCAGGGCCTGGGTGTAACCCAGTTCCCCCAGGCGGCGGTCCTCGTCCAGATCGCTCATCGTCCCGCTCCCGGCGCCTCAAGTGGTGTTCGTGTGATCGCGACGACTCTAGGGAGAGGGATGACCCGGGACAACGTTCAAGTGCGCGCCGCCTGGGATAGCTTCAGCCTATGACGCTGACGTTCTCGCAGCTGCGGATCTTCGCCCTCGCGGCTCGCCACGGCTCCTTCACAGCAGCCGGGCGGGCGCTGCAGATGTCCCAGCCGACGGTGTCCGAGGCGATCCGCCGCCTGGAGCAGGGTTACGGAACCAAACTCTTCGTGCGCGGTGCTCGCCACCTCATCCTCACGACGACCGGTGAGGAGCTGCTCCCGCTGGCCGAGCAGGCCGTCACGGCGGTCGACGCCGCCGACCAGGCGCTCACCGCGGTGCAGGAGCTGAAGGGCGGGGTCGCATCCTTCGGCTTGCTGCGCAACGCGAAGCACTACGCCATGGCCGACCTCCTCACGTCCTTCCACGAGAACTACCCGGACGTGCGGCTGCGCGTCATCGGCGTCAACTCCGCCGACGTCGCCGACCTCGTGAGGACGGGGGAGCTCGAGGCGGGGCTCATCGTCCTGCCCGTCGACACGGAAGGGCTCACCGTGCGACCGCTGACGCGTGACGAGGTCGTCTACGTCACGGCGTCCCTGGACCGCGACGACACGCCGGTCACGATCGAGGAGCTCTCCTCGACGGACCTGATCCTCTACGACGCCCACGCGGGGTGGAGGGACCCGACGCGTCGGCAGGTGGAGCAGCGAGCCCTGGCCAAGGGGCTGACCCTGCGGGCCCGCATCGAGGTCGAGCAGGTGGACGCCGCCCTCGAGCTCGCCGCCGCCGGGGCCGGCAACACGTTCGTCTCACGAGCGGTGGTCGACAGCGGCACCGCCCCGCCCGCGCTCCGCTACATCCCCTTCGAGGAACCGTTGTACGACACCATCGCCTTGGTCCGCCGCGACGGCGGGGTCCTTTCGCCCGCGACCCGGGAACTCGTGCGCCTCGCGCGGGAGATGCTCACCCGGAGAGCGCTCGAACCCTGAGGAGCAGCACGACGCCGTCGCCGGGATCTCGGCCTCGGCCCGGGCGAACTCGTGTTCCCGACCCGACCGCGAGCGCCGTCAGCGGCACCACCCTGACCTGGCAACCTGCCAGGCCGCGAGAGCCGCCGGCTACGGCCCCCACGTCGAGGGCCAGGGTTCCGGGTGCACCTTCCACCACGACGCGGACCACGTGGGTCTGCCTCCTGACGTGCCCCACCCCTCGGTCACCCACTGCGGTGCGAAGATCGAGCAGGGGCGGACGCTCCGTAGCGCAGTTCATGCTCGACGGGACTGACGCAACCGAGCCGGGAGTGGCGACGCTGACGGTGGTAGGAGATCTCGAGGTGGACGAAGGTCGCGTTCGCCAGCTCGACGCGGGTCCGCCGCTTCTTCCGGTTCAGCAGTTCGATCTGCATGCTGGACCAGAACGACTCCACCATCGCGTTGTCGCAGCCGTCGCCGATGGTTCCGAACGACGGCATCAGCCCCTCAGCCGGATCTTGTCGGTGAACGCCCAGGAGGTGAACGGAACTCCGTGGTGCGCGTGGACGATGCGACCGGCCGGTGGAGTGCTCCGCGATGTCGGTGACCCACCACTCCTCGGGCGAGAGCCGGTGGAACTCGCGGTACACCAGGTCATCGGCAGTCACGACACCACTGAGACGTTTGACCTTCGCGGCCCGGGAAGTGCGGCGATCCCAGCCAAGCTCGTCAACACTGCGACGAGACGTTCGCTGATCTGCACGCCCATCGCCTGGGTGATCTCGGCGTGGACGTCCAGACGGCACGGCGGGAACCGCTGGTTTGGCGGGACGCGGTGTGGACCCAGGAGGAACTGCCCTTCGCCGCGCACCCGACCCTCGGCTCGGTACGGCGTGGCTGACCGCGGGCGGTGTTCCCCGGCGACGAGGCGTCGTCATGCAGGAGTGCGGGGCGAGTCTCGCGGACGTGCGCCTCGCACGGGACCACCCTGACCTTCGTCGCACCACCCCTGCTCCGGGAGGGTCCGCCCGAGGCGGAACTCCGGCGACGGTTCGTGGCGGGCCTGGAGGTCGTCGAACTCCGTCCGAGCGGTGGTCAGGTTTCCTGGTCCCGGATCCAGAGGCCCATGAGCCTGCTGAAGAACTGCAGGAGTTCTTCGGCCGGCGTGCCCTCCGGGTCGGCGAGCTCGGCCAGGGCCAGTCCGTCGACGAAGACCCCGACGAACCCGGCGAGCACCTCCGGGTCCACGTCACCGCTGCCGTCCGGCACGTGCGCCTGCACCCAGGGGTCGGTGACCGAGCGCGCCGCCTCCCGCATCGCGCTGTACTGCTGCCGGGCGATCTCCGCCCGCCCTTCGGACCGCAGCGACCAGGTGGTCAACTCGTAGAGGGACAGGCGGCGGCCACGGTCGAAGGACTCCTCCGCGGCGAGGGCGGCGCGCAGCCGCCGCAGTGCGTCCTCCGCCGGCCCCTGGGGCGCGCCGGCCGGGACGTCACGCCCCGCGCCCTGCACCTCGCGCAGGTGGGCGAGGGCGACCTCCTGCACCAGTTCGTCCTTGCTGGCGAACCAGTAGTGGACGGTGCCCAGCGGGACGCCGGCCTCCTCGGCGATGCGGCGGGTGGTCGTCGCGGCGACGCCGTCACGACTGACCACCCGGGCGGCGGCGGCGATGAGCTCGTCGCGCTTCGCGCCCGGGTCACGACGGGTCCTCGGTGGTGCCATACCCGGGATGCTCGCACAACCGTCCCTGCACCGGAGACCCTCCGGCCGATCGACCGGAACGTTCGGCCGAAGATGGTCGACTCGCGGATCCGTTGCTGCGCAACGCGAATCAGCGGTCGCCGTCGCCGGGTCAGGCGAACGGGCGCGCCGGTCGCCACATCGAGGCCGGGCCGGTGACGGTCCCGAGCGCCTCGACGGTGGCCAGGAAGCGGAACCCGAAGGACTCGTAGAGCGTCCGGCTGCGGGGGGTCGACGCCTCCAGGTAGGCGGCCGCCCCGGCGGCGTCCACCTGACGCAACCGGGAGGCCAGCAGCGTCGACCCCACCCCGAGGCCCCGGGCGCCGTCGCCCACCCCGATAGCGGCGAGGTACCAGTGCTCCGGGACCGGGCGGTGCCGCGCCAGCACGGCCTGGTTGGCCAGGGCGCGACGGATCCCCCTCCAGCCCAGCGCCTTCCAGAAGGTCGGGAGCTGAGCGACCTGCGCCGGGAGGTGACCCGCGCTCCCGGGGGCCTCCCAGGCCGCCGCACCCAGCACGCGCCCGTCGGGACCCACCGCGACGTCCACCGCGCCGTGGCGCAGGGCCCCCGACGCCAGCACGGCCCGGAAGAAGCCGCGGGTGCGCCGGTGACGCTCGGGTCCGGTTCCGGTGAACGTCGCCATCACCGGGTCCGCGGCGAAGGCGGTGGCCAGGACGTCGGTGACGACCTCGAACTCACCGGGCGCGGCGGGGCGCACCTCGACGACCGGCGGGGCGGCAGCGTCCTGGGGGGTGAGCGGGGTCGGGAGCACGGGTCCTCCTGGTCGTGGCGGGTCCCTGGTCCGGGACCCCTCCACTGTAGGCAGAGATCTGGTCACTTGACCAGTTCACCTGACCAGATGGCCCGTGCCCCGTGGTCAGACCAGCTTCATCGCGTCGATCAGCGTCGCCCGCAGGATCTGCTCCATCTCGTCGAACTCCGCCTGACCGGTGGTCAGCGCGGGCGCCACCTGGATGACCGGTTCGCCGCGGTCGTCGGGACGGGCGTAGAGGCCGTTCCGGAACAGGGCCGACGGCAGGAACTGCTTGATGAGCGTCTCGCGCTCGCCGAGGTCGAACGTCTCCTTCGTCGTCTTGTCCTTGACGAGTTCGACGGCCCAGAAGTACCCGTCGCCCCGGACGTCGCCCACGATGTCCAGGTCCAGCAGCTTCTTCAGGGTGTCACCGAGGGCCTGCTCGTGGTCGAGGACGTTCTGGTTCAACCCCTCGCGCTCGAAGATGTCGAGGTTCGCCAGCGACACCGCCGCCGACACCGGGTGCCCGCCGAAGGTGTACCCGTGGGGGAAGAAGTTCTTGCCCTCGAGGAAGGGCGCCATGATGCGGTCCGAGGCGATCATCGCGCCGATCGGGCCGTAGCCGGAACTCATGCCCTTCGCACAGGTGATGATGTCGGGCTGGTAGCCGAACTTCTCGCAGGCGAACATCGTGCCGTGGCGGCCGAAACCGCAGATGACCTCGTCCGAGACGAGCAGGACGTCGTACCTGTCGCAGATCTCCCGCACCAGCTGGAAGTAGCCGGGCGGCGGGGTGAAGCACCCGCCGGAGTTCTGCACGGGTTCGAGGACGACGGCCGCGACCGTGTCGGGACCCTCGAAGAGGATCGCCTCCTCGATGCGGGCCGCGGACCACCGGCCGAACTCGACCGGGTCGGTCGGGGCACCCATCCGCTCGGCGCGGTAGATGTTCGTGTTCGGCACCCGGAAACCGCCCGGGGTCAGCGGTTCGAAGGCCTGCTTCATCGCCGGCAGGCCGGTGATCGCCAGCGCCCCCTGCGGGGTCCCGTGGTAGGCGGTCGCCCGCGAGATGACCTTGTGCTTCAGCGGTTTCCCGGTGAGCTTGAAGTACTGCTTGGCGACCTTCCAGGCGCTCTCGACGGCCTCGCCACCCCCGGTGGTGAAGAACACGCGGTTGAGGTCACCCGGGGCGTAGGAGGCCACGCGTTCCGCGAGCTGGATCGCGGGTTCGGTGGCGTAGCCCCAGACGGGGAAGAACGCGAGGGTCTCGGCCTGCTTGGCCATGACCTCGGCGAGTTCCGCGCGGCCGTGGCCGGCCTGGACGACGAACAGGCCCGAGAGACCGTCGAGGACCTTGTGGCCCTTGTCGTCCCAGATGTAGGCGCCCTCGCCCTTGACGATGACGGGAGCGGGCCTGTCCTGGTAGGCACCCATGCGCGCGAAGTGCATCCACAGGTGATCGCGTGCGGCGGTGGTGAGGTCGGAGGACCCCGCACCCTGGACGACCTGCTCGGTCACGGTCATGCCGAACCCTCCTCGAGTTCCAACGACGACGTCCGCCGGGCGTTGCCCGCCGATCCTCCCACCCTCCCGCCGTGGAGGACAGGGGCACCAGCGACGCTTCGTCGGCGCTGCGCCGGGACCACCGACGAACCGTCGGCGTTAGCCTGCCACCGTGCTCACCGTCGCGGACGTCCTGGCGCTGCCCGTCCTGGCCGCGGGCGGCCCGTGGGTGCGCGCCGGTGAGGACCGCCTCGGGGTGCGCGTGCGGTGGGTGCACGTCAGCGAGCAGACGGAGGTCGCCGGGCTCCTGGGGGGTGGCGAACTCCTGCTCTCCACCGGCATGGGGCTGCGCGACGTGGACCTCGCCGCCTACGTCACCTCCCTCGTCGACGCCGGAGCCGTCGGCCTGGTCGTCGAACTCGGCGACCACCTCGACGCCCTGCCGCCGGCGCTGGTCCGCGCCGCCCGCGCCGCCCGGTTCCCGCTGGTCGAACTGCACCGGGTGGTCCGCTTCGTCGAGGTGACCGAGCAGGTGCACGCCCGGTTGCTGGTGGACCAGCACGAGCGCCTGCGCTTCGCCGAACGCGTCCACGCCTCCTTCGCGGGGCTGAGCACGACGGGGGCCACCACGGCGGAGGTCCTGGACCGGGCGGCGGAACTCCTCGACGGGCCCGTGGTGCTCGAGGACGTGACCCACCGCGCCGTCGCCCACGTCGCCGGGCCGGCGGGGACGGCGCAGGTGCTCTTCGACTGGTCGCGGCGCTCGCGGCGCGGGGGCGGCCACGAGGGGTGGTCGACGGCGCCGGTGGGCGCACCGGGCAACCGCTGGGGCCGACTCGTCGCCCCGGGCCCGATCGGGGGCCGCGACGCGGTGCTCGTCCTGGAACGCGCCGCGGAGGTCCTGACGGTGCTGCGGCTGCTGTCCCCCGAGGGAGACCGCGACCTCGCCGACCGCGCCCACGCGGACCTCGTGCAGGACCTGTTGCGGGCCCGTCCCGTGGACGAAGCCGCACTGCGCCAACGGGTCCGCGCTCTCGGGTTGCCGACCCGCGGGGGTTTCGCCGCCGCGGCCGTGCACACTCCCGGCGGCGCGGACCGGGCCACGGTGGGGCAGACGCTCGCCCACGTGGGCGGGGTCGGCATCACCGGCGTCCTCGCCCACGACGTCGTCGGCGTGCTGCTGGTGGGGCGGGAGGACGCGACAGCGACGTTGCTGCCGCGGCTCGCGCAGGCCCTCCCCGCCGCGGCCACCCTCGGCGCCGCCGGGGTGGTCGGTGAGCTCAGCGCCACGGCGGAGGGTTTCGCCGAAGCCCGTCACGTCGCCCAGGTCGCGGCCGCCGCGCCGCGACGGGTCCCGGGTGCGGTCCACCGCACCGCCGACCTCGGCGTGCGGGGGTTGTTGTGGCACCTGCGCGGCGACCACCGGGTCGCGCAGTTCGCGGAGGCGCAACTGTCCCCGGTGCTGGACGCCGTCGACGGTGGCGACGCCGACCTCGCCCTGCTCACCGCCTACCTGGAGGTCGGCGGGTCGATGACCCCGCTCGCGGCGCGGCTGCACCTGTCCCGACCGGCGACCTACGGTCGGGTGGAACGGCTCGCCCAGCGCCTCGGCCGCGATCTCGACGACCCCGAGACCCGGGTGGCGCTGCACCTCGCGCTGCTCACCCGGGCCCAGCAGGAACGGCTCGGGGACGGGTGAGGAGTTCCCCGCGGGGTGGCGCCCCGAGGTCGAGGAGTTCACCGCGACGCCAGGTCGAGCGCACCGCGCCGGTGAAGGTGCGCCCCTGGTAGGGCGTGACCTTGTTCTTGTGCTGCAACGTCTCCGCGTCCACCGTCCACTCCTCCTCGGGGGCGAAGACGGCGAAGTCGGCGACGTTCCCGGCGGCGATCCGGCCGCGGTCGGTGAACCCCGCGAGGTCGGCGGTGGCCGAGGACATCCAGCCGACGACGGTCTCCAGCGCGACCCCGCGACCCCGGGCGGCCGTCCACACGGCGGGCAGACCGAGCTGCACCGAGGCGATGCCGCCCCAGGCGGTCCCGAAGTCCCCCTCCTCCAGGCGCTTCAGCTCCGCGGTGCACGGGGAGTGGTCGGAGACGACGCAGTCGATCGTCCCGTCCAGCAGCCCCCGCCACAACGCGTCCTGCTCGGAGCGGTCGCGGATCGGGGGGCAGCACTTGAACGACGTGTCCCCGTCGGGGACGTCGGCGGCGTCGAGGGTCAGGTAGTGCGGGCACGTCTCGACGGAGAGGCGGGTGCCGGCCGCCTTCGCCGCCCGGACCTCGGCGAGGCCGGCCGCCGAGGACAGGTGCACGACGTGCGCGCGGGCCCCGGCGCGGGCGGCCGCCTCGGCGACGGAGCGCACGGCGAGCGCCTCCGCGGCCGGCGGACGCGACCCGACGAAGTCCGCGAAGCGGCGCCCACCCGGGTGGGCGTGGGCGCCGATCTCCCCGGCGTCCTCGGCGTGGGCCAGCAGCAGGCCGTCGAAGCGGGCGAGTTCGGTCAGCGCCTCCTGCAGACCTTCGGCGTCCAGGGGCTGGAACTCCTCGATCCCGGAGTCGAGCAGGAAGCACTTCACCCCGAACACCCCGGCCTCGTGCAGCGGTTCGAGCTGGTCGGCGTTGCCCGGCACGGCACCGCCCCAGAAACCCACGTCGATGACGCACTTCCCCTGCGCAGCCGCCCGCTTCAGCTCCAGCGCCTCGGGGTCCAGCGTCGCCGGGGTGCTGTTCAGCGGCATGTCGAGGATCGTCGTGATCCCCCCGGCCGCCGCGGCGCGGGTCGCCGAGGCGAAACCCTCCCACTCGGTGCGCCCGGGTTCGTTGACGTGGACGTGGGTGTCGACCAGCCCCGGCAGCAGCACCTCGTCGTCGGCGAGGACCACCTCGCGGGCCGCGTCCCAGACGTGGTCGAACCCCTCGACGCCGACGACCAGACCGCTCCGCACCCCGACCGAGACCGGTCGCTGCGCACCCTCCACGACAGCTCGTGCCGCCCGCAGCACCAGATCCACCCGCACGTCCTCGCTCACCGTTCGTCCTCCGCCGTCGAAGCCGTTCCGCCCGTGTCCCGTCCGCCCAGTGTGCGGTAGCGCGTCCGGCGCACCGGAGCCGCCGCCGGCGGTGAGGACGACCGACGGGACCGGACCCGCGCGGTCAGGTTCTCCTGGTGCGCGGAGGCGGTCGCCAGCAACGCCTCCGCGTCCCCCGCGGCGAAGGCCGCGAGCATGGCGGCGTGCTCGGCGTGCAGGTGCGCGGCCTCGGCGGGGGCGAGGTCCTCCATCGGCCGGTACGGCTCGGTGAGGTCCCAGATCCGGTCGAAGACGGCCAGCAGTCGAGGCATCGCGGACGGCCGGGTCACCGCGACGTGGAACGCGCGGCTCTGGTGGTGGTACCCGCGTTCGTCCCCGTCGACGACGGCCTGCCACAGCTTCTCGTGGGCCTCCCGGGCGGCCTCGACGTCGCCCGGACGCACGAGCCGGACGGCGACGGCGAGCGCCGCGAGTTCCAGCGTGCCGCGGACGTCGAAGAGTTCGGCGAGCTCCCCCTCGGCGAGGAGGGTCACGGTGTACCCGCGGCGGGGCTGGTGCTCGACGAGCCCCTCCCCGACGAGCGTCATGAGCGCCTCGCGCACCGGGATGCGGCTGACGTCGTGGGTGGCGGCGAGGACGTCGACCTCCAGGGCCGAACCGGGCGGGACGACCCCCTCGACGATGTCGTTGCGGATGGCGTCCAGCACCGGACGCGCGCTCCTAGCGGACCGGACCACCCGACGACCGACCTCCCGCGCCCGGGCCCCCGCGCAGGGGCCATCCCCGCACGTCCTCGGCCCGGGGCGGAGCGTAGCTGCGGGCCTTGGAGGTGGACAGCCCCAGGGCGACCAGCGATTCGGCGAGGCGGGCACCGGCGGCGACCCCGTCGACGACCGGCACGGCCAGCGCGGCGGTGACGGTCTCGTGGACGCCGGACATCCCCGCGCAGCCGAGCAGGACGACCTCGGCGCCGTCCTCCTCGACGAGGCGGCGGGCCTGCTCGACGAAACCCTTCGCGGTGACCTCGGGGTTCGCCTCGAGTTCCAGGACGGGCAGGTCGACGCTGCGGATGCCGACGCAGCGCCCCGCGAGGCCGGCGAGCAGCAACCGGTCGTGGATGGCGGGGGCGGCCCGGTCCAGCGAGGTGACGACCCCGTACGTGCGGCCGAGCAGGCACGCGGTGTGCGCGGCGGCCTCGGTGATGTCGACGACGGGCACGTCCAGGACGTCCTGCAACGCCTCGCGACCGACCTCACCGAACCCCGCGTGGACGACGGCGTCGAACTCCCCGTCGTGGTTCTGGACGGCGTCGAGGACGCCGACCGCGGAGAGGTAGCTCTCGTAGTTCGACTCGACCGAGGCCGGGCCGAAGGTCGGGGTGAGCGCCACGACCCTGGTCGTCGCCGACACCGCGGCCTGCGCTGAGCGCCGGATGACCTCGGTCACCGCCTCGGAGGTGTTGACGTTGACGACCAGGATCGTGGGCATCAGACGGTTTCCCGGCTCGGGATGGAGTTCTTCAGGGCCAGGTAGAGCAGGAACGAGATCGCAGCCCCGATGAACCAGCTGAACGAGGCGGCGGTCGGGTTGGTGAAGAACACGATGCCGATGCCGATGACCGCGGCCACCGCGGTCGCCGCGACCGCGACCGGGTTCCAGCCCCTGGTGTAGTGGTAGGCCCCGTCGGGACTCATCGTGAACAGGTCGTCGACCTTCACCTGCTGCTTCTTCACCAGGTAGTAGTCGGCGATGAGGACCCCGTACAGCGGCCCGATGAACGCGCCCAGCGTGTCGAGGGTGTAGTGGATCATCCCGTCGGTGCTGTAGAGGTTCCACGGGGTGATGAGGACGGAACCGACGGCGGCGATCATGCCGCCGGCGCGCCAGGAGATCTTCTGCGGCGAGACGTGCGAGAAGTCGAACGCGGGCGAGACGAAGTTCGCGACGATGTTGATGCCGATGGTCGCGATGATGAAGGTCAGGCAGCCCAGGACCGCGACGGTGAGGTTGTCGAGGCGGTAGACCGTGTCGACCGGGTCGGTGATGAGCTGGCCGTAGACGGGGACCGTCGCCGAGGCCGTGACGACGCAGAGGACGGCGAACACGAGGAAGTTCACCGGCAGGCCGAGGAAGTTCCCCCGCTTGACCGCGGCCATCGACGTCCCGTACCGGGCGAAGTCGCCGTAGTTCAGCATCGGTCCGGAGAAGTACGACACGACGAGGGCGACCGCGGAGATCATCATGCCGACCGCACCGATGCCGTGGTGGGTCACGTTGCCCAGGTTCAGCGAGATGTTCGACGGACCCGCCTCGGTCACCAGGTAGGCGGCGAGGGCGAACATGACGACGTAGACGGCCGGACCGCAGAAGTCGATGAACTTGCGGATCGCCTCCATGCCGCGCCAGAACACCAGCGCCTGCAGGACCCACATGACGCCGAACGCGGCCCAGCCGATCGTGCTGAGGCCCACGAACCCGTGCTGCGCCTTGTCGGCCCAGGGCGCGAGGTCGGGGTTGATCTTCAGGACGAGCAGCACGAGCGCGTTGGAGGCCAGGAAGGTCTGGATGCCGTACCAGGCCACCGCGATGACGCCGCGGATCACGGCCGGGACGTTGGCGCCCAGCACCCCGAACGTCACCCGGGAGACCACGGGGTAGGGAACCCCGGTCGCCTGGCTGGGTTTCGCGACGAGGTTGCAGAGGAAGTACACGATGACGATGCCGACCAGCAGCGAGACGAGCACCTGCCAGGCGGCGAGCCCGAGGGCGAACAGGCTGCCGGCGGTCACGTACCCGCCGACGCTGTGCACGTCGGACATCCAGAACGCGAAGAAGTTGTAGGACCGCCAGTTCTGCTGCTTCAGCGGTGCGAGGTCGGAGTTCGTCAGGCGCGGGTGGTACCCGTCCTTGACGAGGCCGTCCCCTGCTGCGTGCGAACGGCCGGTGAGTTCCACCTCGGCCCGCGTCACCTCGGTCATGGCAGCTCCTGCGCGTCGTGGTGCATCCGGGGCCCGTCTCGGGCGCACCGGCGGGACCGGCGCTGGAAGAACGCTATTGACCTCAGGTTTCGCGCTTGTAACCTCGCGGATATATTCCGTGACCATGCGCGTCACGCACTTCGGCCACTCGTGCCTGCTCGTCGAGACCGGTGCCGCCCGGATCCTGGTGGACCCCGGCACCTACAGCCACGGTTTCGAGGAGCTCGAGGACCTCGACGCCGTCCTCGTCACCCACGCCCACCCCGACCACGTCGACGTCGAGCGCCTGCCGTCGCTGCTCGACAGCAACGACGCCGCGGTGCTGCACGCCGAACCGTCGACGGCGGCCTCGCTCACCGAGTCGGGCCTGCGGGCCTCGCCCCTGCACCCCGGGGACTCCGTGGTCGTCGCGGGCGTCACGGTCACCGCGGTCGGCGGGCGGCACGCCGTCATCCACGCCGACATCGCCCGCATCGGCAACGTCGGCCTGGTCTTCACGGCCGAGGGGGAACCGACGCTCTTCCACCCCGGCGACTCCTACGAGGCGGTCCCCGACGGCGTCGACGTGCTCGCCGTCCCCCTGAACGCCCCGTGGGCCGCGTCGAAGGAGACCGTCGACTTCGTCCGCGCCGTCGGCGCGCGCGAGGGCCTGCTCATCCACGACGCGCTGCTCGCGCCGCCCGGCCGCGCCACCTACGCCGGCCACGTCCGCACCCTGGGCGGTCTCGCCGTCCGCGAGACCGAGGGCACCACCCCGCTCACCTTCTGATCACCCGCTCACCCGATCGTGCGCAGGTGGTGGGCGGTGGCGCCGACGCCCGCCGCCAGCACGTCGGCCGGGGTCCCCTGCGCGACCACGCGGCCACCGTCCTCACCGCCGCCGGGGCCGAGGTCGACCAGCCAGTCGGCGCCGAGCAGCACCGCGGCGTCGTGCTCCACCACGACGACGGTGCTGCCCGCGTCGACGAGTCCGTGCAGCAGCCGCAGCAGCCGCTCGACGTCCGTGGGGTGCAGACCGGTGGTGGGTTCGTCCAGCAGGTAGAGCGTCCCCGCCACGCTGGTGCGCTGCAGTTCCGTCGCGAGCTTGATGCGCTGGGCCTCCCCACCGGAGAGTTCCGTCGCGGGTTGACCCAGGCGCAGGTAGCCCAACCCGATGTCGCGCAGCGCGTTCAGACCGCGCAGCGCGACGGGGAGGTCGTCGAGCGCCGTGCAGGCCTCGTCGACGGTCAGGGCGAGGACGTCGGCGACGGTGAGCCCACGGTGGGTGATCTCCAGAGTCTCCGGCGCGTAGCGGGTCCCGTGGCAGTCCGGGCAGGGCGACCACGTCCCGGGCAGGAACAGCAGCTCCACCGACAGCGCCCCCTCCCCCTTGCAGGTGGGACAGCGGCCGGCGGCGACGTTGAACGAGAACCGGCTCGCCGTCCACCGGCGGCGCCTCGCCTCGGGTTCACGGGCGAAGGTCTCGCGGACGGCGTCGAACAACCCCGTGTACGTCGCGAGGTTCGAGCGCGGGGTGCGCCCGATCGGGCGCTGGTCGACGCGCACCAGCCGGGTGACCCCCTCGAGGCCCGTCGCCCCGCGCACGACGGGGCGCTCCCCCGTCGGTCCGTCCGTCTCGTCGGACTCGTCGGGCTCGTCGGACTCGTCGGGCTCCTCACTCCCCAGGTGGTCCGTGACGACGTCGGCGACGATCCCCGCCAGCGTCGACTTCCCCGCCCCGGACACCCCCGACACCGCGGTGAACACCCCCAGCGGGAGGTCGACGTCGAGGTCGCGGACGGTGTGCGACGAGACCCCGGTGAGGCCGAGCCACCCCGTCGGGGTCCTCGCGGGCGTCCGCAGCCCGGGACGGAACCCCGGGGCGAGGAACTCCCGGGTCACCGACTCCGCGACGTCCTGCAGACCCGCGACCGGGCCGGAGTGCAGGACCCGTCCGCCGGCCGTCCCCGCCCCGGGCCCCACGTCGATGAGCCAGTCCGCCGAGCGGACGACGGCCATGTCGTGCTCGACGACGAGCACGCTGTTGCCGGCGTCGCGCAGGCCGGCGAGGACGTCCAGCAGCGCGACGGTGTCCGCCGGGTGCAACCCCGCCGAGGGTTCGTCCAGGACGTAGACCACGCCGAACAACCCCGACCGCAGTTGCGTGGCGAGCCGCAACCGCTGCAGCTCCCCGGTGGAGAGGGTCGGCACCGTGCGGTCGAGGGCGAGGTAGCCCAGACCCAGGTCGACCACGGCGGCGGCGCGGGCGAGCAGGTCGCGCACGATGACGTGCGCCGGCCCGTCGGCGGGGACGTCGGCGCCACCGAGGGCCTCGACGAGGCGCCGCACCGGCAACCCGGCCAGCTCGACGACGTCGTGCCCCGCGAAGGTCACCGCCAGCGCCTCGGGCCGCAACCGGCGACCACCGCACGCCGGGCACGGTGTGGCCTGCAGGAAACCCCGCAGCCGTTCCTTCGTGCTCGACGACCCGGTCGTCGCGAAGGTGTGCATGACGTGGTCGCGCACGCTGGTCCAGGTGCCCTGGTAGGGACGCTGGATGCGGTGCGCCTCGCGCACGGGGTGCACCGTCACGACGGGTTTCTCGTCGGTGAAGAGGATCCAGTCGCGGTCCGCGCGGGGCAGGTCGCGCCAGGGGACGTCGACGTCGTGGCCGAGGGTCGCGAGGACGTCCCGGAAGTTCTTGCCCTGCCACGCCCGCGGCCACGCGGCGATCGCCCCGTCCCGGATGCTCAGGGACGGGTCGGGGACGACGGACTCCTCGGTGACCGAGAACTCCGTGCCGACCCCGTGGCAGCGCGGGCAGGCCCCCACCGCGGTGTTGGGTGAGAACGCGTCGGAGTCGAGCCGGGGCGCACCCGCCGGGTAGTCACCGGCCCGCGACAGCAGCATCCGCAGCGAGTTCGACAACGTCGTGACCGTGCCCACGGTGGAACGCGACGACGACCCGGACCGGTTCTGCTGCAGGGCGACCGCCGGCGGGACACCGGTCACGGCGTCGACGTGCGGCGCCGCGACCTGCTGGATCAGGCGCCGGGCGTACGGCGCGACGGACTCGAGGTAGCGCCGCTGCGCCTCGGCGTAGATCGTGCCGAAGGCCAACGACGACTTCCCCGAACCCGACACCCCGGTGAACGCGACGACCGCACCCCGGGGCAGGTCGACGTCGACGTCGCGCAGGTTGTGGTCGCGGGCGCCGCGGACCCGGACCAGGTCGTCCCCGGGGGCGTGGAGGTGCACCCCACCACCGTAGGGTCAGCGGCGCACGGACGACATGTCCGGGTATCGCTCACCCGCCCCGGCCCCCACCGGCAGGACCGCGTCGAGGGCCGCCAGGTCCTCCGCCGTGAGCTCCACCTCGACCGCGGCGATGTTCTCGGCCAGGTAGCTGCGCCGCTTGGTGCCGGGGATCGGGACGACGTCGGGCCCCTTGGCCGACAACCAGGCCAGCGCGACCTGGCCGGCGCTCACCCCCTTGGCCGTCGCCAGGGCGCGCACCTCGTCGACGAGGGCGAGGTTCTTGTCGAAGTTCTCCCCCTGGAACCGCGGGTTGTGGCGGCGGAAGTCGTCGGGGGCGAGGTCGTCGACGCTGCGGATCGCCCCGGAGAGGAACCCACGACCCAGCGGGGAGTACGCGACGAAACCGATGCCCAGTTCCCGCACGGTGGCCAGCACGCCGTCCTCCTCGACCTCACGCGTCCACAGCGACCACTCGGTCTGCAGCGCGGTGACGGGGTGGGTGGCGTGCGCGCGCCGGATCGTCTCCGGCGCAGCCTCGCTGATGCCGAGGCGGCGGACCTTGCCGGCCGCCACGAGTTCGGCCATCGCCCCCCAGGTCTCCTCGACGGGAACGGCCGTGTCGACGCGGTGCTGGTAGTAGAGGTCGATGTGGTCGACGCCGAGGCGTTCCAGGCTCGCGTCGCAGGCGGCGCGCACGTACTCGGGCCGGCCGTTGACGGCGCGGGAGCCGTCGGCGCGGCGTTCGTTGCCGAACTTCGTCGCGAGCACCACCTCCTCGCGCCGTCCCGCGATGGCCCTGCCGACGAGCTCCTCGTTGGTGAACGGGCCGTACATGTCGGCCGTGTCGAGGAACGTGACGCCGGCGTCGAGCGCCGCGCCGATCGTGGCGAGGGACTCCGCCTCGTCACCGGGCCCGTAGAACTCGCTCATGCCCATGCAGCCCAGGCCCTGGGCCGAGACCGTGAGCTCGGTGCCGTTGGCCGTGCTGCCGAGGGTGCGTCGGGGGTAGCTCATGGCCCCACCCTGCGACTTCGAGCGCGCTCGAAGTCAAGCCGGGGTGACCGGCCGCGGAGGACGCGGTGGCTTCCCGACGCTGGGGTGCGGATCGGGTCGTGCAGTGGTCCCCAGGTTCCACGCGGCGGTGGCGGAAGGGGTTGACTGGCCCGGAGCACGCTCCGCTCCACCCGTTGTCCCGCACTCGAGACCGGAACGGCAGACCCGTGAACCGACCCACCGCCCGACGCGCCGTCGTCGACCGCCTCCGCGCGGCCGCCTGATCCACTCCGTCCGGAAGAGAGCACCATGACCGTCTCCACCGCCCGTGTCGTCGTCGTCGGCGCCGGCATCCTCGGCGCCTCCACCGCCGCGCACCTGGCCCGCTCGGGTGCCTCCGTGGACCTCGTCACCGAGGGCGACGTCGCCTCCGGGGCCTCCGGCCGCTCGTTGTCCTGGCTGAACTCCGCCGGCGCCCGCAGCGACGCGTACCACCTGCTCCGCACTGTCGCGGTCGACCGCTGGCGCACCTTCGCCCACCGCGCGGACCTGCAGCGGGCGGTCCGCTTCGACGGCGGGCTGACCTGGGCCCCTGCGGGGCAGAGCTACCGCGAGCGCCACGCCCACGAACTCTCCATCGGCTACGACTCGCTCTGGCTCGGCCCCGACGAGGTCGCCGCCTGGACGCCGGGCGTCGACCCGGCCGCGATCGCCGCCGAGGGCGCGGTGTTCAACCCCGGTGAGGGCTGGGTGGACCTGCCGCTCGCCGTGGACGAACTGCTCGCGCGGTTGCGGGCCGCGGGTGGGCGTCTGCACACCGGGGTCGGACGCGCCCACCCCGTCGTGGAGAACGGCCGGGTGACGGGCGTCCGCACGGACTCCGGCGCCACGTTCACCGCCGACGCCGTCGTGCTCGCGACCGGCCCGTGGGTTCCCCGCGACCTCGCCGAGCTCGGCGTCACCGTCCCCGAGGACACCCCCGTCTCGCTGCTGCTGCGGACGAAGCCCGTCGACGTGGCGCTGCGCGCGGTGCTGAACACACCGCGGGTCGCGGTCCGCCCCGCCCCGTCCGGCACCCTCGTGCTCGACTCCGGCTGGTCGGAGCAGGAGGTCGTCGTCCACGGCGAGGGTGACTACGAGGTGAAGGAGAGCACCCTGGCGGGGCTGCTGGCCGAGGCCTCCCGCGTCCTCGCCGGGAACCCGTCCTTGGAGCTCGCCGGTCACGGCGTGGGGCCGAAGCCGATCCCCGGCGACGGTGAACCCGTCGTCGGCCCCGTCGACGGGATCGCCGGACTGCACGTCCTGTTCACCCACAGCGGGGCGACCCTCGGGCTGGTGCTGGGCGAGTTCACCGCGCGCGAGGTGCTCACCGGGACGGCGCACCCCCTCCTGGCGTCGTTCCGTCCCGCGCGCTTCACCCCGGGGGCCTGAGGCTCGAGGGGTCGGCCGGCGCGGTCGACGGCCCGGCCTCGTAGAGGTCGATCTTGGCCGTGATCGCGCCGAGGTGGTGCGTGACCTCCTCGAGCTGGGACAGGACGCGTTCGCGGTGGGCGCGCAGGATCTGCAACCGCGCCTGCTCGTTCCCCGCCCCCGCCCGGCACAGCTCGGCGTACTCGCGGACCTCGCGCACGGGCATCCCGGTGGCGCGCAACCGCTGGACCATCACGATCCAGCGCAGGTCGGCCTCCTCGTAGCGGCGCCGGCCCGCGCTGGTCCGGGCCGGCGTCCCCACGAGCAGCCCCTCGGTCTCGTAGTAGCGCAGCGCGTGGGTGCTCAGACCCAGCCGTTCGGCCGCCTCGGCGATGCTCAGCCCGGCGCGTTCGTCGGTGGTGCTCACCGCAGGAGTGTCACCCCAGCAGGGGGCGCGGGTCGAAGACGACCCGGATGCGGTCGATGCCGTCCGGGCCGACGTGCATCCGGTTCACCACGGGGAACGGATCGACGCCGTCGAGGCGGGTCCGCATCTCGAACCAGGTGACGACCTCGTCGCCGTCGACCAGCAGCTTCTCCACCACGACCTCCTCGAGGAAGCCCTCGCGCATGCCGAGCAGCCCGGCGACGCACTCGTCGGGTCCGTCCGCGGCGCCCATCGGCCCCCGGAAGGACACCTGCGGGTCGAACAGGCCGCGCAGGGCGTCGGCGTCCCCGGCGTTCCAGCCGCGGAAGTAGTCCTCGGCGTGCTCACGTGCGGTGGCCCCTGCGGTGGTCATCGTGATCTCCTCTCGTCGTCCTGGTCCTCCGAGCCTGCTCCGGTTCGAGCCAGAAGTCCAAGACCGGTTCGTGACCGCTGCCATACGATGTGGTGATGGAGCTGAGGGCGCTGGAACACTTCGTCGCCGTCGTCGACGCAGGGGGTTTCACCCGCGCCGCGGCGAAGCTGCGGGTCGCCCAACCCGGGGTCAGCGCCCAGGTCCGCAACCTCGAACGCGAACTGGGACAGGCGTTGTTCGAACGCCACGCCCGCGGCGCGACCCTCACCGCCGCGGGGCGGACCGCGCTCCCGCACGCCCGGGCGGCGCTGGCCTCGGCCGCGGCGGTGGCCGACGACGTCGCCGCGCTCACCGGGTTGCTGCGCGGGACTCTGCGGGTCGGGATGCTGCTCTCCAGCAGCGGGATGCAGATGCCCGCCCTCCTGCGGGAGTTCCGCGACCTCGCCCCCGCCGTCGAGCTCCGGGTGACCGAGGACGACGCCGCGAACCTGCTCGTCGCCGTGCGGGAGGGGACGCTCGACGTCGCGTGGACGGCGACCGCGGACCGCGATCTCGACGACCTGGCCGGGATCACCGTCGCCCACGAACCCCTCGCCGCACTGGTCGCCACGGACCACCGGTGGGCCCGCCGTCGCACGGTGACCCTCGCCGAACTGTGCGGGGAACCGTTGCTGTCGGTCCCGCCCGGCGGGGGTCTGCGCACGGTGCTGGAGGAGACCTGCGCCGCCCACGGCCTGACGTACCGGGTCGCCCTCGAGGCGAACTCCCCCGTCCTGCTGGCGTCCCTGGCGGCTCAGGGGCTCGGCGTGGCCCTCGTCCCCGCCTCGTTCGCCGACTCCTCCACGGGAGGCACCGTCCACCCGCTGCGGATCGTGCGGCCGGGGCTGGTGGGCCGGGTGCAGGTGCTCTGGCGGCGGGAGAACCCCTCCCCCGCGACGCGCGCGTTCACCCGGCTCGTGACGCGCACCACCCACGGCTGACGGCCCGGCCGCCGGCGGGCAGGATGGTGACGTGTCCAGTCCCGTCCTGTTCCTGATGTCGACCGGTCCCGACGGCACGACGACGTTCGCGCCGGCCGACCCGACCGCCCCGCACCTGCGCGTCGACGACCTCGGCGCCACCCGCGGCGACGGGATCTTCGAGTCGGTGAACGTCGTCGGCGGCGTCGCGCAGAGCCTGCGCCACCACCTCGACCGGTTCGCGCGCTCCGCCGCGATGGTCGACCTCCCCGCCCCGGACGCGACCGCGTGGGCCGTCGCGCTGAAGCAGGCCGTGGCCGCGCACGACCCGGTGCCCGAACTGCTGGTGAAGCTGATCGTGACCCGCGGGGTCGAGGGCAGCGGTGTCCCCACCGGCTGGGTGCACGCGTTCGTCGCCGCCGACCACGCCCGCGAACGGGTCGAGGGCATCGACGTCCTGGCCCTGGAACGCGCCTACCCCAGCGACGTGATGACGCGGGCGCCCTGGCTGTTGCAGGGGGCCAAGACGTTGTCCTACGCGCTGAACATGGCCGCGCTGCGCCACGCCCGCGCCCGGGGCGCCCACGACGTCGTGTTCCTGTCCTCCGACGGCGAGGTCCTCGAGGGCCCGAACTCGACCGTCGTCGCCGTCTTCGGCGACCGCTGGGTCACGACACCCCCGGAACTCGGGATCCTCGAGGGGACGACCCAGGGCCGCGCCTTCGACTTCGCCCGGGGCCGGGGCGACCGCGCCGAGATCGGCCGGCTCGCGCTGGCGGACCTGCACTCCGCCGACGCGCTGTGGCTGGTCTCCAGCGGCCGCCTCAGCGCCCCTGTCCGCAGCGTCGACGGGACCCCCCGGCCCGTCGACGTCGTGCTCTCCGCCGAACTGCTGCAGCACCTGCTCACCGTCCACGACTGAGCCGGGGGCGGGGTTCGGGTTGGACCGTTGACGCTTCGGGCCGATAGGTGTGGCCCGAAGCGTCAACGGTCCGAAACCCGACCACAGGACGGCTACAGGCCGTAGGTCTCCAGCAACCGCAGCCAGACCTCGCTCATCGTGGGGTAGCTGGGCACGGCGTGCCAGAGCCGCTCCAGGGGCACCTCGCCGACGATCGCGACCGTCGCGGCGTGGAGCAGTTCGGCGACGTCCTGCCCGACGAACGTCACGCCGACGATCACCTTGCGCTGCTCGTCGACGACCATCCGCGCCTTCCCGACGTAGCCGTCGGCGACGAGGGACGCACCCGCGACGTTGCCGAGGTCGTAGTCGACGACCTTGACGTCGAGGCCCTGCTCGCGGGCCTGGGCGGCGGTCAACCCGACCTGCGCGACCTCGGGGTCGGTGAACACGACCTGCGGGACGGCGTGGTGGTCGGCCGTCGCGGTGTAGCGCGACCACGGGGGCGTCTCGATCGGCCCGGCGGCCCGGGCGGCGATGGCGTCGCCGGTCGCGCGGGCGTCGTACTTGCCCTGGTGGGTGAGCTTCACCCGACCGGACACGTCGCCCGTCGCGTACAGCCAGGAGCCCTCGACCCCGGCGACGAGCCCGGTGTCGTCGACCTCGAGGGATCCGCCGTCCTGCAGCCCGACGGTCTCCAGCCCGATGCCGCTGGTCGCGGGGCGACGTCCGGTGGCGACGAGGAACTCGTCGGCGTCGACGGTCGAGCCGTCGCCCAGGGTCACGTGCACACCGCTGTCGTCCCGGGAGACCCGCGCGAGTTCCGCGCCCGTGCGGACGTCGATCCCGTCGGCGCGCAACGCCTCCGCGACCATCTCGCCGGCGAAGTCCTCCTGCCCGGCCAGCAGCCCGGAGCGCACGAGGAGGGTGACCTGCGACCCCAGGCGCGCCCAGGCCTGGGCGAGTTCGCAACCCACGACGCCGCCACCGATCACGGCCAGGCGCGCGGGTACGCTCTTCGCGCTCGTCGCCTCCCGGCTCGTCCAGACCCGGGAGTCCGCGAGCCCCGGGACGTCGGGCAGGACGGGCACGGAGCCGGTCGACACCACGACGGCCTGACGGGCGGTCAGCTCCACCGTTCCCTCCGCCGTCTCGACGGAGACCGTCCGCGTCCCGGTCAGCCGCGCGGTCCCCCGCACCAGACCGAGTCCCGCGGAGTCCAACCACTTCGCCTGACTGCTGTCGTCCCAGCCGCTGGTGAAGCCGTCGCGGCGTTCCAGGACCTTCGCCGCGTCCAGCGACCCGGTCACGGCCTCGGCCGCGCCCTTCAGCCGCTGCGCCGCGGCGAGGGCCTGCCCGGAACGCAGCAACGCCTTCGACGGCATGCACGCCCAGTAGGAGCACTCGCCGCCGACGAGCTCCTTCTCCACCACCACGACGTCCAGTCCCGTCCGCCCGGCCCGGTCGGCGACGTTCTCACCCACCGCCCCGGCTCCGATGACCACGACGTCGACCTCTCGCTGAGTGCTCACGCTCGCGACGCTAGAGCAACCCCGCGATGGGGCGACAGCGGCCCCGGTGTGGTGTGATCGTGGCGTGGGTCGACGTGCCGTGGAGTTCAACGCCTCCCCCCGCCCGACGCTGGGCGTCGAGTGGGAGATGGTGCTCGTCGACCGGTCCTCGCGCGACCTCGCCTCCCGGGCCTCGGAGGTGCTGGACGCGGTCGACCGCGAGGACTCCCCGACGGGGCCGCGGATCACCAAGGAACTGCTGCGCAACACCCTCGAGATCGTCACCGGCGTCTGCGACACCGTCGGGGACGTCGTCGAAGACCTCTCGAGTTCCATCGCGGCCATCCGCCGGGTCAGCGATCCGCTGGGCCTGGAGCTGATGTGCGCGGGGACCCACCCCTTCGCGCGCTGGGACGAGCAGCAGGTCACCCCCGACGAGCGCTACGCGGAACTGCTGGAACGCACCCAGTGGTGGGGCCGCCAGATGCTCATCTGGGGTGTCCACGTCCACGTCGGCGTCAACTCGGTGCACAAGGTCCTGCCGATCCTCAACACCCTGCTGAACCACTACCCGCACCTGCAGGCCCTGTCCGCGAGTTCGCCGTACTGGACGGGCTTCGACACCGGCTACGCCAGCAACCGCGCGCAGATGTTCCAGCAACTGCCGACGGCGGGGCTGCCGTTCCAGTTCGGCGCCTGGGGCGAGTTCGAGACCTACGTCGACGACATGCTGGTGACCGGCGTCATCGACGGTCTCTCCGACGTGCGCTGGGACATCCGCCCCTCCCCGAAGTTCGGCACGATCGAGGTCCGGGTCTGCGACGGGACCCCGACGATGCGGGAACTGCGGGCCGTGACCGCGCTCATCCACTGCCTCGTCGTGCACCTCGACGACCGGCTCGAGGCCGGTGAGGAACTGCCGACGATGCCGCCGTGGCACGTCCAGGAGAACAAGTGGCGCGCCTCCCGCTACGGCCTCGACGCCGAGATCATCGTCGACGGCGCGGGCCGCGAGCGCCTCGTCACCGACGACCTCACGGACTGGCTGAACCGCCTGGAACCCGTCGCCCGGCGGCTGGGGTGCGCCGACGACCTCGCGCTGGTCGCGGAGATCCCCCGCCGTGGCGCGAGCTACCAGCGGCAGCGCCGCACGTTCGCGGAGGCCTGCGAGCGGGGCGCCGAGAACCCCTTGCACGACGTCGTCGACTCCCTCGTACGGGAGATGCACGAGGCCTGACGGTGGGCGTCAGCCCGCCAGCGCCTCGGCCACCGTGATCGCCGGGAGACCGTGCGCCGCAGCGACTTCGGCGTTGGCGAGCGAACCGGCGTGGGTCGAGAGCCCACCGGCGAGCGCGACGTCGGCACCGAGCGCCGCCTTCCATCCCGCGTCCGCGAGCTTCACGACGTAGGGCAGCGTCGCGTTCGTCAGGGCGTACGTCGACGTGTGCGGGACGGCACCCGGCATGTTGGCGACGCAGTAGAACACCGACCCGTGCACGGCGAACGTCGGGTCGTCGTGGGTGGTGGGACGGGAGTCCTCGAAGCAGCCGCCCTGGTCGATGGCGATGTCGACGAGGACCGACCCGGGACGCATCTGCGCGACGAGGTCGTTGCTGACGAGCTTCGGCGCCTTCGCCCCGGGGACCAGCACCGCACCGATGACCAGGTCGGCACCGCGGACGGCGCGGGCGAGTTCGTAGGAGTTCGAGACGATGGTGCGGACCGCGCCGCCGAAGCGGGCGTCGACCTCGCGCAGCTTGGGCAGCGACAGGTCGAGCACGGTCACCTCGGCCCCCATGCCCAGCGCGATCTGCGCGGCGTTCTGACCGGAGACGCCGGCGCCGATGACGACGACGTCGGCCCCGCGGACGCCGGGGACCCCGCCCATGAGCACGCCCCGGCCACCGGCGGCGCGCATCAACGAGTAGGCGCCCACCTGCGGCGCGAGACGGCCGGCGACCTCGCTCATGGGGGCGAGCAGCGGCAGCGAACGGTCGGCGAGCTGGACCGTCTCGTAGGCGATCGCGGTGGTGCCGGACGCGAGCAGCGCGTCGGTGCACTCCCGGGACGCCGCGAGGTGGAGGTAGGTGAACAGCACCTGGTCGGCGCGGAGGCGGTGGTACTCCTGCGCGATGGGCTCCTTGACCTTGAGCAGCAGGTCGGCGCCGCCCCAGACCTCGTCGACGTCGGCGAGGACCTTCGCACCCGCGGCCTCGTAGTCCTGGTCGGGCAGGGAACTGCCGAGGCCGGCGCCGGCCTCGACGAGGACCTCGTGGCCGTGACCGACGAGTTCGTGGACCCCGGCCGGGGTCAGCGCCACGCGGTACTCGCGGTTCTTCACCTCACGGGGGACGCCGATGCGCATGGTGCTCTCCTCAGGTCGGTCGGTGGTGACGGGTCGATCGCTTTCCGTCCAGGGTGAAGAGGGTTCGAGGGGACGGCAAGCAACCTGCAGGAGATTCGTGGGAGAGTCGGTTCGTGGCAGATCCTTCGACAGACCGCCCCCTCAACCCGCCGTCGCCGAAGAAGCTGCAACGCGTGGTGGACCCCGTCGACCGCGCGATCCTGCGCGTCCTGGCCGAGGACGCCCGCACCACCAACGCGGCCCTGGCCCAGCAGGTGGGGATCGCCGCCTCGACCTGCCTGCTGCGGGTCCGGGCGCTGCGCGAGTCGGGCGTCATCCGGGGTTTCCACGCCGACGTCGACCCCGCGGCCCTCGGGCTCGACCTGCAGGCGATGATCGCCGTGAAGCTGGCCGCCCACGCCCGCGGCAGCATGGGGCCCTTCGTGGCCCGGATGCGGCGGCGCCCAGAGGTCCTCGACGTCTACTTCGTCGCCGGGGCCGACGACTACCTGCTGCACGTGGCGGTGGAGAGCACCGCGGCCCTGCGCGACTTCGTCGCCGAGCACCTCTCCCACGACGCCGACGTGGGCCTCACCGAGACGAGCCTGATCTTCGAGCACACCCGCGGGGTGGGACGGGGCTGAGGCGGGTTCCGCAGGTCGTCGGTGATCTGCGGTCCAGACCCGGGCGCGTGTCGAACTGCGTCGAGCGGGTGACGGTGGAAGGCATCGTCCACCGATTCCGAACCGGCTGCCCCTGGTGCGGCGTCCCCACCGATCGCGGTGCCCGGCAGACGATCTGTCGCTGCCTCCCCACCTGGACCGAGGACGGGACCTTCGACACCACCCGGGACCCGCGCGGCGTCGAGGTTCACCACCCGCAGGAGGCGGGGGTCAGGTGACGATCCGGGGATCGTTCGACACGTCGCCGACGTGGACGTGGGTGTGGACGTCCTCGGCCCAGGGGGCCAGCTCCCCCAAGAGGTCGTCCAGTCGTCGCAGCACGACACGGTGCACTCTTCCAGCGACCTCGAGCAGCGGTGCACCGTAGGCGACGACGAGTCGGATCGTCACCGAGTCCAAGACGTCGTCGTCGCCGACCAGGCACGTGATGGCCTGCGCGGCGACCTGCGGTGTCGCGTCGATGGTCTGGCGCAGTTCAGCCACGACCACGTCGGCGGCGATGAAGAAGTCTCCGAACGCGTGACGCGCACGCACCGGCGCCGAGGGCCGGAACAACGTCTGGGCACGGGCCAGCACCGTGTCCTCGATGGCCTTCCAACCGCTGTCGGTGTGCTGACGCAGCAGCAGCGTCGCCCGGGCCAGTCGATCGGCGCCTGGAGAACCGACGACACCGACGGTCTCAGGACCGGCCGTGCCCGGTTCTGCGGCCGGGCCACCGGCCGCGTGGTCGCCGGGCGGCCGGTCGGCTCCGGAGCCGAGGGGAGAACGGGGACTCGTGTCGCTCACCGCCAGTCCTCCAAAGTCGCCGCCATCGCCGTCCGTGCCCGGTTGAGCAGACCGCGCACCGCTGTCGGCGTGCTCCCGACGACGGTCGCGATCTCGGCGTAGGAGAGGTCTTCGATCTCCCGCAGGATCCACACGCTGCGCTGTCGCTCAGGCAGCAACGCCAGCGCTGTGTCGATCGCGACCAGGAGTTCGCTCTCCAGGGTTGCACCTTCAGGACCGGAGTGCAGGTCACGCAGCTCCCCCGCGACCTCGTCGACGTCGACCACCGGTCGCGATCCCGACGCCGGGAACGGTGGGCGGTAGCGGGTGAGCATCCGCTGCGCCTGGTGTCGTCCCAGGACCAGCAACCAGGTCCGGACCGAGGAGTCACCGCGGAAGGAGGCGATGTTCTTCCAGGCGGTGAGCATCACCTCCTGGACGCAGTCCTGGGCGTCGGTGGTGCTGTTCACCAGTCGGGACACGTAGCGGTACAGGGCCGGGCCGTGGCGGGTGACCAACTGGGCGAAGGCCTGCTTGTCGCCCAACCCGGCCTGGCGGGCCAGCACTTCGTCGGGGACCTGCGACGCGGACGCACGGTCGGACAGGTGGTCGGTCCCCCGTGGCCGGGCACGTCGTTCACCCGGGGCTGAACTGGCCTTCGTGGCCGAGGTCTGCGATCCGTCAGCGTCGGAACCGACCTCCTGACTCACGCGTCGCCTCTCGTTGCGGGGAAGGTGTCGGGTGGGTGCTCCATCCGGTGGCGAGTTGAGCAGGAGTTCTGGCGATCGGCAACTTCACGTCCCTCCTGCGCGTGTGACGCACATCACACTCAAGTCAGCGTGACGATCCACCTCCCAACGGCTCTATACCCGTGACACCGCATCACCAGCCGCTACCGGCGGCCGAGCGGATGCGCCTCCGAGGAGACGCGGGTCCGCCCTGGTGCCGACCGACCCCCCGTCGGTTCCCGGCGTGCCGTCGGTCCCGTGTCGTCCCAGGTTGTCACCACGATGCCGGAACCCGGTGTCGTCGTCTCGAATGAAGGAGTTCACCATGAGCGAGCAGACCCTCGTCACCCCCAGGACCACCTCGACCGCGGGTTCCAGCAGCCTCGTCGGCCGCGACGGTGGCGCACTGGTCTCCAACCAGGGGACCACGTCCATCGCCGACACCGTCGTGTCGAAGATCGCCGGCATCGCCGCGAAGGACGTCTCCGGGGTGCACGCCCTCGGTGGCGGCGCCTCCCGGGCGGTCGGCGCGCTGCGCGAGCGGATTCCCGGTGGCCGGGTGAACCACTCCCAGGGAGTTTCCGTGGAGGTCGGGGAGACCCAGGCCGCCGTCGACATCGACCTCATCGCCGAGTACGGCGTCGCGATCGCAGACCTCGCCTCCGCGGTGCGTCGCAACGTGATCTCCTCCGTCGAACGCATGACCGGCCTGCAGGTCACCGAGGTCAACATCTCGGTCGCCGACATCCACCTCCCCGAGGACGACACCGACGAGGACGCCGAGTCCGAGCAGCGCACCGCGCGCGTGCAGTGACCGATCCCAGGACCGATCCCAGGACCGATCCCAGGACCGGACCCACGCTCGACGACCTCGACCGCGGAGCTCTCCTCGCGGTCGCTTCCGTGGAGGCCCCGGGTTCGACCCGCGTTCCGCTGGTCGAGACCGCCGACGAGCTCACCGCACTGGTCCTGGCCGTGCCCGGGGTCGACAGCCTGCACGCCGGCCGCTTCGGTGAAGTCGCGACCTACCTGCCCGGGCGCCGGGTGACCGGGGTCAAGATCGGTGAGGACCGTGTGGAGATCCACGTGGTGCTCCGTTTCGAGGCCGCCATCACGGCGGTCGCCCAGGAGATCCACGCGGTGGTCGCCGCCGTGGTGGACGTGCCCGTGCGGGTGTTCGTCGAAGACGTCACGGCCCCGCACGCGCCCTGACGCACCGCCCCGAAACCTCTTTCTCTCTCGCCCCCTCAGGGGTGCCCTGTTCCTGGAGGAACCCGTGTCTGCCTCGTCCGTCGGAATCTTCGCCGGCCTGCTCCTCGCCCTGGTGTTCATCCAGGGCGGTTTCGGCTGGTTCGTCCTCGCCCTGCTCTTCGCCGGTGTCGGCTACGTCGTCGGCGCCCACCTGGAGGGCAAGATCGACCTGACCGCCCTGGTGCCCGGCCGCAGTCGTGGCTGACGCCGGCACCGCCGGCGCCACCCGCAGGAGCACCGCAGCCCCTCCGGCGGAGCACTCCCCGGAGCAGCGTGCCGAGATGGGCGCGCGGGGTTCACTGGAGCTGAAGGACAAGGCGGTGGAACGCATCGCGCAGGCCGCCGTCTCGGAGGTTTCCGGGGTCGCCCCCAGCCAGGCCACCACGAGCGCGCTGGGAGGCACCCTGGGCAACGCTCTCGGGCGCACCTACCCACGGGTCGAGTGCCACCTCGCCGGTCGGCGGGTTCGCGCCCGGGTGGAGATCGTCATCCACTGGCCTCAGCCCGCCGCTCGGGTCGCCGCCGCCGTGCGCGACCACGTCGCCGACCGGTTGCGGGTCCTGGCCGACCTGGACGTCGACGCCGTCGAGGTCCACGTCGCGAAGGTCGTCCGTCCCACCACCCCGGAGAAGAGGCGCGTGCAGTGAGTTCAGACACCGCCGCCCAGCGGAAACCCATGCGGGCCGCCACGCAGAAGAGTGGCAGCGGTCCCATCGGCGTCGTCGGACCGGTCCTCGCCGTCCTGCTGATCGCCCTCGGGGTCCTCCTGCTGCGCGACGCCCTCGTCGCCGCCGGGGCCTTCGCGGGCAGCCAGTGGCTACCCGCCGCCGCCGCCGGTCTGAAGGGTTTCGCGCCTACCTGGTGGCTGATCCCCGCCGGGATCGTCGTGGCTCTCGTGGGCCTGTGGCTCGTCGTCACGGCACTGCGCCCGAGGTCTCGCAGAACGCTGGCCCTCAGCTCGCGGACGGGGGTCTTCCTGCACACCCGTGACGTCGCCCGCCTCGCCTCCGGCGCGGCCCACGACGTCGACGGCGTGCTGGACGTCTCCTCGACCGCCACCCGGCGCAAGGTCAGCGTCACCGCACAGGCGACCGCGCAACCCGGTGTGCGGGAAGCGATCACGACGGCGGTCACCGAGCGCCTCGCGTCGCTGCAGGCCCCGCCGCGCGTCTCCGTCACGATCCGCACCCCCGACCGCACCCGTGAGGAGAACTGATGGGCCGCGCCGTCCTCGGACTCAACCGCGTCCTCACCCTCCTGGCCGGTGTCGTACTGCTCGTCCTCGGACTGGCGGCCGCCGCCTGGGGGGCGGGCTGGCTGGTGCAGGTGTGGACCACCGCGCCGGAGACACTGCAGCTGCAGACCGCCACCGACACGTTCGCGATGGCCTGGTGGCCCTGGGCCGCGGGCATCGCCGGTGCCGTGTTCGTCCTCCTCGGGTTGTGGTGGCTGCTGGCCCACCTGCCCCGGCGAGGGGTGGGCATGCTGTCGCTGCCCGGGTCGGCCCGGGAAGGACGACTCCTGGTCGATCCCGCCGGTGCCGCCTCGACCGCCGCGGACGTCCTGGGCGACACCCCGGGGGTCCGGAGCAGTTCCAGCCGGGTGCTGCGCGACCGTGGGCAGCTCGTCGTCGAACTGAAGGCCGTCGTCGAACCGACCGCCGACCTGACGTCGGTGGTCGCGGCGACCGACGCCGTGAGCGCCGATCTGCAGCAGGTCCTCGGCCGCGACGACGCCCGTGCCCGGGTGCGGCTCGCCGTGGCCCGCCGCGCACGCAAGGCTTCCCGCGTCCACTGAGCCGGTCCGGGGTTCGACGCGTTCCTTCTGAACACCGAGCAGGGAGTTTCACGCATGTGGGTTCTACTGTCCGGCGGTCTGCGCCGCTGGATCCTGGTTTCGGTGGCCGTTCCCGTCGCTGCGAAACTCCTCGGCGAAGCGGGACGTCGACTGGAGTCCCGCAACGGGTCCACCACCTTGTCCAGGGGTTTGCAGAGCACCGGCCGCCTCGTGTCCTCACGCGAGCAGCGTGAGCAGCACTCGGCGCAGCAGCGCAGGTCGCTGCGCCGCTGGAACCGTTGACCGTTCCTTTCCGCGCCGTCGACCTACCGCTGTTCCCACGTCCTGGAGGAGAACCATGACCATCGGTGGCATCATCACCGCGATCGTCATCGGCGCCGTCATCGGCGCCCTGGCCCGACTCGTCCTGCCGGGCAAGCAGAACATCTCCATCCTGCTGACCATCGTCGTCGGCATCGTCGCCGCGTTGGTCGGCACCGCGATCGCCAAGGCCGTGGGTGTCTCCGACACCCCTGGTGTCGACTGGATCGAACTGATCCTCCAGGTTGCGGTCGCGGCCGTCGGTGTCACGATCGTTGGTGCCGTCACCGGTCGCCGCGCTCGCTGAGCGCTGCCAGACCTGACGCGCCAGACGTCACCCGCACGCAGCACTGACCACCACTGCACGATCCCCGGCCCGGCACACGCCGTCGGGGAAGGCACGACGAAAGGGAAAGACCATGGCTCGCAACTTCACCCCCGACGCCCTCTTCGGTGCGACCGTCACCGGCACCGACGGCGACAAGATCGGCAAGGTCGACGAGGTCTACCTCGACAACCAGACCGGTCAGCCGGAGTGGGTCTCGGTCAAGACCGGCCTGTTCGGTTCCAACGTCTCCCTCATCCCCCTCGCCGAGGCGGACGTGAACGGTGACACCGTCACGGTTCCCTTCGACAAGGCCAAGGTCAAGGACGCTCCCCACCACGACCCGGGGGCTGAACTCAGCGAGACCGACGAGGCGGACCTGTACCGCTACTACGGGATCGCCGACACCAGCAGCACCACCTCGGGTACCGGCACCGCCGGCAACCACGTCGAGACGGGCCGCGACGCCACCACCACGGGGACCACCGGTACCGCGGGTCTGGCGACCGACTCCGCCACGCGCTCCGCGGGTCACGACACCTCCGGCCCGAACACCGACGACGCCATGACGCGCTCGAAGGAAGAACTCCGCGTCGGCACCGAGACCCGCGAGGCGGGCCGCGCCCGGCTGCGGAAGTACATCACCTCCGAAACCGTCACCCGCACGGTTCCGGTCTCCCACGAGGAGGTCGTCGTGACCCGTGAGCCGATCACCGAGGCCAACCGCGGGGACGCCCTCTCCGGCGGGGACCTCACCGAGGAGGAGCACGAGGTCGTCCTCACCGAGGAGCGTGCCGTCGCGGCGAAGGAGACCGTTCCCGTCGAACGCGTCCAGGTCGGAACCCAGACCGTCCAGGGCACCGAGACCGTCGAAGCGCAGGTTCGCGAAGAGCACATCGAGCTCGACGCCGACGCCGGCGTCAAGGGCGACGTCAAGGGCGAGCGCGACAAGCACTGAGCACGATGCCCCACCGGGTTCCGATCCGGTGGGGCCCCGCCCGGTGGACGCAGTGCCCGGTCGACCCGAACCAGAACGAGGAAGCGCATGTCCCTCCCCAGTGAAGACGACGACTCCGGTGACACCGTCCAGCCGGGATCCGCCGCTGACGTCGTCGTGCACGCTGAACGCCTGCTGCTCTCCCGCGAGCGGGTCGCCGTGGAACGTGTTCGCTTCACGAAACGGATCGTGACCACGACCCGCACCGTGGTGGTTCCGGTCCGCGTCGAGCAGCTCGTGGTCAGTCACGAACCCTTTCCCGAAGGTACGGTCGTGGACGAGGGAGCCGCCCTGGACACCAACGGCCTGGGCGCGAGCGCCGCGGCCACAGGTGGTTCGAACCCGGGCGACGTGGACAGGGACGAACTGGTGATCCTCCTGCACGAGGAGGTCCCGGAGTTCACGGTGCGCGTCCAGCCCGTGGAACGGGTCACCATCGGGGTTCGGACCGTGGCGGAGGAAGATGTCGTGACCGCCGTGCTGCGCAGCGAGACGGTCGAGGTGGACGTCGCCGGTGCTGCGGGCCGTCTCGCGGAACAGCTCGGCACCGACTGACCCCTGAATTCCCGTTCCCTGGTGCTCGTGGGGGAACCGTCGTGCAGATTCCCGAGGATCGGATATCGTCCCTGTTCGAGGACCAGGGCGATGACGACGAGGCGCAGCAGGCTGATGCCGAACTGCCCCGAACCGCCGACGAGCACGCTGGACTGTCGTCGACGCCGGGTCTCGACCCGGCCGACCTGCTCACCAAGCTCGGTGGGGGCGGCCTGGCCGGCGGTATCGCCGGAACGCTCGGCCTCTGACGCAGCTGATGATCCGACGTCCTCGACGACCTCGAGGTCGTTGCGCTCCAACCTCGTGGCGCCTCGGACGACATCCGTCGTCCGGGGCGTCTCGCACGTCCGAACCCCCCGACGACCCGAACACCACTCCCCCGGATCTGGAGCCCCCATGAGCACGCCCACCGGTGACGGCGCCCACGCCGCGAGCAACGACTCGAACTCGAACCCAGCGTCCGCGCACCGCGATGCCCGCCCCGCGGGGACCGACCGCGCTCGAGCGGCCGCCCAGGACACCGCGCACAGGACCGCGCGCGACACCCCGCAGGTCGTGCACACCGACCGCGACTCCATGGACCGCACGGCGGTCGTCAACCGCGAGAAGAACGCCCACGGCGGCGTCAAGGTCGGTTCGGCGTTCTTCGGCTGGCTGACGGCCACCGGGACCGCCGTCCTGCTGACCGCACTGCTCGCGGCCACCGGTACCGCCATCGGCCTCGCGAGTTCCAGCAGCGTCGGGCAGGCCCTCGACGGTGTGCAGCAGGGGGCGACCCGGAACGCGGGGACCATCGGCATCGCCGGCGCCATCGGCGTCCTCGTCGTGCTGCTCGTCGCCTACTTCTGCGGCGGCTACGTCGCCGGGCGGATGGCGCGCTTCAACGGCGTGAAGCAGGGTGTCGCCGTCTGGGTGTGGGCCGTCGTCATCGCCGTCGTGGTCGCGATCCTCGCCGCCATCGCGGGCAGCGAGTTCGACGTCCTGGGGCAGCTGAACAGCTTCCCCCGCATCCCCGTCGACTCCGGTTCGTTGACCACGGGCACGATCCTGACCGTCATCGCCGCCGCCGTGGTGGCTCTCCTCGGCGCGGTCCTCGGTGGTCTGGCCGGCATGCGGTTCCACCGCCGCGTCGACCGCGCTGGACTCGGCCGGTGAGCACCAGCCCTTCCGGGAAGCCCTCGGACGCGGCCTCGGCCGGTCCGTCGAGCCCGTGGTCGCGCCCGGCCGCCGGATCGACGTCGATGACCCGTTCGCGAGGGCTGTTCGGCAGCACCGCCGGTGAGAACGTCCTGCGCTCGGGGGTGGCCGAACTGGTGGGGACCTTCGTGCTCGTCCTCGCGGGTACGGCCACGGCGGTCGGCGCCGCCACCACCGACCCACCGGTCTACGACGTGCTGGCCATCGTCCTCGCCTTCGGACTAGCACTGGTGGCGCTGGTCGCGGCCCTCGGGCACATCTCCGGCTGCCACCTGAACCCGGCGGTCACGATCGGGTTGGCCGTGACGGGGAAGTTCCCGTGGCGCGCCGTTCCCGTCTACCTCGTCGCCCAGCTCGCCGGTGGCGTCCTGGCCGCCCTCGCGACGTGGGCGGTCCACAGCGGACCCGGGCACGCCGTGGTCCGCTTCTCCACCACCAACCCCGCCCCCGGAGTGTCGGGCGGCCGGGCGTTCTTCGTCGAGGCGCTGGTGACGTTCGTCCTGGTGCTCGTCGTCATCTCCGTCGCCACCGACGACCGGGTACCGGCGGCGGTGGCGCCGCTCGCCGTCGGCGCGGCCCTGGCGACCTGCATCTTCATCGCCGCGCCGGTCACCGGTGGTGCGGTCAACCCAGCGCGGGCGTTCGGTCCCGCACTCGTGTCGGGCAACTGGCACGCCCTGTGGCTGTACCTCACCGCCCCTGTGGTCGGCGGTGTGCTGGCGGCCGTCGTCTACGACCGCCTCCTCGCCCCGGCCCACGCTCCCGAGACCAGCGAAACCTAGGGCGGTCCGACGGGTCAGCGCCGCCAGCACCGCACGATCGCAGCCGAGACGACCCCACCGAGGTGGGCGACGGCATCGGAGCGCGGCGGCCGCCCACCCGTGGCCCCCTTCGCCCAGCGGTGGGCGAAGGGGACCACTGCGTTCGGGAATGCCGGCGCGGATCCGCGCCGGCGCAAGGCGTTGCGGGTGGCGGGGTGGGAGCGGGCCTCGGCGGCCGGCACCGCATCGAGGAGGCTGCGGTGAACCGGCGCGGCAGCGTCTTGGACCACGACGGCGATGTCGTCCAGCAGTGGCAGCAGTTGCGGGTCTTCCCCGGCCTGGCCCGGGGTGAGGTGGGTCGAACGGGGGCGTCCGAGACGCGTCGACGCTGAGATGGATCTTCGTGTCCATCCGCCGCGGAAGCGGCCGAGGCCGCCACCAGACGGTTCTGCGGGCAGATCCTCGTCATTCGACCTGGCCCCCGTGAGGCCGGCGGGGACTCAGCGGGGAACGGTGCGTCCTGTTCGAGTTCGGTGACGGCGGTACCGGCGGCGTGCTCGTGGGCGTTGCCGGCGTTGATCGAGACAACCCGCTGCAGGTCTCCTTCGCGGGGAATCCGGCCTGCAGGGCGGCAACAGGTTCAGGCGACGGGCAGCGCGGCCAGGAACTCCTGCAGGACCGGCACCGGCAGGTCGCGGCGAGCCGTGCCCAGGCTGCGCAGCGAGGCCCCGGAGGAGGGCACACGCTCGCGCAGCGCCTGCGCGTGGTGCTCGACGAGGCGTTGCAGCGCAGCGCGGCAGCGGTCGTGGTCGGCGACCCAGGCCTGCCGGCGGGCGAACGCCTTGACCAGGCCGGGGAAGCGGTAGCGGCCACCGGGTTCGGCCAGCAGGAGGTGGGCGTCGACCAGTTCCTCCAGCGCCCCGCGGGCGTGGACCAGGGCGACGTCGAGGACGGCGGCGGCGGCGCCGTCGTCGAGCCAGGCGCAGTCGGGCACCGCGAGCAGGCAGAACGCCTGCCCCAGTTCGCGTCCCAGGCTGTCCTGCACTCGTTGCAGCGGCGCGTCGACGATCGCGCAGTCGGCGGCCATCACCACCGGCTCGCGCAGGTCGTCGGCGAGCTGGGCCGCGATCTGGGCGATGCTCCACCCCGGCCGGTCCAGCAGGCGCGCAGCCGCGACGCGCACCGCCAGCGGCAGGTGCGAACACGCGGCGACCACCTGCTCGGACACCTCCCGCTCGGCGAGGACCCGCTCGTGGCCGGCCACCGCTCCCAGCAGCTCGAGCGACTCGTGCGCGGGCAGCGGCCCCACGGTGGTCCAGCGCACCGGGGACAACGCGGGCAGCCGCCGGGCGCTGGTGAACAGGACGGCGCTGCCGGCTCCGGCGGGCAGCAGGTCACGCACCGTTTCCGCCGTGGTGACGTGGTCCAGCAGCAGCAGGAGGCGCCGTCCGTCGGTCACCGTGCGCCAGGTCGCGATCCGTTCGGCGCGCGCCTCGGGGACCGCGTGCGGGGCGGTCCCCAGCGCGCGCAGGAACGCACCCAGCACGTCGTGCGCGTTCACCGGGCCCGCACCGCCGCGGAGATCGGCGTAGAGCTGACCGTCGGGGAAACTCCCCCGCACCCGGTGCGCGACCTGCACGGCCAGGGCGCTCGTCCCGGTTCCGCCCAGCCCGGTGAGACCCTCGACCACGAGCCGGCCCGCGTCCGGCAAGGACGCCGCCAACCGGTCGAGGAGTTCCGCCCGCCCCACGAACGGCTCGGCCCGCGGCGGCAGTTGCGCCGGAACTCCGGCGGGCACCCCGCCCGGGGCGTCGGCGTCGGGGCGGCGGATCGCGGTCCGTCCCGCCAGCGCGGGGTCGGCCCGCAACACCCTCTCGTGCAACGACTGCAGACCGGGACCGGGGTCGACACCGAGTTCGGCGCCGAGGAACTCGTGCGCCTCGCGGTAGGTGGCGAGCGCCTCCGCCTGACGGCCGCTGCGGTAGAGGGCGAGCATCAGCAGTTCCCGGCGGCGTTCGCGCAGCGGTTCCGCGGCCACGGCGTCCACCAGCTCGGCGACGGTTCCGGGCCCGGGCCCGGCCGTCTCGAGCTCGGCCGCCCACAGGTCCTCCACCGCGTCGGCGTGCAGCAGTTCCAGGTGGGCGCGGCGAGCGGTCAGGTACGGGCCGTCCACCGCGGCCAGCGCACGACCGGTCCACCGCGCCAGGGCCGTGCGCAACCGCTCGTGCGCCAGGGAGTCCCGCCCGTCGCGCGCGGCGGCGCGGGCCGCGGCGACCTCACCGCGGAACAGGTCGACGTCCACCACCCCCGGGGGCAGGAACAGGCCGTACCCCCCGGAACGGGATTCCAGCCGGACCTCGCCGTCGGCTCCGCAGGCGGAGAGGACCCGCCGCAGACGGGAGACGTAGGTGCGGACCGTCGTGCGCGCCCCGGTGGGGGCCTCGCCGTCCCAGAGCGCCTCGACGAGTTCCTCGACGGGGACCACCTGCTGAGACCGCAGCACGAGGACCGCCCAGAGCGCCCGCTGCTGAGGGGTGCCGAGGTCCACGTCCGTACCGCACCAGCGCATCGAGACCGCACCGAGGACCGTCAGTTCGAGGTCCGGTGCGGGCTCCCGGTCCTGCCGGGAGACGTCGTGGGGCACGGGACGGTCCTCTCGAGTGCGCGGTGGGTGTGCTCGTAGGGTGAGCGCTCGGGCCCCCGCGGGGACAGAGCTGCAGCGCCAGAGATGGACGGCCCCACCTTGTGGATCTCACAAGGTGCAGGGGCTGGAGGGGGAACCGGTGACCGGAACGTCCGAGCGGATCGAGCGCGGGGCCGACCGGCCCCCGATCACGACGCTGACGGAACTCTTCACCCGCGCCCAGGACAGCGTCCCCGCCCTGACCCTGGAGGTCATCGACCTCATCCACGACCGGGTGGCGGAGTACGGCTCGACGACGGTGACCCAGCAGATCGGGCACACCGAGGGGCAGCTCCGCGACATGGTGACCGGGCTGGCCTGCGGTCGGGGCCCCGACGAGCGCGAACTCCAGGCCGCCCGCGACCTGGGCCGGCAGCGGGCCCTCGACCGCGTCCCGCTGCACGCGCTGATCAGCGCCTTCCAGGTCGGTTTCCAGCGGCTCTGGGCCCACCTGCAGGAACTCGCCCGGGAGTCCGGGCGCCAGGAGCTGCAGCTGGACCTGCTGGCGGGCGTCGACGGCGTCTGGTCCTGGATGCAGGCCATCACCGCGGCGGCCTCCCAGGCGCACAGCGAGGCCACCGTGGCCCTGGAGGCGGTCGACATCCGCTCCACCCACCGCTTCGTGCAGGCCCTCAGCCAGGGCGACGTCGAACGCGACGTCGCCGAACGCGCCGCGGTCAGCCTGGGCTACGACCTCGCGGGGCAGTTCCAGGTGGTGTGCTGGTCGGTCGGCGGCTGGTCGGAGTCACAGCTGCAGCGCTGGCACGAACGCGACGGGGTGCCGCGGCCGGCGACGCAGCACCTCCAGGTCGCCGGCGTCGGGCAGACCATGGTCGCCGTCCTGCAGGGCGCGGACCCCGCGAAGCTCGTCACCCGGGTCCACCGGGTCGACCCCGCCGCCCGGGTCGGCGTGGGCCTGAGCCGTCCGGGCGTCCCGGGGGCGGTCGACAGCTACCGCGACGCCGTCCTCTGCCTGGCCCACGCCGACCCCCGCCGACCGGTCGTGGCCTTCGAGCAGTGGTGGCTCCCGGTCAGCCTGAGCGAGCAGGCCCCGCGGTTGCGCCAGGTGCTCGAACCCGGTCTGCGGGCTGCCGTGGACAACCCGCACCTGCTCCAGACGGTCACCGCCTTCGCCGACGCGGGGTCGTCGCTGTCGGCCACGGCGAGCGCCCTGCACGTGCACGTCAACACCGTCCGCTACCGGCTGGACCGCTGGCGGACGCTGACCGGGTGGGACCCGACGACGTGGGACGGGTTGTGCCGCACGCTCCTGGTCGACTGGACCCGCGACGGCTGACCCGCAGCGAGCGGCCCCGAAGCGATCGACCCGCGATCAGACGAACGCCGCCACCTGCTCCTGCGAGCCCAGCAGGGTGCGGGCGTAGACGTCGACGTTGAGCCCCGGGGCGAGCAGCGGGTGGCGGGAGAGGACCTCCACGTCGCGCCAGACCGCCTGCAACGGGTTGCCCGCGGCGAAGGAGCGGGCCCCGCCGGCGTCGAGCAGGTGCCCCAGCGCCGCGCGCGTGGAGACGGTGATCGTGGCCAGGTCCGCCCGCACGCGCGCCCGGGTCGCGACGTCGAGCTGACGTCCCTCCCGCGCCCCCCGCTCGACCTCGCCGGTGGCGCGGGCCAGGTGCAGGCCGGCGGTGTCCACCAGCCGGGCGGCGCTCGCCACGTCGAACCGCACGCCCGGCGCGTCCCGCGCGTCGGCGTAGGTGGAGGAGGCGAGCGGACGGCCCTCCCCGAGGGCGTCGAGCACGAGCTCGAGACCGGCGCGCGCCATCCCCACCAGGACGGCACCGGCGCACACGCCCACGGCCGAGTAGGCGGTCGTCGACCGCAGGGGGTCGTCCGCGTCGGGCGCGCCCGCCCCGAGGAGGGCCCCGAACGGCGCGCAACGCCGCTGCGGCACGAGGACGTCCTGCGCGACGGCGGTGTCGCTGCCCGTGCCCGCCATCCCGACGACGTCCCAGGTGGGTTCGACGTCCAGCGCCTCGACGGGGACGAGGACCGCCTCCACCGCGGGCCGCTCGTCCTGGACGTCCTGGACGAGGACGGGCAGCAGCGCCCACCGCGCGTGGTGGACGCCCGACATCGGCTGCCAGCGTCCGCTGACCCGCAACCCCCCGGGGACGCGGCGGCCGGTGCCGGTGGGGAAGAAGCTCCCGCACACGCCGGCGCGCGGGTCGTCCGCCCACAGCTCCTCGCGACCGGCCGCGGGGAACCGGGAGGCGAGCAGGCCGGCGCCGGAGAGGATCACCGCGCACCACGCGGCCGACCCGGACCCGCGGGCCAGTTCGGCGTGCACGTCCACGGCGGTCGCGATCGAGGCGCCGAGGCCACCGAGGGCGGCGGGGGCGTGCAGGGCGAAGAACCCCGCCTCGTGCAGGAAGCGCGCGTCTCCCGGGGTCAGGCGGTGCCCCCGTTCCGCCGCCGGTGCCCCCGCACGCAGCGCCGGGACGAGGTCGCGGGCGGCCTCCACGAGGTGGTCGTGGGCGGCCGCCACGAGGTGGTCGTGGGCGGCCGCCACGAGGTGGTCGCGGGCGGCCGGCAGGGTGTCGTTCACGGGGTCCTCCTCAGGTCGGTTCCGGCGTGCGTGACCGTTCCGAGCGGGCGACGGGCGCTGGTCGCCAGCTCGATCTCCGTCGCCGCGGCCCGGGCACCGTCCTCCTGCCCCAGGGCGGAACCGATCGAGCGTGCACGTCCGGCGGCCTCCTCGGTCAGGACGCCGCGGAGGGCCTCGACCAGCCGGGGGGCCGTCAGGTCGCGGAACGGGAACCAGGCGCCGATGCCGAGGTCGTGCAGGCGTCCGCCCCAGAAGGGCTGGTCGAAGGAGACGGCGCAGACAACGGTCGGCAGCCCGGCGGTCACGGAGGCCGCCGTCGTCCCGGCGCCCCCGTGGTGGACGGCGGCGGCGCAGCGCGGGAAGAGCAGCGTGTGGTCCACCGGCCCGACGACGCGGACCCGCTCCGTCGCGTCGGCCGCGGCGAGGTCGGTCCACCCGGCCCCCACCAGCCCGCGGACCCCCAGTTCCCGGCACACGGCCTGCACCAGGGCTAAGAGGGCGGTGGGATCGGCGACGGGCATGCTGCCGAACCCGAAGAACACCGGCGCCTCGCCCGCGCGCAGCCACTCCTCCAGGTCCGCGTCCCACGTCGCCTCGCCCCAGCGCTCCCGTTGCTCCGGCGTCGCCACCACGGGCCCGGTGAGTGGGAACCGCGGGGACCAGGACCTCAGTTCCGGGACCAGCGCCTCGCCGTAGGCCTGCAGTTCCAGCGCACCGGCCTGCGCCAGGCGCCGGGCGATCGGGACGGTGGTCGCGGACAGGCCCACGGAGCGTCGGAAGGCGTTGGTGTAGCCCTCGGTGGCCTTCTGCTCCCACCGGGCGTACAGGGCGTGGGTCGCCCGGTTCAGGAGTCGGGGAACGCGTCGCCGCGTCAGCATGAACGACGGGAAGGCGGAGTTCGCCCGTCGGGGGGCGTGGTGGATCGCGACGACCACGGCCCCCGACGCCTCGGCCAGGCACGACGCCTCGTCCAGCAGCAGGGTGTTCGAGACGATGACGTCCGCGCCCTCGCAGGCCCGGACCATCGCGGGGTGCAGGACGTCCGCGTGGACGGTCTTCATCCGCACGAAACCCTCCAGGTACTGGTGGACGTCGGAGTTCCGGAGGAACTCCTGGCCCTGGTCGGAGCGGAGGAACGCGCGCATGTCGAACCCGAACGGGACGACGGGGAGGCCGAGGGCCTCACCGAAGTGGGTGAGGTCGTCGGTGGTGGCCAGCACCACCTCGTGGCCGCGGCGGACCAGTTCGGCTCCGAGGACGGCGGCCGGCTGGACGTCGCCGCGGGAACCCATGGCCAGGACGGTGATGCGCACGGTCAGCCCACCTCGGTTCCGCGGAGTCCTGCGGGCGGACGGTGCCGCCCCGCACGGGTCGGGGTTCGGCTGACGGTGACCACGGGTGCTGCCTCCGGTGCTCGGTGGGGCGGGACGTGCTCGGCGGGTGCTGGCACCAGTGCCGCACGGGGTTGTCGACGTGGCGTGGACGTCCCGTCGACACGGAAACCTGGGTTCACCTGATCTCCTGCTGCAGAACGATTCTCGACCGGTCTGCGGTTCCCCTGGTCGGGGCCGGGACCCGTGTCCGCCCTTCCGCGGACGGCGCAACCCCCCGCGGCCGGTAGTTTCCCGGCATGAACAGTTCCAGGAGACCGGTGCACGTCCGTCGTCCCGCGGGAGGCTGGGAACTCCTCCAGATCGCCCCCGAGGTGTTCTGCGCGCGGACCCCCCTCGCGAACTGGTACCTGCTGCGCGACGGGCGCGACCTGACCCTGATCGACGCCGGCTACCCCGGCCACGGGGAACTCGTCCTGGCCTCCGTCGCGGCGCTGGGGCACCAGCCCCGCGACGTCCGTGCGGTCCTCGTGACCCACGCCCACGTCGACCACGTCGGAGGTCTGAGCGCCGTGCTGCGCGCGGCGCCGGGGGTACCCGTGCTGCTGGACCCCGTCGAGGTCGCGCACGCCCGCCGCGAGCACCTGGAACAGGTCGGCGTCCCGACGGTGCTGCGCCAGGCGTGGCGTCCCCGCGTCGCGGCCTGGGCCGTGCGGGCGGTGCGCAGCGGCGGCACCCGGGACGTGCGGATCGCCGACGCGCAGGCGTTCCCGTCCCCGCGCGCCGGCGCGGCCCTCGACGTCCCCGGCCGCCCCGTGCCGGTGCCGACCCCCGGGCACACCAGCGGGCACAGCGCGTTCCTCCTCCCCGACCTGGGTGTGGTCCTGACGGGCGACGCCCTCGTGACCGGGCACCCGCTCAGCGCGGTCGAGGGCCCGCAATTGCTGAGGGGTTTCTTCCACCACGACCCGGCGGCCACCGCGGCGGCCCTGGACGTGCTGGCCGCGGTGCCGGCGGACGTCATCGGCCCCGGGCACGGCGCGCCCTTGGAGTTCCCGCTGGACCGGGCGGTGGCCGCCGCGCGGTCGCGCTGACACGGGCGTCCACGGGGCGTCCACACGCCGTCGACACGTCGTCGACGGGCGGGAGGTGGAGTGGTCCACGACGCCGGAACGAGCGGCGACCACGTTCCACCTCCTGGAGACGATGCTGTGAAGAACGCTGTGGACACCGTGACCGGGCAGTCCCCGGTCACCCCCGCCCTGGACAGCCTCGACGCCCTGGTCGGCGCCGTGGACGGGCAGGTCCTGCTCCCCGGCGACGACGGGTACGCCGCCGAGTGCTCGCCCTACAACCTCGCCGTGGCCCACTCCCCGGCGGTCGTCGTCGGCGCCGCGAGCGCCGCCGACGTGCAGGCCGCGGTGCTCTTCGCGGCCCACCGGGGACTGCCGGTGGCCGTGATGGCCACCGGTCACCAGGGTTCGCTGTCCACCGACGGTGCGGTGCTGGTCACCACCCGCCGGATGGACGACGTGAGCGTCGATCCCGTGCGGCGCACGGTGCGCGTGGGGGCCGGGGTCCGCTGGCAGGCGGTGGTGGACGCCGCCGCCGAGCACGGGCTCGCTCCGCTCAACGGGTCCTCACCCCTGGTCGGCGTGGTCGGTTACACCCTCGGCGGAGGGTTGAGTCCCACGATGGGCCGCGCCCACGGCTGGGCCTCCGACCACGTCACCGCCCTCGACGTCGTGACCGCCGACGGGCGGCTGCACCACCTCGAGAACCGGCCGGACTCCCCCGACGCCGACCTGTTGTGGGGTCTGCTGGCCTCCAAGAGCAACGTGGGGATCGTCACGGCGCTGGAGTTCGGGTTGTTCCCCGTGACCCACCTGCACGCCGGGGGGTTGTTCTTCGCCGGTGAGCACGCCGAAGCCGTGCTGTCCGCCTACGCCGACCTGACCGCGAACGCCCCGGACGAACTCACCACCTCGATCGCGCTGACGCGCTTCCCGCCGCTGCCGTTCCTGCCGGACTTCCTCAGCGGGAAGTTCGCGGTGCACGTGCGTTTCTCCCTCCTCGGGGACGCGGCCACGGCCGACGCGTTGCTCGCGCCGTTGCGCGGGTGCGCCCCGGTGGTGCTGGACACGGTCGCCGAGATCCCCTACCGGGAGAACGCGGCCATCCACAACGACCCCGTCGACCCGGCGCCCTTCGTCCAGCGCACGGTGCTGCTGCGGGAGTTCACGCCCGGGTCGCTGGCCGACCTCGTCGACCTGTTCGGTCCCGACTCCGACTGCCCGGCGCACATCGTGGAACTGCGCCAGCTCGGTGGTGCGCTCGCCACAAACCCCGACCTGCCCTACGCCGCAGCGCACCACGACGCCGCGTTCGCGTTGTGCGTCTTCGTCATCGGTCCGGCGCAGGCCGGCGAGGCGTCGGCGTGGACGGACCGGGCGTTCCGTCGCCTGGAACCGCACTCGGCGCCGGGCACGTACGCGAACTTCGTCGCGGCCTGGGACACCGATCCCGAGGACGTCCGCCGGGCCTACCTGCCCGAGACCTTCGCCCGTGCGCAGCGGGTGAAGGCGACCTACGACCCGCAGAACCTGTTCCGCCTCAACCACAACGTCCTGCCCCGCTCCTGATGCGACTCCCCTGGAGAACGAGAATGACCACGCGAACCCTCACCACCGACAGCGCGACGTCCGCGGAACTCAGCCACCTCGTGGACCACCACGAGGTCGTCGACGCCGTCCTGCGCTACACCCGCGCCCTGGACCTCGCCGACGCCGACCTCATGACCTCGGCCCTGACGCCGGACGCGACCGTCGACCTCACCCCGGCCACGGCGAAGATCGGTCTGGAGTTCCCCGTCCTGACGCCCCGGGAGACCGTCGTGGGCGCTCTCGTCGGCGCCGTCGGTCCCCTGGACACCAGCCACAGCGTCACCAACCCGCGCAGCGAGATCACCGGCGACACCGCTGTCCTGACCTGCTACGCCCAGGCCGTGCACTTCCTGCCCGGCCAGGGACCCGACCCCGTCCAGACCCGGCACGCCCTGATGATGAACCGCTACACCGCCCGGCTCGTGCGTGACGGGGCGACGTGGCGCATCCAGCACCTCAGCATCGACAGCGCCTGGTTCGAGGGGGACCCGACCGTCCTGGTCTCCCAGGTCTGAACCCCCCGTCAGGGTGGTCGGGACGCCCGCCGGACGGGCGCGCGGTGACCTCGCGCCCGAACCCGGCCACCTACCCCGGCACGTCGTCAGCCACCTGTTCTTGACTGAACGGTCCATCACGGCGTAGGTTAAAGACCGAACAGTCCACTACGAGAACGGAGCACGACGATGAACGCAGCACTCACCGGCAAGACGGCCCTGGTGACCGGCGGGACCTCCGGCATCGGCCTGGCGGTCGTCCGCCGGTTCGTCGAGGAAGGGGCCCACGTCGTCGTGACCGGGCGGCGCCGGGCGCAGCTCGACGCGGTCGCGGCGGAGCTCGGCGACGCGGTGACCACCGTGCAGGCCGACGCCTCCGACCCGGCGCAGGTGAACGCCCTGTTCGAGGCCGTCGCCGGTCGCGGCACCGGACTGCACGCGGTCCACGTCAACGCCGGCGGCGGGGAGTTCAAGCCCCTGGCCGAGGTCAGCGCGCAGGACATCGACACCGCCTTCGCGACCAACGTCCGCGGCACGATCCTCACCGTGCAGGGCGCGCTGCCCTTCCTCGGGGAAGGCGCCGCGATCGTGGTGACCGGCTCCACCGCCGGATCGGGGACGGAGAAGGACTTCGGCCTCTACGGCGCCTCGAAGGCCGCGGTGGCGACGCTGACCCGCACCTGGGCCGCCGAGCTCGCCCCGCGCGGGATCCGCATCAACACCGTCGTCCCCGGGCCCACCGAGACGCCGGGACTGACCGGTCTGGCCCCGGGCAACGAAGCCGGTCTCCTGGCGGCCATCGCCGCCGGGCTGCCCTTCGGCCGGGTCCTGCGCCCCGAGGAGGTCGCCGCCACCGTCCTCTTCCTCGTCTCCGACCAGAGCTCCGGCATGACCGGCGGCGAGGTCTTCGTCGACGGCGGCTCCACCATCGCCTGACCCACCCGGTCCGGACCAGCCCGCACCACACCAGCCGACGAGGAGGAGACCCCGATGAGCGACCGCACCACGTCCGTCCCGGCCACGACGGAACGCGAACCCGCACCCCCGCCGTCGCCCGCGCGCCGGGGACGACTCGGCGTCGCGTCCGTCGCCCTCGGGTCGTTCGCGATCGTCCTCTCGGAGTTCCTCCCCGTCGGGCTCCTCCCGGCCATCGCCTCCGGCCTCGACGTGCCCGTCGGGACGGCCGGACTGGTGGTCGTCGTCACCGGGCTGCTCGCGGCGGTCGCCGCCCCCGCGGTCACGGTGGCCGCCTCCGGACTCGACCGGCGCGTGGTGCTCACCGGGCTCGGCGCACTGCTGGTCGTCTCCGACGTCCTCGCTGCCCTGGCCCCGACCTTCCCGCTCCTCCTGCTCGACCGGGTGCTCCTGGGGATCAGCCTCGGCGGGTTCTGGGCGATCGGGGCCGGGATCGCCGGGCGCCTCGTGCCCCCGGCGGACACGATCCGGGCGACCGCCCTGATCACCGGGGGGATCTCGGTCGCCACGGTCGTCAGCCTCCCGCTGGGCGCGGCGGTCTCGGCGTTCGCGAGCTGGCGCCTCGCCTTCGTCATCGGCGGTGCGGTCGGCCTCGCCGCCCTCGTCCTGCAACTGATCGCCCTGCCCGGTCTCCCTGCGGCGCACCGTGTCCGGGTCTCGGCGCTCGGCGCGCTGTTCCGCGTGCCCCGCGCCCGGGTCGGACTCCTCGGGGCCGCGTTCGCCTTCGCCGCGCAGTTCGCCGCGTCCACCTACGTCACCCCCTTCCTGCAGGACCGGGCCGGCGTCGGCCCCGGGACCGTGACCTTCGCGCTCCTCGTGTTCGGCCTGGCCGGGATCGCCGGCAACTTCGCGGCCGGCGCGACGCTGGGCCGCAGCGTGCTGGGCACGGCGGGGACGGCCCAGGTCGTGCTCGCGGCGACGGTCGTGCTGCTGCCGCTGCTGGCGCACAGCACCGTCGGGGTCCTCGTGCTCGTCGTGGTGTGGGGCTTCGCGTGGGGCGCCCTGCCGCTGGCGATGCAGACGTGGATGTCCACCGCGTCACCAGCCGGGGCCGAGACGGGCCTCGCGCTGTTCGTGACGACCATCCAGCTCGCCATCGCCGCGGGTTCCGTCCTCGGCGGTCTGGTGGTGACCTCCGCCGGCCTCGACACGGACTTCCGCCTCGCCGGCGCGATCGCCTTCGCCGGGGCCCTGGTGTTCGTCGTCCTCGGTTCACGGCGCACGGCGCACGCTGCCGCGCAGGACCTCTCCCCCGTCGGTCCGACCCCACCTGGAGCACCGTGAACGCCTCCCCGGCCGTCACCACCACCCTCGACCTCGGGGGGACCACCCTCACCTACCTGCCCGACGGCGAGTTCCGTGCCGAGCCCGGCGTGGCCTACCCGGCAGGTCACGACGACCTGTTCGCCGACGACCTCGACGTCGTGGACGGGGACGGCCTGCTCGTCCTCAGCGTGGGCGCGGTCCTCATCAGCACGGGCGAGCGCCGCGTCCTGGTCGACGCCGGCATCGGCGCCCGGACCATCCCCCTGCTCCGTCCGGGGACGACCCGCGACGCCTACATGCGCGGTGGGACGCTCCTCGACAGCCTCCACGAGGTGGGCGTCGAACCCGGTGACGTCGACGCGGTCCTGCTGACGCACCTGCACGCCGACCACGTCGGCTGGCTCGGGAACGAGGCCGGCGACGGCGTCCCCACCTTCCCGAACGCGGAGCTCTGGCTCAGCGAGGACGAGTGGGACTTCTGGACCCACCCGGAGCGCGGGAGCGACCCCGTCGGTCCGCGGCCCCACGAGCTGGAGATCATCGGTGCCCGGCGCCGGTCCCTGGTCGAGGGCTGCGAGCCCGTGGCCGGGGTGCGGACCGTCGCGACCCCGGGACACACCCCGGGCCACCTCGCCTTCGCCGTGCGGGGGACCCGCGGCCACGCGCTCGTCGTCGGCGACGCCGTGCACTGCCCGGCCGAGGTCCTGCACCCGGACCTGGCCTGGGTGGGCGACCACGACGCGGCGGCGGCGATCCGCACGCGGGCCGACCTGGCCGACCGCGTCGGCCGCGACGGCGCGGTCCTCGTCGGGCCGCACTTCCCGGACGCGGTCTTCCGCCGCTACGACCCCGCCGCGACCCCGTCGCTCACGTCGCTCGCCCCCTAGGCGGGGCGGACGCCGGCGGCGCCCCCGCTCGCCGGGGTGCGTCAGGATGGTGCGACGCCCAGGTACCGACCCCGGAGGGACGACCATGCCCAGACCCCGCTCGTTCGACGAGGCGGACGTCATCGCCCGCGCGCGGAAGGCGTTCGCCGAGACGGGTTTCGCGGGCACCTCGCTCGACACGCTGCTGGAGGCGACGGGCCTGGCCCGCCAGAGCCTCTACAACACCTTCGGCGGCAAGCGGGACCTCTTCATGCGGGCGTTCCTCAGCGACGCCGCCGAGGCGGTGGACGCCGTGGAGTCGATCCGGCACGGCTCGGACGACCCCATCACCCGCATCCGCGCCCAGCTGGTGAAGGTGGCCGTCGAGCACGGCTCGGCGCAGGCGCCCCCGTCCCTCTTCACCAAGGCCGCCGTGGAACTCTCCGCCCAGGACCCGGAGGTCGCGGCGACCGTCGCCGCCGCCTTCGAGTCCATGCGGGCGCACTACGCCGCCTGCATCGTCGAGGCCCAGAGCGCGGGTGAGATCGAGACCGAGGCCGACGCGAACTCCCTCGGGGCGTACTTCTGCGCGGTCCTCGAGGGCATGTCCACGCTCGGGGGGTCGGGGGTCTCGCGCGCGACGCTGCTCGACATCGGGCTCACCAGCCTGGCGGCCGTCCCCCTCACCGCCCTCGGCCGCGAGCACCTCGGCACGGGCGAGGGCGAGTGGTCCTGAGCCGTCGCCGGCTCGGCGCCCGCCGGGACTAGGCGCAGGCGGGCGGCACACCGATCGCCCACGCCGGCGGGGTGCCCTCCATGGGGGGCAGCGGCCCCTCCGGAGGGCAGACGGCGTCGAGCAGCAGAGCTGCGTAGCGACGCCAGGCGGAAGGGCCTTCACCGCGGGTCCGGTCGGCGATGGAGCCGATCATCGAGGACACCGACGGCACGTCGGCCGCCGTGAAGCCTTCCCGGACCGCCCCCTCCTCGTGCGCGCGGTCCACGAGCCGGGTCACCACCTCGCTCAGGTCGGCCCGCAGCCGCTCGGCGTCCGCCGTGGCGGGAGCGGCCCGCATGACGGTGGTGGACAACGCCTTGTCCCCGGCCCGCAGCTCCATCGTCCCCAGCAGGTAGGACCGCAGGCCCTCCCGGCCGCTCGGCCGGTCGGCGCAGCGTTCGGCCAGCGCGAGCAGGTTCTCGAGCTTGGCCTCGACGAGCCCCCCGAGCAGGGCGTCCTTGTCCGGGAAGCGGCGGTAGACCGTCCCGACCCCCACCCCGGCGGCCTCGGCCACGTCGTGCAGGGTCACGTCCAGACCGCGCTCGGCGAAGAGGCGGCGGGCGGCGGCGACGATGAGCGCCCGGTTGCGGACGGCGTCGGCGCGCAGCGGTCGGTCGTGGGTCGTCGTGCTCACGGTCCCAAGGGTACTCGTGCGCCGGGAACAAATGGACGCATCGCGTCCGTTTGCGTGTACGCTGGTGGAAGTGGACGCGACCCGTCCGCTTGACGCCGGCCTCCGATCGCCGCCGGCACCTCGAAACTCCTGGAGAACTCGTGAGCTCCGACACCGCTCCGACCAACACACCACCCCACACGGGGCAGCACGCCGCGGCGCACCCCGCCCACAAGGCCACCAAGGACCACCGGTGGTTCGTCCTCGCCGTCATCGGCATCGCACAGCTGGCCGTGGTCCTCGACGCGACCATCGTCAACATCGCGCTCCCCGCGGCCCAGGCGGACCTCGGCTTCGCCGACGACCAGCGCCAGTGGATCGTCACGGCCTACTCCCTGGCCTTCGGGTCGCTGCTCCTGCTCGGCGGTCGCCTCGGCGACCTGTTCGGGCGCAAGAACCTCTTCATCATCGGGCTCATCGGTTTCGCCGGGGCCTCCGTGATCGGCGGCCTCGCCGAGAACTTCGGACAGCTCGTCGCGGCCCGCGCCCTCCAGGGCGTGTTCGGCGCCCTGCTGGCCCCCTCGGCCCTGGCCCTGCTGACCACGACGTTCACCGATCCCAAGGACCGGGCCCGCGCGTTCGGCGTCTTCGGCGCCATCGCCGGATCCGGCGCCGCCACGGGAGTCCTGCTCGGTGGCGTCCTCACCGAGTACACGACCTGGCGCTGGTGCCTCTACGTGAACGTCGTCTTCGCCGCCATCGGCGTCGTCGGCGCCCTCCTCTTCATGCCGAAGGCCGTCCGCGGGCCCCGTCCCCGCCTCGACCTGATCGGCACCATCACCATCACCGCCGGCCTCGTCGGGATCGTCTACGGGTTCTCCTCCGCCGAGACCAACGGGTGGTCCGACGCGGTGACCATCACCTGCCTCGCCGCCGGCGTCGCCCTCGTCGCCCTGTTCGTGGTCGTGGAGTCCCGGGTCTCGCACCCGCTGCTGCCGCTGCGGATCGTGCGTGATCGCGACCGCGGTGGAGCGCTCATCGCGATCGGCCTCGTCGGGGTCGCGATGTTCGGCATCTTCCTGTTCTTGACCTACTACCTGCGTCAGACGCTGCAGTTCTCCTCGCTGGAGACCGGGCTGTCCTTCCTGCCGATGCCGCTCTCGATCATGACGGCCGCGACGCAGATCACCCCGCGCCTGCTGCCGCGCATCGGGCCGAAGGCGCTCATCACCATCGGCTCGCTCGTCGCCGCCACCGGGGTGCTGCTGTTCCTGCGCACCAACACCGAGAGCCACTGGGCCGGAACGATCCTCCCCGCCCTGGTCGTGACCGGTCTGGGCATGGGGCTGATCATCTCCTCGGCCATGAACACCGCGACCAGCGGTGTGGCCCGCGAGGACGCCGGCGCCGCCAGCGCCAGCGTCAACACGTTCCAGCAGGTCGGCGGTTCCATCGGCACCGCGCTGCTGTCGACGATCTTCGCGAGTTCCGTCGCCGCTCACGGCGGGAACCCCGTCGACGCCGTCCTGCACGGCTACCACGTGGCCTTCGCCTGCGGCGCGCTCGCCCTGGTGCTCGTCGCGGTCATCTCCGGCAGCCTCATCAACCGGCACTCCGTCCGTCAGGAACGCCTCGCCGCGATCGGTTCCATCCCGGTCCCGACGGCCGCGCACTGACCACCAGCCCCACCCCGAACCGCGATCTTGCTGGGAAACCCAGCGGGATCGCGGTTCGTGTTTCCGGGGTCAGGCCTGGTCGAGGATGCGGTCGATGTCGTCGAGGACGCGTTGCCCGCCCAGCGGTCCGACCCCGGACACCCAGTAGGACGTGTCGACCAACGAGACCGCCGGGAACGCCGTCGGGTTGTCGCGGATCAGCGTCGGGACGGAACTCGGATCCTGGACGTCGGTGGTCGTGACGAACACGTGGTCCGCGGCGGCCTCGGGAACCCGTTCCGGGGAGACGTCGACGAGGATCGAGTCCTGCCAGTCGCGATCGGGGATCGTGAACCCCGCGCACTCCAACGTGCTCCCGGCGAACGACGTCGGCCCGTAGAGGCTCAGCGTCGCCTCGTCCCGGGGACGGACGAGGTTCGCCGTCGTCCCCGTCAGGCCGTGCTCGGCCTTGATCTCCTCGCAGCGCGAGCGGTACCCGGCCAGCAACCGGTCGGCCTCCTCCGCCTGACCGAGCGCCTCCCCGACGAGCCGCACGTTGTCCTGCCAGGGGTCGGCCTGGGTCGCCATGAACACCGTCGGCGCGATGCCGGCGAGCTTCCCGTAGAGGTCCCCGTGCCGGGAGTCCGTCCCGAGGATGAGGTCTGGTTCCAGGGCCGCGATCGCCTCGAGGTCCGGTTCGGGGACCGTGCCGACGGACTTCACGGCGCCGCCGACGCCCAGGTAGGCGGGGATCCCCGCCACGTTGCTCGCGACGGCCGCCCCGACCGGGGTGACCCCCAGCGCGACCGCGGTGTCGAGTTCGAGGGGTTCGAGCACGACGACCCGCTGGGGTTCCGCGGGAACCGCCGTCGTGCCCCGGGCGTGCGTCACGCTGCGCTCGGCCGTAGCGGCGGTCTGCTCCGGGGCCGACTGGGCGCTGGAGCACCCGCCGAGCAGGAGTCCGGCGGTCAGGGCGAGGGCGAGGGGTCGGGAGCGCACAAGAGGGGAGCCTAGCCTCACCTCAGGTGCGTGCTGGTCGCTCCCTGCGAAGATCGGGCCATGACCTCGCCGGAACGCGAGACCCTGAGGTTCAACCCGGACAACGCCACGACCGACGTCGTCGAACGCGTCCACGCCCCCGACGGCTCCACCCGCGTCCACAAGAGACTGCGACGCACCGGGACCGGCACCGACGCCCCGGCGCACTGGAGGTCGTCGTCGACCCCCGCGGCCTGGAACCACTGGGCCCGCGAGGCGGAGGTGTACGCGGACCCCGCCTTCCGCGCGTCGCTGGCCGGGACGGGCCTCGACCTGCCCGCCGCCGAGGTCGTTCCCGACGGCGACACGACGAGCCTGTGGCTGGAGGACGTCCCCGGCACCGCCGGAGCCGACTTCGCGTTCGCCGACCACGTCGCGACGGCCACCGCCCTGGGACGCTGGCAGGCCCGACCGCCGCACCCACGACCGACCTGGGCGTCGCGCGGGTTCCTCCGCGCGTACTCCACCAGCCGCCCCGGCGACCCCGCCCTCGTCGACGACGACGCCGCCTGGGACCGACCCCTCGTCCGCGACAGCTGGCCGGTCGACCTGCGCGCCGGGTGGCGCCGGCTGCTCGACCACCGCGAGCACCTGGTGTCCGTGGTGGAACGGTTGCCCCGCGCGCTGTGCCACCTCGACGCCTGGGTCGCGAACGCGATCCGCCGGCCCAGCGGCGAGGTCGTCCTCCTGGACTGGGCGTTCGCCGGGGACGGTGCCGTCGGCGAGGACCTGGGGAACTGGCTGCCGGACGCCTGCTTCGACCTGTTCTGGCCCGCGGAACGCCTCGGGGAACTCGAGGCCGCGTGCTGGCCCGCCCACCTCGACGGGTTGCGGGCCGGCGGGTGGGACGGGGACGAGCGCGACGCCCGGCTGGGCGTGGTGGCCTCGTGCGTGAAGTACGCGTGGTTGCTGCCGTTGCTGCTGGAACGGGCCGCCGAACCCGAGCACGACGCGTACCACCGCCCCGTCGACGCCGGGCACCTGTACCGGCAGCGCGGTCTGGTCCTGTCCCACCTGGTCCGCTGGTGCGACGAAGCCCTCGACCTGACCGGCTGACGACGGGTCTCCCCGTCAGGAGGAGATCAGGAGAAGAGCTGAGCCACGAGAGGCAGCGCGACCGTCATCGCCAGGGCGTTCAGCACCATCGCCGCGCTGGACCACCCACCCGTCACGTCGGACTCCACGAGCGCCCGCGAGGTCCCGATCCCGTGCGACACCATGCCGATCGCGAAACCCCGCGCCCGCGGGTCGGACACGCGCACCCGGTCCAGCAGCCACGGGCCGACCGTCGCCCCCAGGACGCCGGAGACCAGCGTCAGGACCACCGCGAGCGTCGTGTTCGCCCCGATCGTCTCCCCCACCGTCAGCGCCACGGGCGTGGTGACCGAGCGGGGCAACGTCGTGAGCACCAGGCTGTCGTCGGCCCCCAGCGCCAGGAGCGCGGCCACGGTCACACCGACGCTCACGACACCCGTCACCACGAGGGTCACGAGCACCGCCGTCCGGTCGGCGAGCAGCGCCCGACCCGACCGGAGCAGGGGCAACGCGAGGGCCACCGTGGCCGGGCCGAGCAACAGGGTCAGGATCGACACGGAGGCCAGGTACTCCTGGTAGGAGATCCCGAGAACCTCCAGCACCACCGAGACCACGACCATCGCGACGAGGACGGGAGCCAGCAGCGCGGGCCGCCCGAGCCGGCGGTGCAGTTCCCCGGCGCCGAGGTAGGCCGCGACCGTGAGCGCCAACCCGAAACCGGGCGCGTGGATCAGCGCACTCACACCGACTCCCTGCGCCGCAACATCTTCTGCAGCAACGACCCGGCGACGACCAACCCGGTCGCGAACGAACCGCCGACGGCGAGGGCCAGCGGCCCGGCCGAGTGGACCAGGGTCGACAACTGCGTCAGCGCCCCCACCCCGGGCGGGACGAAGAGCAGTTGCAGGTGCTTCAGCAGCGGTTCGCCCGCGGGTTCCGCCCGGCGCACGAGACCGGGGAACCGGGCTCCGACGACGAGGAGCACCACGAGGCCGACCACGGCCCCGGGGACCGGCAGGTGCGTGACGTCGACGAGCAGCGTGCCGAGCAGTTGCAGCCCGAGGAGCAGGGCCAGCGCCGCGAGGACGGCGGGCACGTGCGGGGCCCAGCCGCGGCCGGGCGGGCGGGGGACGTCACGCCCGCCCGCGTCGGGGTTCAGTCCCACCAGAACCGCCACACCCCCACACCGACGAGTTCGCTCGCGTACCCGTCGAGGTCCCCGGGCCCGTCCTGGAAGATCGCGTCGTAGCAGAGACCGAGGTGCTCCGCCGCGACGGGGAACGCCTCCGCGGCGTCGCTCGGCGGGGCGGCGACGCTGACGAAGAGGGTGTCGAAACCCATCGCCACCACCCGCGCCCCGAACCGGTCCTCCCAGCTGCGCAGGACCGACGACAGCGTCCCCGGACCGGCGTCGTGGTTCGTCGCCCCGAGCCAGCCGAGCTCGGCGAGCACGTCGGCCCCCCGCTCGGCCCGCACCAGTCCGAGGTGGCGGTGCGGCCCGTGGGTCAGCAGCTCGTCGGCGAGCACCGCGGCGACGGAGGCGGGGTCGGCCAGGGGCACGAGCGCCGGGGACAGGCCGGGCCAGGCGGGCGCGCCGTCGGGGAACTCGTCGTCGTCGAACGCGTCCGCGAAGTCGCCGGCGAGGAACTCCTCCACGGCCGCGGCGTCCAGGGCCCGCCAGCCGGTGGGGGCGAACTCGCCCTCCAGCCACGGGCGGGCGACGTCGTCGTCCGCGAGGCCCTCGAGCAGGACCGGCCACAGCCCCGTGACCGCGTGCGCGGCGGCCAGTTCCGTCCACGCACCGACCGACGCGGGCACCGCGGAGACCCACAGCAGCGGTTCCGCACCGGGGTAGCCCGCCGGGGACACCAGCCGCCCCGACGGCAGGCCGGGGACAGCCGCGACGAGGTCGGCCAGCGGTGCGTGCGCAACGGTCACGCGCCCACCGTGGCAGAACACCGACCCCACGCGGTCCGCGGGGTGCCCCCGGCGCGAACGGGTGGATCCCCGCGCCGCTCAGCGACGGGCCCGGCGCGTGCGGGCGAGGTCGGCGTTCACCAGCCCCAGCAGCGCCAGGTCGACGAGCAGTCCCGCGGTGGCCGCGAACTGCGAGGCGGCGAAGAGGAACACCTGGGTCACCAGCAGCGAGGTCAGCACCGAGCGCTGGAACGACTCCACCGCAGCGCGCCGGCCCCGCCGGCGTCCCCGCAGCAGTCCCACCAGGGTGAACACCAGCGACCCCGCCGCGCCCAGCAGCACCCCCGCGATCGCGAGGCCGTGCGGGTCGCCGCTGCGGCGCAGGGCCAGCAGGACAATCGCGGCCCCCGCCGTCTGGGCCAGCAGCAGGAACCCCATCGCCGGCAGGGCGAACCGCGACGACGCCGCCCGCTCGAACCCTCGCGCCACGGCGGCCCACACCGTCTCGAGGCGTTGCGGCGCAGCGGGAGGCCGGCCCTCGATCCGCTCCAGCAGGGACCGCAGCTCCGTCGCCGCGGGCACGTCGCCGATCCCGTCGAGGGAACGCAGCACCTCCCGGCGGCGGGGCTCGGACAGCCGGCCCGCGATCCCGTCGACGAGGACGTGCGCGGCCCCGGCGACGACCTCGGCGTCGGAGAGGGGACGTCGCCGCCGCCAGGACCGGGCCCCGACGACGAACCCGGTGAACACCACGTACACGATCGCCGCGGCCGGCTCGAAGAAGTAGTCGTTGTCGGAGGTGACGAACTTGCCCACCTCGTCGAGGAACAACCCGAAACCCGCACCTCCCACCAGGGCCGCCGCAGCCCGGGGTCCGGGCCCGATGCAGGAGAACTGCAGCCACATCGCCACGAGCATGAGCAGTCCGCCCGGCAGGACGTGGGCCATGTGCAGTCCGCTGTCGCCGCCGATCTGCGGGTACCCCGTCAGCGCCAGGTACAGCCGGGTCAGCAGGATCGTCGACACCGCGGCGACCACGAACGTCGTCAGGTGCTGGACGGCCTTGGCGCTGCGGACGAGGTCGAGGTGGAGCAGGCGGGTCAGGGGGCGCACCCGGGCACGCCAGCCCCGGGTGCGCGAGCCTCAGGCGTCGAAGCGCTCCCCGGTCAGCCGCTCGTAGGCGTCGACGTAGCGGTCGCGGGTCTTCTCCACGACCTCGGCGGGCAGTTCCGGTGGCGCGTCGGTACCCCGGCGGTCCCAGCCGGACGCGGGCGAGGTGAGCCAGTCGCGGACGAACTGCTTGTCGAAGCTGGGCTGCGCGCGACCGGGTTCCCAGGTCTCGGCGGGCCAGAACCGCGAGGAGTCGGGGGTGAGGACCTCGTCCCCGAGGATCGTCACCCCGTCGGCGCTCCCGAACTCGAACTTCGTGTCTGCCAGCACGATCCCGCGTTCGCGCGCGATCCCCTCGGCCCGGCGGTAGACCGCGAGCGTCAGGTCGCGGAGTTCCGCGGCGGCGTCGGCGCCGATGGTCGCGGCGACGTGCCCGAAGGTGACGTTCTCGTCGTGCTCGCCGAGTTCGGCCTTCGTCGCGGGCGTGAAGATCGGCTCGTCGAGGCGGGAACCGTCGAGCAGTCCCGCGGGCAGTTCCAGCCCGCAGACGGTGGAACTCTCGCGGTACTCGGCCAGACCGGAACCCGTGAGGTACCCGCGGGCCACGCACTCGACGGGGAACATGGCGAGGTTGCGGCAGAGCATCGCGCGTCCGGCCACGGCGGCGGGGACGTCGGTGGAGAGGACGTGGTTCGGGACGACGTCGCGCAGCTGCTCGAACCACCACAGCGACAGCGCGGTCAGCACCTTCCCCTTGTCGGGGATCGTGCTGGCCAGCACGTGGTCGTAGGCGGAGATCCGGTCGCTGGCGACCACGAGCACGGTCCCGTCGTCGCCCCCGGCCGGCACGTAGAGGTCGCGGACCTTGCCCGAGTAGGTGTGGGTCCAGCCGTCCAGCTCGAGAACGCTCATGCGATCACGTCCGTCGCTCGCGACCCGGTCGCCACCGTCAACGCGATGTCGCGACGGAACCGGCCACCCTCGAGGTCGATCAGTTCCACGGCCTCGTAGGCCACCGCCCGCGCCGCAGCGAGGTCGGCGCCGACACCGACGACCGAGAGGACGCGCCCCCCGGAACTCACGATCCCGGTGCCGTCGGGGGCGGGCGCGGTGCCCGCGTGCAGCACCGCGGCCCCGCCGACGGCGTCCGCGGTGTCGAGACCGCGCAGCAGACCGCCCGTCACCGGGGCCTCCGGGTACCCCGGCGCCGCGAGGACGACGGTGACCGCCGCGTCCGCGCGCCAGCGCAGCGCCGGCTGGTCGCGCAGGACACCGGTCGCGCAGGCGTGCAGCACCCCGCCCAGCGGGGTCGCGAGCCGGGCGAGGACGACCTGGGTCTCCGGGTCGCCGAAGCGGGCGTTGAACTCGATGACCCGCACACCGCGCGAGGTCATGGCCAGGCCGCAGTAGAGGACACCGCTGAACGGGGTGCCGCGCCGGGCCATCTCGTCGACGACGGGCTGGGCGATGCGCTCCACGACCACGTCGGAGAGGTCGGCCGGCGCCCACGGCAGCGGCGAGTAGGCCCCCATGCCGCCGGTGTTCGGGCCCTCGTCGCCGTCCAGGGCCCGCTTGAAGTCCTGCGCGGGGGCCAGGGCGATGACGCTCTCGCCGTCGGTGAGGCAGAAGACGCTGATCTCCGGGCCGTCGAGGAACTCCTCGACGACGACCGGGCCGTGGGCCAGGCAGGTGCGCGCGTGGGCCAGCGCCGCCTCCCGGTCGTCGGTGACGACGACGCCCTTGCCGGCGGCGAGGCCGTCGTCCTTGACCACGTGCGGGGCACCGAAGGCGTCCAGGGCGGCGGCGACCTCGTCCTCCGTGGTGCAGAGGTGCGCCATCGCGGTGGGGACGGCGGCGGCCGCCATCACCTCCTTCGCGAAGGCCTTGGACCCCTCGAGGCGGGCGGCCTCGGCCGAGGGGCCGAAGCAGGCGATGCCGGCGGCGCGGACGGCGTCGGCGACACCGGCGACGAGCGGTGCCTCCGGACCCACGACGACGAGGTCGGCGCCGAGGCGGACCGCGAGCGCCGCGACGGCGTCGGGGTCGGTCGCGTCGACGGGTTCGACGGGGGCGACGAGCGCGATCCCGGCGTTGCCGGGGGCCGCGAGCACGCGGTCGACCCCGGGATCGTCGAGCAGGGCACGCACCAAGGCGTGCTCACGGGCACCGGATCCGATGACGAGGACGTCCACGGGGACCGAGGGTAGAGGTTCCGGGGTGGCCTTCACGACGTCGTAGGAGAGGATCACTCCCGTGCCCCGCACGATCCCCTTCGCCGTCACCGTCCGACGGCGAAGCCGTACCGGCTGGCAGCGGTGGCAGGGTTCGTGGTGGCAGATCATGCAGTGCGGTCTCGGCGCCGGGGTGGCGTGGATGCTCGCGCAGGCCCTGTGGAACCAGCCCTACCCCGTCTTCGCGTGCGTCGCCGTCGTCGTCTGCCTCGGCGTGCAGAACAACCAGCGGCTCCGGAGGGTCGGCGAGCTGGGGGTCGGGGTCACGATCGGGGTGCTGCTCGGGACGGGGGTCGTCGCCCTGGTCGGCCGGGGACCGCTGCAGATCACCGCGATCGTCGCGGCGGCCATGCTCATCGCGCGGTTCCTGGACTCGGGGATCCTGCTGGTCAACCAGGCGGCGCTGCAGGCGTCGTTCATCGTCGCCTACCCCCCGCAGGCCGGGACCAGCGGTTCCGCGCGCTGGCTGGACGCCATGACGGGCGTGGTGGTCGCGCTGGCGATCGCGGCGCTGCTGCCGCCCGATCCGCGCCGGGACGTCCGTGGCCGCGCCAAGGCCTACGCCGGGCAGTTGGCGGACCTGCTGGAGGACGGCGCCGACGCGATCCGCGGCCAGGACGCCGCGAAGGCCCAGGAGGTCCTGGCCCGGGCCCGGAGCACCTCGACCGAGCTCGAGGGCTGGTCGCAGTCGGTGAACGCCGGTCAGGAGGTGCACCGGCTGTCGCCGTTGCGGCGCAGCGGTCGCGGCGAGATCCTGCAGCAGAAGAAGCTGCAGGCCGGGATGGACCGGGCCACCCGCAACGTCCGGGTCGCGTTGCGGCGGGTCGCGACGGCCCTGCAGTACGGCGAGCAGATGCCCGACTCCCTGGCCGGCGCCCTGGACTCCCTCGCGGCGTCGGTGCGCTCCCTGGGTGAACCGGCCTACGCCGGGGAGACGGTGCCTCCCTCGGTGGCCGGCCTGAAGGAACTGGCGGTGACGCTGGGCCCGCGCACGCTGGGGGCGGAGTCGTTGTCGGCGACGGTGGTGGTGGCCCAGCTGCGCTCGATCGTGGTGGACCTGCTGCAGGCGCAGGGGGTCAGCGCCGCCGAGGCGCACCGGCTGCTGCCGCACTGACCTCCGCCCTGACCTCGCCCCGCCGACCCGGGTCGCAACGACCTGGGATAGTAGGTCCATGAGCTCTCACGCCGCGGCTCCCGCCGCCATCGAAGCAGCCCCGGTCAGCGGCGGTCCCGTCTCGGGGTACGCCCGCGGGGTGGCCGTCCTCGTGCTGGGCCTGGGTGTCCTCGGGCTGATCCCGGGGGTGACGACGAACTACGACGGGATGGGCTTCTTCCGTTCCGACGCCCACCTCTTCGGGCTGTTCACGTCATCCGTGGTCAGCGCGTCGCTGCAGATCCTCTTCGGGCTGACGATCCTGGCGTTCTCGGGGTCGCCGCGCCAGGCGCACAAGACCGTCGTCTGGGTGGCCATCACCTACCTGGTCGTCGGTCTGGCGGGCGCAGGCATCGTCGTGAACTCCCCCAGCGACGTCCTGCCGGTCAACACGGCGAGCAACTGGCTGCACCTGGCCCTGGGCATCGTCATCGCGGCCGGCGCCGCGCGCACCCGCGCCAAGCACGTCGAGGAACTGGGCGTCTTCTGATCCCTCTCCGTGCCGTCGTCCTCGACCTGGACAACACGTCACACTGCCCGGGACGGGGTCCGACCACCACGGCGCCTCCCGCGCCGCGGTGGCGGACTGGCTCCGCAGTCTGGGCCGCGAACCTGACGAGGCGACGCAGTCGGCCTGGTCGCAGATCGAGGAACGCCACCACGCCGACTGGCGGGCCGGTCTGGTCTCGCACGACGAGCACCGCCGTCGCCGCCTCCGCGACTTCCTCCCGCTGGTGGACTCCCCGGTCGGCGACGACGCCGCCCTGGACGAGCAGTTCCACCGTGACCACCTCACCCGCTACCGCCGCCACTGGCGGGCGTTCGACGACGTCGAGGCGGCCCTGGCCGCGATCGGCGGGGCGGGCCTCCGCGTGGGGTTGCTGACCAACGGGATGCCCGGGCAGCAGAACGCGAAGCTCGAGGTCCTGGGCCTCGCCGGACGGGTCGGGCCGGTCGTCACCGCCGGGGAGCTCGGCCTGGCCAAGCCCCGGCCCGAGGCGTTCTGCGCGATCTGCGACCGCCTGGGCGTCGAGCCCGCCGCGACCCTGCACGTCGGCGACGACCACCCCGTCGACGTCGTGGGTGCGCGCGCCGCGGGGATGCCCGCGGTGCACCTGGACCGCCACGACGCGGGTCCCCACGACGAACCACACCGGATGCGGTCCCTCACCAGACTGCCCCGGTTCCTCGGGGCTCAGGTGAGCGGCAGGTCGTAGTAGTCCTCCGTCGTCACCGGCTCGAACCCGATCGAGGTGTAGAGACCGAGGGCGCGCGGGTTGTCGACGGCGACCTCGAGGCGGACCGACGTCGCCCCGTCGGCGAAGAACTCCCGACAGCTGCGGCGCAGCACGTCGCGGCCGATGCCGCGGCCCTGGGACCGGGGGTCGATCGCGAACCCGTACACGCCGCCGACCTCGCCGTCCCGGGTGAGGCGGACGGTCCCGACGGGTTCCCCGTCGTGCTCGATGACCAGCGTCCGGCTGGTCCGGAGGCTCTGCAGCAGGTGCCCGGGTTCGTGCCCGAAGGCGGCGGCCAGCACCTGTGTGAGGACGGGGACGTCGCCGGCGGTGGCGGCCCGCAGCGTCGTCGCGGGGTCCTCGACGCCCTCCGCCGGGACGCGGTCGAGGCGCAGGGCGTGCTCGGAGTGCTCCAGGGACGCCCCCACGCTCTCGGCGAGGTGGCGGCCCGCCTCGGAGGCCCGCGGCACGATGAGCAGCGCCTGCTCGGAACCGCGTTCCCGGCACACGTCGATCGCCGCGGCCAGCATCGCCGTCCCGATCCCGCGTCCCCGGGCACCGGGGTCCACCATCCCGGCGATCTCGACCGCCGGGCCGCCGTGGGAGTCGAAGGCCGCGAACCCGACGACGCGCTCCCCCTCGAACCACAGCAGGTCGTTGGTGCGCTCCCCCGAACGGTCGCGCAGGTCCTCCCACTCGATCTTCAGGCGTCCGCCGTCGTGGGCGACGACGCGGCGTTCGAGGTCGGCGACGGCGCGCAGGTCGTCGTCGGAGAGTCGGGTCCGGGGTTGCAGCACACCCCCATCCGACCGGTTCTGCCGGACGCTGGTCAACCGGGAATCCGCTGGTCACCGGCCCCGGACCGGGCCAGGGTGGTCGCGTGGACGAGGAGATCACCGCGTACTACGACCGCGGACGGGAACAGGGCCGGCTGACGTCGGGCGCGGGACGCCTGGAGTTCTGGCGCACCACGGAACTGCTGGGACGCTGGCTGCCCGCGGCGCCGGCGACGGTCCTGGACGTGGGCGGGGCCGCGGGCGTCCACGCCTTCCCCCTCGCGGAGCGGGGCTACGCGGTGCACCTGCTCGACCCGGTCGAACTGCACGTGGCGCAGGCCCGGGCGGTGGAGACCACCGCGCCGCTGGCCTCCGTGCTGCGGGGTGACGCGCGCGCCCTGCCCTTCCCCGACGGCAGCGCCGACGCCGTCCTGCTGCTCGGGCCGCTCTACCACCTGGTCGAGGCCGCCGACCGGCTCCTCGCCCTGCGGGAGGCGTTCCGGGTGCTCCGTCCCGGCGGGGTCGTGGTCGCGGCGGCCATCAGCCGCTGGGGTTCCGCGCTGGACGGCGTGGTGCGCGGCTGGATCGCGGACGAGCAGTTCGCGGCGGTGGTTGAGGAGGACCTGCGGACCGGTCGGCACCGCAACGACTCCCGCCGCGAACGGTGGTTCACGACCGCCTACTTCCACCGCCCCGAGGAACTCGCGGCGGAACTGTCGACCGCGGGTTTCACGGTCGACGGTCCCGTCGCGGTCGAGGGGTTGGCCGGTCTGGCCGACGCCCACCTCGGGGAACTCCTGGACGACCCGGTCAGCCGCGAACGCCTGCTCGGCCTCGTCCGCGCGACCGAACGCGAACCCGCGCTCCTCGGGGTCGCGGGGCACCTGCTGGCGCGGGGATCCCGGCCGTGACCTCGGGGGTCGCAGTGGGCGTCTCCGTCGAGGAGCGCAGGCTCGTCTCGCGGAAGAAGAACGCGATGACCAGGGCCAGCACGGCGAACGGGGTCGCGGCGAGGAACACGTCCGCCACGCCGGCGCCGTAGGCCGCCGCGACGATCCCGCGGACGGGTTCGGGCAGGGTGTGGACGTTCGGGACGCCACCCCCGCCGAGCGCGGAGGCCTCGATCCCCGCGGAGCGCAGGCCGGCCAGCAGGTGGGTTCCGACCCGGTGCGCGAGAACGGCTCCGAGCGCGGAGACGCCGATCGCGCCACCCAGGGTGCGGGTGAAGGCGATGAACGAACTCGCCGCCCCGAGGTCCTCCCGCGCCACGACGTTCTGCACGGCCAGGACGAGGTTCTGCATCATCATCCCGACGCCGGCGCCGAGGAGGAACATCGGGACCGCGACGAGGACGTAGGCGGTGTCCGCCGCGATGGTCGTCATCAGCGCGAGACCGGCGCTGAGCAGGACCCCACCGGCGACGATCCAGCCCTTCCAGCGTCCGGTGCGGGTGATGGACCGGCCGGCGACCGTCGAGGCCAGGGTGAGGCCGAGGATCATCGGCAGGGTGGAGAGGCCGGCCGTCGTCGGCGACTGCAGCCGGGCGGACTGGAAGTACTGCGACAGGAACACCGTGCCGCCGAACATCGCGATGCCGACGAACAGGCTCGCCACGGCGGAGAGCACCACGGTGGGTTCGCGGAAGAACCGCAGCGGGATGATCGGTTCGACCGCGCGGGACTCCACGAGGACGGTCAGGCCGAGCAGGGCGATCCCACCGCCGACGAGGGCGGCGGTCTGCCAGGAGGCCCAGTCGAACTGCTGACCGGCCAGCGAGACCCAGACGAGCAGGGCCGACACCCCACCGGCCAGCAGCAGCGCCCCGGCGTAGTCGATGTGGACCTCGCGCTTCACGGTGGGCAGGTCGAGGGTGCGACCGAGGACGAAGAACGCGAGCACGGCGAACGGGACCCCGACGAAGAAGCACCAGTGCCAGGACAGGTGCTCGGTGAGGGCGCCCCCGACGAGCGGGCCCCCCACGGTGCCCAGCGCGAACGTCGCCCCGAGGTAGCCGGAGTAGCGACCGCGTTCGCGCGGCGCGATCATCGAGGCCATGATCACCTGCGCCAGCGCGGTGAGACCGCCGGCGCCCAGCCCCTGGACGACCCGCATGGCGATGAGCATCCCCATGCTCTGCGACAACCCCGCGACCGCCGAGGCGACCACGAAGAGGACCAGCGCGGACTGCACCAGGACCTTCTTGTCGAAGAGGTCGGAGAGCTTTCCCCACACGGGGGTGGAGATCGTCGTCGCGAGCAACGAGGCGACCACGACCCAGGTGTACCCGGACTCGCTGCCGTGGAGGTCGGCCACGATGGTGGGCAGGGCGTTGGAGACGACCGTGGAGGAGAGGATCGCGACGAACATGCCGAGCAGGAGGCCGGAGAGGGCCTCCATGATCTGGCGGTGCGTCATGGGCGCCGGAGGAGCGGATGGTTGCTGCACACACCTTGTTTCGGTTCGTCCCGGCAACCGCTTGAGACCTCCGTCCGGGTGACGCCCGGAAGTCGGTCGCCGCGGCGGCGACCCCGTCACTACCATCGGAGGTGATGGACACCGAGCCCCCCGTGCTGTCCCGCCGCGGCGAGACGATCACCCTGGACCCCGACACCGCGGGTGACGTCCACCGGCACAGCGCCTTCAGCGTCTGGGACGACGTCGACGGGGTTCCCGCGGGCGTCGACCCCGGCACCCAGCTGCACGCGGGCAGCGAACCCGTCCCGGTGCGCCGCAGCGACCTCGACGACGTCGCCCGCGCCGAGACCGAGGCCCTCGTCTCCCTGGGCGGCGCGGTGGACCAGGCGTGCCTCACCCACCTGCTCTCCCTGGTGGCCGTCGAGGACGTCACCGCGGACGCGCTGGCCGGGTGGCTGGTCGCGGCGACGGCGTCCGTGACCGAGGCGGTCGCCCCGACCTGCACCCCCAACGCCTACCTCGACACGCTGCTGCGGCGCCACGCCCGCCTCGGCGCCAGCGGTGGCGGTCTGGCCCGGCGCCGCTTCGTCGACGCCGAGTGGTGCGAGGCGGACGTGCTGCTCATGAGCCGCCGCGAGACGCCGTTGCACGCCGTGGTCGCGGAGGAGCACCTCGCCGCCCTGCGCGGCTACCTCGAGGTCACCCTGACCTCGATCGACTTCGGTCCGGAGGAGTTCCTGCAGGCCCGGGCCGTCTTCAGCTACTCCCCGCGGATCAGCCTGCACCCGGGCGCGATCCGGATCGCGCGCGTGCAGGTCTGAGGGTTCACGAGGTCGGGACGCGCGGGCCGGGCTCGGCGTCCGGGCCGAGGTGGGCGAGCAGGTCACCGTCGCCGAGGTAGCGCGCCGCGACCTCGTCCAGGCTCGACTGCCGCAACGACCCCGGGTCGGCGAGTTCCGCCCACGTGCGGGGTGCGGCCGCGCAGGGTCGTTCGCGCCCCCGCGGGGAGTACGGGGCGATCGTGGTCTTGGCGGAGTTGTTCTGGCTCCAGTCCAGCAGGACCCTGCCGCCGCGCAGCACCTTCGTCATGCGCGAGACGACGAGTTCCGGTCGGTCCCGTTCCATCTCCTGGGCCAGCCGGTGGGCGTAGGAGCGCAGGACGTCGGCGTCCTGGGTCCCCGAGACCTTCGCGTACAGCTGCATCCCCTTCGACCCCGAGGTCACGGGGTGGCACTCCAGCCCGTCGGCGTCGAGGCGTTCGCGGACGGCGAGCGCCACCTCGGCGCACTCCGCCAGACCCGTCCCCTCCCCCGGGTCGAGGTCGATGACGAGGCGGTCGGGGTGGTGCACCCCGCCGCGCGGCCCGACGCGCCACTGCGGGACGTGCAGTTCGAGGGCGGCGAGGTTCACCAGCCACACCAGCCCGGCGAGGTCGTCGACCAACGGGTAGCGGACGCGTTCGCGGTCCTTGGTGCTGCCGGGGGCGTCGACTTCCACCGTCCGCACCCAGTCCGGCAGGCCGCGCGGGACGTTCTTCTCGAAGAACGAGTTCTTCCCGACCCCGTCCGGCCAGCGCTTGCGGGTCAGCGGCCGGTCCGCGAGCTGCGCCAGCAGGGCCGGGGCCACGGAACTCACGTAGGCGAGGAGCTCGGCCTTGGTCGTCCCTGTCGAGGGGTAGAGGACCTTCTCCAACCTCCGCAGCCGGAGGTGGCGTCCTTCGACGTCGACGACGGTCTCCTCGTGCGCCCCGGACGCGCTCGTCACCGTTCCTCCCGGACGTCGGACGGTTCGAGGTCGCTGCGCACCCCGCGCAGGGTGGGTTGGCGCAGCCTCCCGCCGGTGGTCGCCCCGAGGTGGCGCACCTCGACGACGACGACGGGCGCGGTGAAGTGCGCGCCCACGGAATCGGGACGCGGGACGTCGACGACGGGTCGCGCGAGCTCGTGCCCGGCGAGCGCCCCCAGCAACTCCTCCTCCATCTCCGCCCCGAGTCCGCTGCCGGCCCGTCCGACGTAGCGGAGCGTCCCGTCGGCCCCGGGGACGGCGAGGAGCAGGCCGCCCATCCGGGAACCCGCCCCCTCGACGGGTCGCCACCCGACGACGAGGCAGGCCTGGTGCCGGCGGTGGGCGTGCTTCACCCAGTCGGGACTGCGTCGCCCCGGTTGGTAGGGGGAGGTCCGGCGCTTCGCGACGATCCCCTCCAGCCCCTGTTCCCGGGTCGCGGTCAGCAGCGAGGCCGCGTCGGGGTAGACGGGCGACACCTGCCACGCGCTGCCGGAGGGTTGGAGCCGGTCGAGGGACTCGCGCCGTTCCTGCCACGGGCGGTCGAGGAGTTCGACGCCGTACAGCCGCAGGACGTCGAAGGCCATGAGCGTCACCGGGGTGCGCCGGGCGGCGATCGTCGCCGACCGCGCGTCGCGGACGTGCATCCGGTCGGCGAGCGCCGAGAACGAGGGCAGACCGTCCTCGAGGGCGACGACCTCACCGTCGAGGTGCACGTCGGCGTGCGCCTCGGCGAGCGCGGTGAGTTCGGGGAAGGTGGCCGAGACGTCGCGGCCGGTGCGCGAGCGCAGCAGGACGCTCCCCTCGTGGACGTCGGCGAGGATCCGCATGCCGTCCCACTTCACCTCGTAGGCCCAGCGGTCGGCGTCGGTGGGCACGCGCGAGGCCGCGGCCGCGGTCGCGAGCATGGGCAACACGGTCACACTCTGTCGCCGACCGGCGACCGGGGCCACCGGACCCGGGCGACCGCTCGTAGCGGCGCGCCCCGATTGTTGGTTAGCCTGTCCTCACACGACGTGGGGAGTTCGAGGGATGAGCACGGTGACCGGCACGGCCGAACGGACGACGCAGACCCAGCTGAGGCGGGCGTCGTACGCGCTGTTCCGCGTCCGGGTCTCGCGCGTCGAGCGCCTCGGGGAGAGCTTCGTGCGCCTCACCATGACGTCGCCCGACCTCGGGGACTTCGGCGCCGGCGGGTACGACCAGCGCTTCAAGGTGCTGCTGCTGAAGCAGCCGTTCGAGGCCTACGACCTCCCGGCCGAGGACTGGTACACGTGGTGGCGCGGGCTCGACGACGACGTGCGCCCGGTGATGCGGACCTACACGGTGCGCGCGTACCGCCCGGCGAGCGCCGACGCGCAGGCCGAGATCGACGTCGACTTCGTGCTGCACGGCGTGCGCGACGGGCACGCCGGGCCGGCGTCGGCGTGGGCGGCGGCCGCCACGGTGGGTAGCGAGGTCGTCCTCGTCGGGCCGAGCAGCCCCGGGACCGGGCGCATGTGGGGAGTGGAGTGGGCCCCGCCCGCCGAGGCCCGCACGCTGCTGCTGGCCGGGGACGAGACGGCCGTTCCCGCGGTCTCGGCGATCCTGGAACGACTGCCCGTGGGCGTGAAGGCGACGGTGGTGCTCGAGGTGCCGCGCGGGGGCGACCTGCTGGACCTGCGCTCCCCCGCCGACCTCACCGTAGAGTGGCTGCCGCGCAACGGTTCCCACGCCGTGGGCGAACTGCTGCAGGCCCGGGTCGAGGCGCTCGCGTCGGCGTTGGTCGACGAGGCGTCGCGGGCGAGCGCGGAGGACTTCACCGAGGTCGGGCTCGAGGGGGACGACATCCTCTGGGACGTTCCCGAGAACGCCGAGGCCGTGGGCCCGGAGTGCCTCTACGCGTGGTTGGCTGGAGAGGCGGGCGTGGTCCGGACGTTGCGACGTCACCTCGTCCGCGACGTGGGGGTGCCGCGGACCTCCGTGGCCTTCATGGGCTACTGGCGCGAGGGTCGCGCCGAGTCGGACTGACCGGTGGGAGACGACGTGCGCAACCCCTTCAGGCGCGAGAAGACCGGTGGCCGCGGGCAGCGGCTGGCCGTCGTCCAGCGCACCGAGCAGCTGGCCCCGCACATGGTGCGGGTCGTCTTCGGTGGCGAGGACCTCTCCGACTTCACCGTCGAGCACGCCGATTCCTACGTGAAGCTGCTCTTCCCGATCGAGGGCGTCGTCTACGACGAACCGTTCGACGTCGCGAGGATCCGCGAGGAGCGACCCCGGACCGAGTGGCCCGTGCAGCGGACGTACTCGGTCCGCTCCGTCGTGGACGGCGAGGTGACGATCGACTTCGTCGTGCACGGGGACGAGGGGTTCGCCGGGCCGTGGGCGGCGGGGGCGCGGCCGGGCGACGAGTTGTGGATCACAGGTCCGGGCGGGGCGTACACGCCGTCGGCCGACGCCGCGTGGCACCTGCTGGTCGGCGACGCGAGCGCGCTGCCCGCCATCTCCGCTTCGCTGGAACGAGTTCCCACCGGCGCCACCGCGGTGGCCGTCGTCGAGGTGCACGGCCCCGCGGAGGAGCTCGCGCTGACCTCGCCGGGGGACCTGCGGCTGCACTGGGTGCACCGGGAGGAACCCGACCCGGAGGCCCTCGTCGCGTTCCTGCGCTCCCTCGACCTGCCGACCGGTGTGCCGCAGGCGTTCCTGCACGGGGAGGCCGACAGCGTGCGCGCCGTCCGCCGCTGGGCCCGCGCCGACCTCGGGGTCACCCGGGAACTGCTGTCGGCGTCCGGCTACTGGCGACGCGGGCGCACCGAGGAGGGCTGGCGCTCCGAGAAGCGCGACTGGGCCGCCGCGGCCGACTCCGACGACGCGACCGCCGGGGTCTGAGCGGCAGGTGGACCGTTGACGCTTCGGGCCCGACCTACCGTCCCGTAGCGTCAACGGTCCACTCCGCGACCACCAGCGCACGGCGCCCCGGGACTCCCGCAACGGGTGGCTCTTCGACCCGGAGCGCGCCGCTCTACGCCGACGTGGCCTGAGCCAGCAGGGCGTCGCAGACGGCGATCAACCGGACCCGCAACGGGTCGGCCCGCTCGGCGAACTCCCGCTGGGCGCGGACGTAGGCGGCCTTGCCCTCGGGGGTCTCGATCGCCACGGGTTCGTGGCCCATCGAGGTGACGTCGTAGGGCGAGGCCCGCATGTCGAGGATCCGGACGTCCCGGGCGAGTTCGAAGCAGTCGAGCAGCAACTCCCCCGGGACCGCGGGCGAGAGCTTCATGGCCCAGCGGTAGCAGTCCATCGTGGCGTGCAGGCAGCCCGGCTGTTCCTGCGCGGCCTGGTCGACCCGCGTCGGCTGCAGTTCGTTGAGCGGGACGGCGCTCGGGGTGAAGAACCGGAAGGCGTCGTGGTGGCTGCAGCGGATCTTGTGCGACTCGACGACGTCGTCGGTGCCGGCGTGGCCGAGGCGCAGCGGCAGGCCGGCGTGACGGACCTGCTCGGGGCGGGTCCGGTGGACCATGGCCCACTCGTGGAGCCCGAAGCAGGCGAGCATCGGCGCCCGGCCCCGGGTCGCGGCCAGGACGTCGCGGGCCAGCCGGATCGTCGCGGAGCGGGCCGAGGCCAGCCCGGGCCCGTCGACGGCCACCCCGGTACCGGAGCGGACGTAGTTGGCCCAGTCCGCGCGCTCCTCGGCGTCCTCGAGGACGACCCCCACCCCGGGGTGCCAGCGGGCCAGCTTGCCGGGCGCCCAGTTGTAGTAGGTGAAGAGGAAGTCCTCGACCGGGTGCTTCTCCCCCCGGCCGCGGCGCTCCACCGCGGCAGCGGTCAACCGGTGCGCGCGCTGCGCGTGGGCGGCCTCGCGGGAACGCCACTGCGGCGACGGCAGAGTGGTCACCGATGGATCCCGTGCGGTGTCGTGGTCATCCCCGTACGGTGGGATTCCGGTCGTCTGAGGGGGTACGCCATGGCCCGCGCCATCTGGAAGGGCGCCGTGTCCTTCGGTCTGGTCAACGTGCCCGTGCGGCTCTACGCCGCCACCGGCGAACACGACATCCATTTCCACCAGGTCCACCGTAGCGATGGTGGCCGGATCCGGATGAAGCGGACGTGCTCCGTCTGTGGTGAGGAGGTCGCCTACGACGAGGTCGCGAAGGGCTACGAGAGCCCCGACGGCAAGCTCGTGGTCCTCAGCGACGACGACTTCAGCGACCTCCCGGTGGCCAGCGGGCACGAGATCGACGTCCTCCAGTTCGTCCCGGCCGACCAGGTCGACCCCATCCTGCTGTCGAAGCCGTACTACCTCGAACCCGAGTCGCGGGCGGCGAAGCCGTACGCGCTGCTGCGCGAGGCGCTCGCCGAGACCGACCGGATGGCCGTCGTGAAGATCGCGCTGCGCCAGCGCGAGTCCGTCGCCGTCCTGCGCGTGCGCGACAAGGCCATCGTGCTGCAGACCCTGCTCTGGCCGGACGAGGTCCGCGACGCCGACTTCGAGGTGCTCGAGACGGACGTCGAGCTCCGCCCGCAGGAACTGAAGATGGCCGCCTCCCTGGTCGAGTCGCTCGCGGGCGACTTCCACCCCGAGGAGTTCGAGGACGAGTACGCGGCGGCCGTGAAGACGCTCATCGACGCCCGCCTCGAGGACGCCGACGCCGCACCGTCCGCGGCGGCCGAGGAGGGCTCCGACGCGTCCGGGACGGGCGGCCCGCGCGGTGGCGAGGTCGTCGACCTGCTGACCGCCCTGCAGCGCAGCGTCGAACGCGCTCGCGGTGGACCGTCGAAGGACGAGCCCACCGAGGACGCGGCTCCCGCTGCGGAGGGGACGACGGCCCGCACGACGGCGACGAAGAAGGCCGCACCCGCGAAGAAGGCGGCCGCCGAGAAGACGCCTGCGAAGAAGACGGCCGCGAAGAAGACCACGGCGAAGAAGACGAGCGGGGCGGCCAAGAAGACCACCGGCGCGAGGAAGTCGGCCTGACCCCACCGGGGGTCGCGGGCTGAGCGGCCGGATACTTGCCTGAGGCTCTCGACCTCCACCGCCCGGCGGCGGGGTCGACCGACGGAAGGACCGGCCGCGCCCCCGCATGACCTCTTCGACGACGCAACCTCCTGTGGTCCGGCGCAACCTGGTCGTGGCCGCCATGCTCTCGGCGACCCTCATGGCCACGATCGACGCGTCGATCGTCAACGTCGCACTGCCGACCCTGGCCCGTGATCTCGACGCCTCGGCGTCCGACACCGTCTGGGTGACGACGGCGTTCCTGCTCGCTGCGGCCTGCTGCATCCCGGCCACCGCGGCCCTCGGTGACCGGATCGGGCGACGGCGGCTCTTCCTCGTGGGGCTGCCCGTCTTCGCCGTGGCCTCCATCGCCTGCGCAGCGGCCTCCACCCTCGGCCTCCTCGTCGCCGCCCGGGTCGTGCAGGGCATCGGGTCCTCGCTGATCCTGGCGGTACCGATCCCGACCTACCGCCACGTGTTCCCGCCGGAACGGCTCGGGAGCGCCCTCGGCCTCAACGCGATGACCGTGGCCCTGGGGACCTCCGCCGGCCCGACGCTGGGGGGCCTGCTCCTGAGCGTCGCGCCCTGGCCGTGGCTGTTCCTCGTGAACGTCCCCATCGCCGCCGTGTCGTTCGTGCTGGGCCTGCGCCACCTGCCCCGCGTCCCGGCCCGGCCCGGTCGCTTCGACGCCTCCGGCTCCGTGCTGATCGCCGCGGCGATCTCCTGCTTCCTGCTCGGCATCCGGGGGGTGGGAGCGACCTCGACGTTGCCGCTGTCCGTGGCGCTGCTCGTGCTCGCCGTCGTCCTGGTCGGGTTCTTCGTCCGGCACGAGGCGCGGAGCGCGAACCCGGTCATCCCGCTGGGGTTGTTCACCCGGCCGTTCTCGCTGGCGGTGCTGACGGCCGCGTGCTCGTTCTTCGGGCAGGGCACGGCCTTCGTGGCGCTGCCGTTCCTGTTCCAGGAGTCCTTCGGGGACAGTGCGCTGCGCTCCGCGCTGCTGTTCACGCCCTGGCCCCTGGTCATCGTGGTGGTGGCCCCGTTGTCCGGGCGGGCGGCGGACCGGGTCTCCCCACGCCTGCTGGCCCTGATCGGCCTCGTCGTCCTCGCCGGCGGGTTGCTCTCCCTCGCCCTGCTGCCCGACGGCGCGTCGACGGTGGACATCCTGGTCCGCACCGGGGTGTGCGGTCTGGGGTTCGCGGTGTTCCAGTCGCCGAACAACCGGGACATGATGGCCGCCGCCCCGTTGCGCCTCGCCGGCTCGGCCGCGGGGGTGCTGAACCTGAACCGCACGGTGTCGCAGTCGACGGGTTCGGGCGCGGTCGGCGTCCTGTTCGTGATCGCCGGGGTGGCGACCGGGTCGGCCGCCGCCCACACCCACGCCGTCTCCCTCGTGCTCACCGTCGGCGCGGCCGTCACCGCCGTCGGGGCCGTGCTGGCGGCGGTGCGACTGCGGGGCGCGTGACGCTCAGGCGTCGATCGAGACGTCCCCGAGCGGTCTGCTGCAGCAGATGAGCACCTTGCCGGCTGCGATCTCCCGGGGCCGGATGCCGCCGTTGTGCTGCATGTCGACGTCGCCGGAGAGCAGGACCGTCTTGCACGTCCCGCACATCCCCTGGCTGCAGGAACTCGGCGGCGACATCCCGGCCCGGAACGCGGCGTCGAGGATGAACTCGTCGGGGCCGCAGGGGAAGCTCCGTCCGGACTTCGCCATCCGGACGGTGAAGGCGGTGGCCGCCGGCTCGTCGTCCGGAGTGGGCTGGAAGTCGCCGATGTCACCGACGCCCTCGGCGACGGACTCCACGAACGCCGACGGCGCGAGCGACTCGAAGACGAAGGTCTCCTCGTGGTGGTGGGCCATGTCGAAACCGCGCTCGCGCAGGGCCTCGCGCACGGTGGCCATGTAGCCCTCCGGGCCGCACACGAAGACCTCGCGCTCGGCCAGGTCGGGGGCGATCTCCTCGAGCAGGGCCGCGTCGAGGTGGCCGCGGTGCCCGTGCCAGTCCTGGCCCGGGGAGTCCTCGCTGCAGACCTGGACGACGTTGACGGCGGGGAACTGGGTGGGCATCCCCCACTGCTCGGAGCGGAAGACGATGTCGGCGGGGGTCCGCGCCGAGTGCACGAAGAGCACGTCGACGTCGGAGCCCAGGTCGACGAGCGTGCGGACCATGGACATCACGGGGGTGATGCCGGACCCCGCCGACAGGAACAGGTACTTCGTCCGCGGGTGCCGCACGACGCTGAACACCCCCAGCGGCGGCGCGGCCATCACGCGGGTGCCCGGGACCATCGTGTCGTGCAGGAAGTTCGACACCAGACCGCCCGGCTTCCGCTTGACCGTGATGGCGAGGCGGTGCGGACGGGTGGGGGGCGAGGAGATCGTGTAGGACCGCTCGACCCGCCGGCCGTCGACGTCGAGGTGCAGGGTGACGAACTGTCCCGGGTCGAAGTGGAAGACGTGTCCGCCGGCCGACTCGAACCAGAACGTCTTGACGTCGTGGGTGATGTCGCGGACCCCGAGGCAGACGAGTTCGCCGAGGTCCTCCTCGTCACCCCACACCCCGACCTGCCCGGGGTGGGCGACGACGCCGAGGGGGTCGGTGACGGTCATGCGATCTGCTCGCGCAGCCGCGTGACGTACCAGTTCACGAACGCCTCGACGTCGTCCTCGACCATCGAGTACGGCCCCGGGACGTACCCGGGGTTCGCGCAGCCGCGCTGGGTGTTCGCGACGAGCGCGCGGTCCTGGTCGTTCGTCGCCCGCCACACCGACGTCAGCGCGTCGAGGTCGTAGTCGACCCCTTCGACGGCGTCCGGGTGCACCAGCCACGTCGTGCGCAGGACGCTGGTCCCCGTCGAGGTCGGCAGCACCGAGAACACGACGGCGTGGTCGGAGAGCAGGTGGAACCACGAGTTCGGCTGCATGTGCAGCGAGAGGTCGCCGAAGGCCGCGTCCTGGACGGAGCCCATGAGCTTCGTGCACACCGCGGCCCCGTTCGGGGCGAACGACTTCCCCTCGCCGTCGAGCGGCAGGTGCGAGAGCTGGAACCCGACGACGCGGGTGTCGAGTTCGCGGTGGTCGGTCAACGGAAGACCGTGCGCGGCCCGGACCTTCTCCAGCGCCTCGGCGGCCGCGGTGTAGCGGTCGAAGATCGGCTTGAGCCGCGGGGTGATGTCCTCGGGGTCGTAGGCGAACAGCGGGAAGTAGGCGGTGATGAGTTCCGGGTGCCCGTCGCAGTGGTAGCACTCGCGGTTGTTCTCCATCACCAGCTTCCAGTTGCCGGCCTCCTCCAGGTCGTAGGTGACGACGACCTTCGCCCGGTCCAGCGCGTAGGGCGCGAGGTGGGGTTCGAGGATCTCGGCGACGGCGTCGAAGTCCTCCGGAGCCTCGTCGGCGAGGCAGACGAACACCAGCCCGGACACGTTCCGGACGTGGACCGGGCGCAGCGAGAAGCAGCTCTTGTCGAACGTCGCGGGCTGGGACTCGGCGAACATGAGCTTCCCGTCGACCCCGTACGTCCAGCGGTGGTACGGGCAGACGATGTTGCCGACCGCTCCCTGGCGTTCCTCGAGCAGCCGTGAACCGCGGTGCCGGCAGACGTTGTGGAACGCCCGGACCTGCTCGTCGTCGTCGCGCACGACGATGACCGAGTACGCGCCGACCTCGACCGTGACGTAGTCGCCCGGTTCGGGGAGCTCGGCCGCGGCCGCCACGAAGATCCAGTTCCTCGCGAAGATCACGTCCAGGTCCCGCCGGTACACCTCGTCGGAGGTGTAGAACGGGGCCTCCAGGCTCTGACCCGGCACGCGGCGGGTGACGAGGTCGTCGATCGCCTCCGCGGGCGCGGCGACGACGGTCTGAGCGGTCATGCGGCTCTCCCTCTCGGGGTTCGGTGCGCCTCGTGCCTGTCGTGAACTGTGTTTCGCAGTGCGGAACGGTGCCCCATCGCGCAACAAGTCTGGGATGACGGGAACCGCGTGTCAAGCACTCCCGGCGCGCCGCGCCGGAGGCCCCGACGCCAGGAGCGGCAACAGGTTTCGACGAAACACGGCCGTAACCCGCACGGCGGGTGGGTAGGGTCTGCGGGTGCCCCACAGCAACGGCTCCCGTGACTCCACCGTGCAGTCCGTCGACCGGGCCGTCTCCCTGCTCCAGGCCCTCGCCCGGCGGGGCGCCGCCGGGGTGACGGAACTCTCGAGCGACGTCGGCGTGCACAAGTCGACGGTCTTCCGGCTGCTGTCCACGCTGGAGGCCCGCGGCCTGGTCGAGCAGGACGGCGACCGCGGCCGGTACCGCCTGGGCCAGACCGTCCGCTGGCTCGCCGCCGGAGCCGTCGGCGGGATCGACGTCGCGGCCTCGGCCCGTCCCCTCGCCCAGGAACTGGCGGCGACGGTGGGCGAGACCGTGAACGTCGTCGTGAGCGACGGTCTCGAGGTCACCACCGTGGACCAGGCCGCGGGCGGGTCCATCGTGAGCAGTTCGGACTGGGTGGGCCGACGGGGCCCCCTGCACGCCACCGCCGCCGGCAAGGTGTTCCTCGCCGCCATGGCCCCGGAGGAGCTGAAGGTCGCCCTGCGCCGCGGGCTCCCCCGGTTCACCGAGGCCACCGTCACCGCCCCCTCCACCCTGCGCGCGCAACTGGACGAGGTCCGCACCCGCGGGTGGGCCAGCGTGGTCGAGGAGCACGAACTCGGGCTCGTGGTGATCGCCGCTCCCCTGCGCAACGCCGACGACGCCGTCGTGGGCGCCCTCACCGTCGGCGGCCCCAGCTACCGCGTGAACCCCGACACGCTGCCGGGGTTCTGCGCGCCGCTGCTCGACGCCGCCGCCCGGATCTCCTGGCGGCTCGGCCACCTGAAACCGGGCTGACCCCCGTCCCGACGGGGACGGGGGTCGGTCCGCTCACTCCCCGGCGGGGACCTCGACCACTTTCCGGTCGACACCGTTGAGGTGCACCGCGGTGTCCGGGACCCGCAGCGTCGGGCCGGAGACCGGTCGCATCATCCCGTCGCTGCGGATGTCCTTCACCACGGCCACGCACATGAACACCATGACGAGGAGGAACGGTGTCGCCGCGATGATCGTGACGTTCTGCAGCGCCTGCAGCCCACCCGCGTAGAGCAGGACGATCGCCACCACACCGGTCAGCGCGCCCCACATCGCGGTGAGCCACCGGCGGGGTTCGTCGTCCCCGAAGCTGGAGAGCGAGGCCATGACGATGCTCGCCGCGTCGGCCCCGGAGACGAAGAAGATCGCCACCAGCACCACGACCAGGATCGAGGTCGCCGTGGCCAGCGGGAACTGCTGGAGCAGCGCGAACATCTGGGTCTCCTGCGAGTCGCCGGCGAGGACGTCGAGCGCCCCGGTCAGCTGCTCGTGGATGGCCGTGCCACCGAACACCGAGAACCAGATCAGGCTGACCAGGGTCGGGATGAGCATGACGCCGACGACGAACTCACGGATCGTGCGGCCGCGGGAGATCTTGGCCAGGAACGCCCCGACGAAGGGCGTCCACGAGATCCACCAGGCCCAGTAGAAGATCGTCCAGCCGGACAGCCAGTCGCCGCCGCCGTAGGCGCCGGTGCGCACCGACATCGCCGGCAGTGCGGCGAGGTAGTCGCCGGCCGCGTTGGGCATGAGGTTGAGGATGAACACCGTCGGTCCGACGACGAACAGGAACAGCAGGAGCAGCCCGGCGAGCACCATGTTGGTGTTCGAGAGGATCTTGACGCCCTTCTCGATGCCGCTGATGGCGCTGATGACGAAGCAGACGGTCAGGACGACGATGATGCCGACCTGCCAGCTCGTCCCGCTGCCGGCACCGAAGACCTCGGAGAGGCCGCCGTTGATCTGGGCCGCCCCCAGGCCGAGGCTGACCGCGGACCCGAAGATCGTCGCGAAGATCGCCAGGACGTCGATGGCCCGGGCCGCGCCCTTGGCCCGCGGACCGCGCAGCAGGGGCGCGAACACGGCCGAGAAGCCACCGGTCCGGCCCTTGCGGTAGCTGGAGTACGCCAGGGCCAGGCCGACGACGGCGTAGATGGCCCACGGGTGCAGACCCCAGTGGAAGAGGGTGTAGCTCATCGCCGTGTCGGCGGCCGCGTTCGTGCCGGCCGCGACGCCGGCCTCGGGCGGGGTCATGAGGTGGGTCACCGGTTCGGTGACGCCGTAGAACATCAGGCCGATGCCCATCCCGGCGGAGAACATCATCGCGATCCACGAGGCGCGCGAGTGCTCGGGCCGCTCGTCGTCGCGGCCGAGGCGGATCCTGCCGACCTTGCTGAACGCCAGGACCAGCGCGAACACCACGAAGCCGGTGGCGCCGATCACGAAGGCCCAGCCGAGGTTGGTGGTGATCCAGCTCAGGACCGCGCCGCTGCCGGAGGCGAGCTGTTCGGGGACGACGACGCCGATCACCAGCAGGATCGCCAGCACGGCCAGTGAGACGAGCAGGACGGGCTTGTCGAGGGGGAGCTTGGCGTGCTTCTCGCTGACCCCTGGGTCGATCGCCATGCCGGGTCCTCTCCGGAGGGGGTGCGGGCACCCGTGGGTGGGAGTGGAGCTTTCGCAGCCTAGGACCGCTGTTGCGCGATGAGCAACAGGTTCACGAGAACGGAACATCGATCCAACACCCCTGAAACACGGGACGCACGTCCACTACCGTCGCGGCATGACGAAGGACGCAGCCCGACGGACGGTCGTCACCCGTGAGGTCGCTGCGGACGCGGGAACGGTGTTCGCCCTGCTCGCCGACCCGCGCCGCCACCCCGAGATCGACGGCTCGGACACCGTGCGGGCGGCGGCGGGGACCTCCGTGCTCACCGGCACCGGTCAGGTGTTCGTGATGTCCATGGACCAGACCGCCCTCGGGCACCCCGAGGTGTCGGACTACGAGACCGAGAACCTCGTCGTGGAGTTCGTCCCGGACGCGCTGCTGACCTGGGAGACCGCGCGCCCCGGGAAGCACCCGACCGGTCTGTGGTGGAGCTGGGCCCTGGAACCCCTCGACGCCGGCCGGGTCCGGGTGACGCACACCTACGACTGGTCGCGGGTCACCGATCCGGCCCTCCTGGCCCGGATCAGCTTCCCGCGGATCCCCGAGGACGCGCTGCGCCGCACCCTCGACCGTCTCGCCGCCGCGGTGGAGACACCGGGGGTCAGCGGGCGGCCCTGAGCAGGTCGGCGCACTTCTCGCCGATGGCCATCGTCGTGATGTTCGGGTTGACGGCCGGCAGGAACGGCATGATCGACCCGTCGGCGATCCGCAGACCCCGCACCCCGCGCACCCGCAGTTCCGGGTCGCAGACCGCCATCGGGTCGGAGTCCGGGCCCATCTTCGCGCTGGCGCTGGGGTGGTAGACGGTGTTGTGGGTCTTCTTCACGTAGTCGGCGATCTCGTCGTCGGTCACCACGTCCCGGCCCGGGGCGAGTTCCGCCCCGGCCCACCCGGCCATCTCGGCCTGCTCGACGATCCTCCGGGCCAGCCGGATCCCGGCGGTCATGACGGCGAGGTCGTGCCCCTCGGGATCGGTGAAGTACCGGGGGTCGACCCGGGCCCGGTCCCGGAAGTCGCGCGAACGCAACCGCACCGTCCCCCGGGACCGGCCCTGGGTGACGTTCGGGGTGAGGCAGAACCCGTTGTCCGTCGTGGGGTAGCCCCACCGCACGGTGTTCATGTCGAAGGGCACCGAGCCGTAGTGCATCATCAGGTCCGGAACCCCGGCCGCCGGGTCGGCGAGCCCGGTCGTCGCGAAGACCCCGATCTCCCACCACTGCGACGAGCTCGTCACCATGGGCTGCAGCGCGTCCCAGAAGACCAGACCCTCGACGTGGTCGTCGAGGTTCTCCCCCACGCCCGGGGAGTCGACGAGGACGTCGAGACCGAACTCCTTCAGCTGGACCGCGGGCCCGATGCCGGAGAGCATGAGCAGTTTCGGGGTGTCGATCGACCCCGCCGAGAGCACGACCTCGCGCCGCGCCCTGACCGTGCCGTGGTGGACGAGGTCGGGGGCGAGGAACTGCACCCCGCTCGCCCGCAGGGCCCCGTCCTCGCCGGGTTCGACGACGACCTTCTCGACCCAGTACCCGGTCTTCACGGTGAGGTTGCGCCGCGACGCCATGACCGGGTGCAGGTAGGCGTGCGAGGAGGACATGCGCGAGCCGTCCTCCCCGGAGTTGATCTGGAACCAGCCCGCTCCCTGGCGCACGGTCTCGCCCCGGTTGAACTGCACCGTCGGCAACCCCGCCGCGGCGGCGGCCTCGAGCAGGGCGACGCCGCACGGGTCGAGCGGTGGGACGTCGCGGAGCCGGACGGGGCCGTCGGTGCCGTGGTGCGGCCCGGCGGCGGCGTTGTTCTCCAGCCGGCGGACCAGCGGCAGGACGTCGGCGGCCCCCCACCCGGTGCAGCCCACGGCCTCCCAGGCGTCCAGACCCTCCGCCGGGGGGTGGAAGGCGATGCAGGAGTTGTGCGAGGAGCACCCCCCGAGGACCTTCGCCCGGGCGTGGCGCAGGAAGCTGTTGCCGTTCTCCTGCGGTTCGACGGGGTAGTCCCAGTCGTAGCCGGAGTCCAGCAGGTGCATCCAGTCCGCCAGCACGAGGACATTCGGGTCGTCCACGTCGCTCGGGCCGGCCTCGAGGACGCAGACGGTGACGTCGGGGTCCTCCGAGAGCCGGGCCGCGACGACGCACCCGGCCGTCCCCCCACCGGCGACGACGTAGTCGAACTCGCCCAGGTCGCTGAACTCGCTCACTGCATCCCTTCCGTCGTCGCGGGCTCCACGGGGAGCGCGATCTCCGCGGTGTCGCTCGCGTGGCTGGCGAGGACCCCGGAGCGGTGGCGCAGCCGCAAGCGGTAGTAGAGGACACCGCCGCCCAGGACGACGGCGATGAACAGCAGCGCGCCCCACCTGAGGTACCAGTGGAACGGCGCCGCGGGGTTGTAGACCTCCCCGCGCGGCCAGAGCAGGTTGACCATCATGCCCAGGCCCCAGAGGACGGCGACGACGTTGACCGGCAGACCCCACCTCCCCAGCGAGAACGGGGCCTTCGACCCGTCCGGCATGGGCACGGGCCAGCGGCCCTGCAACCGCGCGACCAGCAACGGGATCGTCACCAGGAGGTAGGCCAGGTAGATCATGCCGACCGCGAGGCTGGTGAGGACCAGGAAGATCTGCGGCTGGCCGACGTTCACGACGAGGATCACGATGGCGATGACCCCGACGACGACGGCCGGCACGACGGGGGTCTTGTACCGCGGGCTGATCCGGGCGAGCTTCTCCCCCGCCGGCAGGTTGTTGTCGCGGGCCATCGCGAACATCATCCGGATGGTGGCGGTGTGCACGGCGAGGGAGCAGACCAGGACGGCGATGACGACGCAGACCAGGAACGGTTTGCCGAAACCGGACCCGACGGTCGCCAGCACCAGGTGCTGCAACCCGCCCGTCGCGGACGCGAGTTCCGGGTCGTCGACGTCGGGGACGGCCATGAGGCCCAGCAGCAGGATCAACCCGCCCAGCACGAACGAGGCGATGACCGCCCGCAGGACGGCCTTGGGCGCGGTGCGCCGCGGGTCCCTGGTCTCCTCGCCCAGCGAGCTGGCGGTGTCGAACCCGTACATGACGTACCCCGACGCCAGCGCCGCCACCAGGAACGCCCCGAAGTAGCCGCCGCTGTGGTCGACCCCGACGCCGCGGGTCTCCAGCACGACGCCGGGACCGCGGGTCACGTGGACGGCCAGCAGGACGATGATGACGACGGCCGCGATGAGTTCGAGGAACACGCCCGTCGAGTTGATGCGCGACATCAGCTTGACGCCGAAGGCGTTGACCATCGTCGTGAACACGACGACGATCCCCCCGAGGACGACGGCGTTCAGCGCGTAGTCCGTCGGGTCCGAACCGTCCCCGAAGAACTGGAAGCCCGACCAGAGCTGCGGCAGCGTCAGCTGCACCGCGAGGACGACGGCGGCGAGGGTCACGATCGAGGCGACGAGCATCGTCCAGCCCGCGGCCCAGGCGACGGTCGGCGACGCGAGGCGCTTCGTCCAGTTGTAGAGCGAACCCGCCACGCTGTAGCGGCTGGAGAGTTCGGCGAAGCACAGGGCCACCATGAGCTGACCGACGAAGACGATGGGCCAGGACCACAGGTACCTCGGCCCCGCGGTGCCGAACCCGAAGTAGAAGAGCTGGAACGTGCCCGTGAGGATCGAGATGTAGCTGACGCCCGCGGCGAAGCTGGCGAAGGAACCGATGCTGCGCTCGAGCCCGGGTTTGTACCCGTACTCGTCGAGACCGTGCGAATCCGTCGTGCTGCTGGTTGCCCCACTCGTCGTCATCGTGTCTCCGTGTGCTCGAAGGTCAGGAACCCGTGAACCAACCCGGGGCTGCGGGTCGCGTGTTGCGCCACACGTGCTTGCTCTCGCGGTACTCCGCCAGGCCGGACGGCCCGAGCTCCCGGCCGTTGCCGGACATGCGCTGGCCGCCCCACTCGGCCTGCGGGACGTAGGGACCGAAGTCGTTGATCCAGACGGTGCCGTGCTTGAGGGCGGCCGCCACCCGGTCACCGCGGTCGACGTCGAGGGTCTGCACCGCGCCGGCGAGACCGTAGGTGGTGTCGTTGCCCAGCGCGACCGCCTCGGCCTCGGTGCGGAACCTCTCGACGGTGAGGATCGGACCGAACGTCTCCTCCTGCACGATCCGCATCGAGCGGTCGCACCCGTCGAACACCGTCGGTTCGTAGAAGAAGCCCCGCTGCAGGTCCGGGTCGTCGGGGCGCCGGCCACCGGTCAGGAGCGTCGCGCCCTCCTCCAGACCCAGCGTGACGTAGGCCTCCACCTTCTCGCGGTGCTGGGCCGAGACCAGCGGTCCGCTCTCGACCCCGTCGACCAGGCCGCTGCCGAAGCGGATGCGCCGGGCCCGTTCGACCACGCCCGCGACGAGGTCGTCGGCGATCGACTCCTCGACGATCAGCCGGGTCCCCGAGGAGCAGACCTGCCCGGAGTGCAGGAACACCCCCGTCAGGACGGTGTCGACCGCGACCTCGAGGTCGACGTCGGCGAAGACGATGTTCGGGTTCTTGCCGCCGAGTTCGACGGTCACCCGCTTCACGGTGTCGGCGGCGGCCTTGAGGATCCCGCGACCGGTCGCGAGCCCGCCGGTGAAGGAGACGAGGTCGACGGCGGGGTGGCTGGTCAGCGTGGGCCCCACCGCCGCGCCGCCGCCCAGGACCAGGTTCACGACCCCGTCGGGAACCCCCGCCTCGGCGAGCAGCCTCACCAGGTGGACCGTGCTCAGCGGGGTGACCTCGCTGGGTTTGAGGACCACCGCGTTGCCCGCCACGAGCGCCGGGGCGACCTTCCACGACATCTGCAGCAGCGGGTAGTTCCAGGGCGCGATGAGGCTGCAGACGCCGACGGGGTGGTGCACGACCCGGCTGAGGACGTCGTCGCGGCCCGTGTCCACCGTGCGGTCGACCTCGACGAGGGCTTCCCGGGCGTAGTACCGGAACACCGCGGTCACGTCGTCGACGTCGATGCGGGCCTCGGCCAGCGTCTTGCCGGTGTCCAGGGTCTCGGTGCGCGCGATCTCCTCGCGGTCGCGCTGCAGCAGGTCCGCGGTGCGCTCCAGCAGGGCCGCGCGCTCGGCGACGGGCGTCGAGGGCCAGGTGCCCGCGTCGAAGGCGGCCCGGGCCGCGAGGACGGCGGCCTCCGCGTCGGCAGCACCGGCTTCGTCCACGACGGTGAAGGTCCGGCCGTCGTAGGGGTTGACGACCTCGCGCGTCTCCCCGGCGAGGGCGGAGCGCCACTCACCGGCGACGAAGAGTTCAGGCACTGGGTCCTCCTCAGGTGTGGGGTGGGCGTCCGGGTGGGACCATCCCAGCTGGAAGTGATCGCGTGCAAGGAGGAACACCAGATGTCTGCTGGAACCCGGGTGGTGGCCTGCCCGTTGGCCGCCCTGCCCCCCGGTGAGGTGGTGCGGCTCGACCGCCCCGAACTCACCGCGCCCGTCTCGGTCTTCAACGTCGACGGCGAACTCTTCGCCATCGACGACACCTGCACCCACGCCGACGAGTCCCTGGCCGAGGGCTGGGTGGAGGACTGCGCGGTGGAGTGCCCCCGGCACGCCTCCGCCTTCGACCTGCGCACCGGGGTGCCGTGGAGCCCACCCGCCCTCACCCCGGTGCGGACGCACCTCGTCGAGGTCGTCGACGGGGAGGTCGTGGTCGAGGTCGGGACGCCGCGTCCGAACTGACGGGTTCTGACTGACGGGTCCTAGCGGAAGACGACGGTGGAGTGGCCGTTGAGCAGGACGCGCTGCTGGCAGTGCCACTTCACCGCGCGGGACAGCGCCAGCGCCTCGGCGTCCCGGCCCACCGTGGCCAGGGCGACCGGGTCGTGGGTGTGGTCGATGCGGATGACCTCCTGCTCGATGATCGGGCCCTCGTCGAGGTCGGGGGTCACGTAGTGGGCCGTGGCCCCGACGAGCTTGACCCCGCGGTCGAAGGCCTGGTGGTAGGGCTTGGCGCCCTTGAAACCCGGCAGGAACGAGTGGTGGATGTTGATGGCCCGCCCGTGCAGGGACCGGCACGCGTCGTCGGAGAGGACCTGCATGTAGCGGGCCAGGACGACGAGGTCGGCCTCGTGCTCCCCGACGAGTTCCAGCAGCCGCGCCTCGGCCCGGGGTTTCGTCGCCGCGGTGACCGGGACGTGGTGGAAGGGCAGACCCGCGGCCTCGGCCATCGGCCGCAGGTCCTCGTGGTTGGACACGACGGCGACGATCTCGCCGCCGAGGCTGCCCGAACGCCAGCGGAAGACGAGGTCGTTGAGGCAGTGCCCCATCTTGGAGACCATCACCAGGATGCGGGTGGGTCGTTCCCCGGCGAGGGAGAACTCCATCCCGTACTCCGCCGCGACCGGTGCGAACTCGGCCTCCAGGTCGCTGATGCACGTCTCCCCCGAGAACGCGGTCCGCGAGTAGAGCTTCCCGCTGGTCCGGTCGTCGAACTGCTGGTGCTCGACGATGTCGCAGCCGTGGGAGAACAGGAACGAGCTGACGGCGTGCACGATGCCCGGACGCTGGGGACAGCTCAACGTCAGGGTGCGGGGGACGTTCATCCGCGGATCTTCTCCATTCCGGGGTCGACGAGGGGTTCGGCCGCGACGCTCGCCGCGACCGGTCGTCCGAAGTACGAGATCTCCACGCCGTCACCGACCTGCAGGGACGCGGGCAGCCAGGCGTAGGCGATCGGCCGCCCGACGGTGTGGCCGAACGCGGCGCTGGTGACGTAGCCGGCGACGGCGCCACCCACCGACACGGGTTCACCCCCCAGCACGACGGACGAACCGTCGTCGACGGTGAGGCAGGTCAGCCTGCGCTGCACCGTGTCCGCGGACACCCCGGCGAGCGCGGTACCGCCGGTGAAGCTGTCCAGCGGGGACCGGACGGCGAAACCCACCCCGGCCTCGTAGGGGTTGTGCTCGGTGGTCATGTCGGTGCCCCAGGACCGGTAGCCCTTCTCCAACCGGAGGCTGTTGAAGGCGGCCCGCCCCGCGGCGACGATCCCGGAGTCCTGACCAGCCGCCCAGAGCGCGTCCCACAACCGGGCGCCGTGCTCGGCGCTGGTGTAGATCTCCCAGCCCAGCTCGCCGACGTAGGACAGCCGCATCGCGGTGACCGGGACCCCGCCGACGGTCGCCTGCTTCGCCCGGAAGTACTTCAGCGCGCCGTCGGAGAAGTCGTCGGCGGAGACCCGCCCGATGACGTCGCGGGCCAGCGGTCCCCACAACCCGATGCAGCAGGTGCCCCCGGTGGTGTCCCGCACCGAGACGCCCGCGGGGGCCTCTCGTTCGAGGTGGGCGACGTCGGCGCCGGAGTTGATGCCGATCTGGAACTCCTCCGCGCCGAGCCGGGCGACCGTCACGTCGCTGCGCACGCCGCCGGCGGGGTCGAGGAACAACGTGTAGGTGACGGACCCGATCGACTTGTCCATCTTCGACGTCGTCAGCCGTTCGAGGAACTCGACGGACCCCGGGCCGGAGACGACGACGCGCTTGAGCGGGGTCATGTCGTACATCGCGACGGCCGTGCGGGTCTTCCACGCCTCCACGGCCGCGATGGGCGAGTGGAACTGCTCGGCCCACGGTTCACGGACCGGCGGGACCCACTCCGCCGGCAATTGCTCCAGCAGCGGAGCGTTCGCCTCGTACCAGTGCGGACGCTCCCAACCGCCCGCCTCCAGGAAGAACGCACCCAGGGCCTGCTCGCGCGCGTGGAACGGCGAGACCCGCAGGTCGCGCGGGGACTGCCGGGGCTGCAACGGGTGCAGGATGTCGTAGACCTCGACGAAGTTCTGCTGCGCGGTCTCGCTGACGTAGCCGGGGTCGAGCTGGACGTCCTCGAACCGGTGGACGTCGAGGGCGTGCAGGTCGACCGAACTCCGGCCGTCGACGAGGAGTTCGGCCACGGCCCGCGCGACCCCGGCGGAGTGCGTGACCCAGACGGCCTCGGCGACGAAGAACCCCGCGACCTCGCGGGACTCCCCGACCAGCGACCCGCCGTCGGGGGTGAAGGAGAAGATGCCGTTGAACCCCTCCTCGACCTTGGTCTGGGCCAGCGACGGCAGCAGCGTCAGGGTGTCCTCCCAGGAGGGCGCGAAGTCCTCCTCGGTGAACGGCTGCATCGACGGCATGGACGTGGCGGTGACCTCGCCGTCCTCGTCGAGGTCGGTGAGCGAGACGGGCATCGGCCGGTGCGCGTAGGAGCCGATGCCCACGCGGTCGCCGTGCTCGCGGTAGTAGAGGTCCCTGTCCTGGTGGCGCAGGATGGGCAACCCGGCCTCCTGCAGCTCGGAGTTGCGCCCGACGAGTTCCGCGACCTGACCGGTCCTGGCGTACTGGTGGGCCAGCGGCAGCAGCGGGACGCGCATCCCGACCATCGCGCCGATCGCCGGTCCCCAGAACCCCGCGGCGGACACGACGACGTCGGCGGGGACCAGGCCGTCGGTGGTGGTGACGCCGGTGACCCGGCCACCGGACTGCTCGACGCCGAGGACGCGCACTCCCCCGCGGAACTCCACGCCGGCCGCCGACGCCCGCCGGATCAGCGCCGTCACCGCCCGCGGCGCCTTGGCCAGACCGTCGGTCGGCACGTACAACCCGCCGAGGACCTGTTCCCGGTCGAGCAGCGGGTGCTTCGCGACGCACTCGGCGGGCGAGAGGACCTCCGCCCCCACGCCGCTGCCCTGCAACCACCCGAGCCGACGCTCGATCTCGGCGAGGCGTTCCGGCGTCGTGGCGACCTCGAGACCCCCGACGGGGTTGAAGCACCAGGCGCCGTCGACGTCGAGGCCGGAGAACTTGTCCCGGGTGTAGCGGGCGAGTTCGGTCATGGTGCGCGAGGCGTTCGCCTGGAACACCAGGCCCGGCGCGTGCGAGGTGGAACCCCCGGTCAGCGGGAGCGGTCCCTGGTCGAGGACCGTGACGTCGGTCCAGCCGCGCAGGGCGAGTTCGTCGGCGAGGTTGGCGCCGACGATGCCGGCGCCGATGATCACCACTCGGGGGTCGGTCACGGTCAGCTCCTGAACTCGAGGGTGGCGTCGACCAGCCAGTCGGCGAGGTACCCCGCGAACGACGACCGGACGAAGAGGGTGAACGCGTCGCCGGTGCTGCCCAGCGAGAGCAGGACCACGCCGGCCTGACCCAGCGTCGTCTGGGCGCAGGCGTTCGGGGCGAAGCTGCGGGGGTGGACGTCGATCGAGCAGCCCTTGGCCAGCACCGCCCGGGCGTGCGGACCGGCGAGCCGCAGACCGACCCGCTGGGCGGAGACGTCGACGGCCGTCCCCCCGAACGGGGTCACCGCGGTCCGCAGGGTCGTCTCCAGGTCGAGGCCGCTGCGGGCGGACACCGCGGGTTCCGTGACCAGCCACTCGTCGGGGCCGAGCCACACGGCGCGTCCCCTCTCGGTGACGGTCCAGGTGTTGTTCCGCACCGGGAGGTCCGCGCCGAGGATCCCGGCGACGACGGCGGCCCCGGGCCCCGGCGGGACCCGCAGCGACACCCCCGCCTGGAACTCCTCGACGGTGACGAGACCGCCGGTGCGTTCCGTCAGGTCGGCGCGGGCGGACAGGGCGTGGCTGCGCGGGAGGGTCTCAACCGTCACGACGGGCTCCTTCGGGGTCGACGAGGACGGCGGAGGTGACCTCGACGGTCACCAGCGAACCGTTCACCGGGACGCTGAGGCGGTCACCGGTCCGCGCGTGCCCGCCCTTGACCAGGGCCAGGGCGAACGGCCGGCCGAGGAAGGCGCTGCGGTAGCTGGACGTCACGTGCCCGAGCATCGGGACCGGCGGTGCGGGCAGTTCCCCGAGCACACCACCGGGGACGAGCTCGACGATCTGGGAACCCTCCGGCAGCACCGTCTCGGCGTCCACGGGCAGCAGACCCACCAACTGCTTGCGCAGCGGGTCCAGGTTCTCCGCCCGGCGGAAGGACCGCTTGCCGAGGAAGTCGACCTTCTTCTTCGACACGGCCCACCCGAGGCCGAGGTCGTGCGGGGTCACCGTGCCGTCGGTGTCCTGGCCGATGATGGGGTACCCCTTCTCGGCCCGCAGGACGTGCATCGTCTCGGTGCCGTAGGGGGTGATGCCGAACTCCCGGCCGGCCGCGAGGAGGCGTTCCCAGACCGGGGCCGCGTACCAGCCGGGGACGTTGACCTCCCAGGCGAGTTCTCCCGAGAAGCTGATGCGCGACAGCCGGACCGGGACACCCTCGAACTCGACGTCGGTCCAGGTCATGAACCCGAAGGCCTCGGCGGAGGCGTCGATCCCGAAGACGGCGGCGATCACGTCGCGCGAGCGCGGTCCGACGACGGGGAAGGTCGAGAACTGCTCCGTCACCGAGGTGAGGTGCACCCGCAGGTGCGGCCACTCGGTCTGCAGCCACTCCTCCATCCAGTCCAGGACCTTCGCCGCTCCGCCCGTGGTCGTGTAGACGAGGAACCGGTCGTCGGCCAGCCGCAGGACGGTGCCGTCGTCGAGGACCATGCCGTCGGGGCCGCACATGACGCCGTAGCGGGCGCGGCCGACCTTCAGCGAGCTCACGAGGTTGGTGTAGAGCAGGTCCAGGAACTCGCCCGCGTCGGCACCCGAGACGTCGATCTTGCCGAGCGTGGAACCGTCGAGGATGCCCACCGAGGTCCGGACGGCGGCGCACTCGCGCAGGACCGCGGTCTCCACGTCCTCCCCCGGGCGGGGGTAGTAGCGCGGTCGCTTCCACTGCCCGACGTCCTCGAACACCGCACCGGCGGCGACGTGCCACGCGTGGACGGCGCCGGTGCGTTCGGGGTCGAACAACCGGCCGCGTTCCCGTCCGGCCAGGGTCGCGAAACCGACCGGCGTGTAGGGCGGCCGGAACGTCGTGGTGCCGACGGCGTCCGGACCGGCCCCCAGCAGTTCCGCGAGGATGCCGGAGGTGAGGATCCCCGAGGTCTTCCCCTGGTCGTGCGCGGTACCGATCGTGGTGTAGCGCTTCACGTGCTCGGGCGAGCGCATCCCGGCCCCTACGGCCCGTTGGACGTCGGCGACGGTGGCGTCGCGCTGCACGTCGACGAACTGCCGCTCGGGCGGACCCTCGACCCGCCACAGCAGCGCCGGGTCGGCCGGGAGGGGATCGGGGGCGACCTCGGGCAACGCCGGCGGGGACGCCAGGTCGAGACCGAGGTTCGTCAGCACGGTCACCGCGGCGTCCCGACCCCGGGCCAGGGTTCCGGCGAGGTCGAGGGTGCCGTTCGCGGCCCCGGCGACGGTCATGCCGCGGACCTCGTCGGCGGGCAGGAAGGCACCCAGCACGGGGTCGAAGCGCAACCGGCCGCGGGCCTGGCTGAAGAGGTGGACCGCGGGGTTCCAGCCGCCGCTGACCAGCAGCAGGTCGCAGGCGAGTTCCCGCTCGCCCGCCGCACCCGAGACCGACGCCCCGGTGACGCGCTGCACCCCCGTGGTCCCGTGCACGACGGAGTCCGCGAGGACCTCGACCCCGAGCGCGGCGGCGGTGCGGAGCAGGTGCTCGGACACCGTCGCCCGCACGTCGACGACGGTCGCGGGAACCCCGGCGGCGGCGAGGTCGAACGCGGCGGCGTAGGCGCTGTCGTTGGTGGTGAACACGACGGCCCGGCTCCCGGCGAGGACGCCGTAGCGGTGCAGGTAGGTCCGGGCGGACCCGGCGAGCATCGTGCCCGGTCGGTCGTTGTCGGCGAAGACGACGGGACGTTCGTGCGCCCCGGTGGCGACGACGACGTGCTCGGCCCGGATGCGCCAGACCCGTTGCCGCGACAGGTTCCGGGGGGCGGACGCGCCGAGGTGGTCGGTGCGGCGCTCGACGGCGAGGACGAAACCGTCGTCGTAGACGCCGAAGGCCGTCGTCCGCTGCAGGTGGGTGACGTCGGCGAACCCCGCGAGTTCGGCGACGACGGCCGCGACCCACTCCGTCGCCGGGGCACCGTCGAGGACGTCGGTGCCGCCGAGCAACGCGCCACCCGCCTCGGACTGCTCGTCGACGATCGCGACGCGGGCGCCGGTGCGGGCCGCGGTGAGCGCGGCGACGAGACCGGCCGGCCCTGCCCCGACGACGAGGACGTCGACGTGCAGGTGCGAGCGGTCGTAGTGGGCGGAGTCGGGGACCTCGGCGAGCTTGCCCTGACCGGGGATGCCCCGGGCCACGAGGCCGTCGAAGAGTTCCAGGGTGCTGGCCAGCAGCATCGGCTCGGGGAAGGGTTCCTCGACCTGGACCAGGCTGCCCGGGTCCTCGGCCCAGGCCGCGCCGATCCCCCGGGGGCGGCCGAGGCGGATGCTCGTGCCGGTCTGGTGGATGCCGTGCGCGAGCAGCGCCGAGGCCAGGGTGTCGCCGGGGTGCCCCGTGAGGGTCTGGCCGGCGAAGGTGAACTCGAGCGTCCGGTCGCGGTCGACACGGCCCCCCGTCGGGGTGCGGAACGGCTGGGTAGTGGTGTTCACGAGGCCCTCTCCCCGACGCGGTAGACCGTCGTGAACTGGTAGGTGGTGGTGTCCCGGACGGCGTTGAACCAGCGCCGGCACCCCGCGCTGTGGGACCACCGTTCCGCGAACGACCCCTTCGTGTTGTCGCGGAAGAACAGGTACTCCGCCCACGCCTCGTCGCTCGTCTCGGCGGGGACCTCGGGGTAGGCGACGTGCGCCTGGCCCCCGTAGTGGAACTCCACCTCTTCGCGCGGCCCGCACCACGGGCACTCGATGAGTTGCACGACGACCTCCCTCAGTGCGCCACGGCGGCAGCGCCGTGCTCGTCGACCAGGCGACCGGACACGAAGCGGTCCAGCGAGAACGCCGCGTTCAGCGGGTGCGGCTCGTCGTGCGCGACCGTGTGCGCGAACACCGACCCCACCCCCGGCGTCGCCTTGAAACCACCCGTCCCCCAGCCGCAGTTCAGGTAGACGTTCTCGAACGGGGTCTTGCCCACGATGGGCGACGCGTCGGGGGTCACGTCCACGATCCCGCCCCACGTCCGCAACAGGTGGGCGCGGGCGAAGACCGGGAACAACTCCACGGCCGCCGCCATCTGGCGCTCGATGATGTGGAACGCGCCCCGCTGCCCGTAGCCGTTGTAGGAGTCCACCCCAGCCCCCATCACCAGCTCCCCCTTGTGGGCCTGGGAGACGTACACGTGCACGGCGTTGGACATGACGATCGTCGGGTGGACCGGCTCCAGCAGTTCCGACACCAGCGCCTGCAACGGGTGCGACTGGATCGGCACCCGGAAACCCAGCAGGTCCGTCAGCACCGACGTGTTCCCCGCCGCCGTCAGCGCGACCTTGCCGCACGCGATGTCGCCGCGCGTGGTGCGGACGCCCGTCACCCGGTCCCCCGCGGTGACGAAACCCGTCACCTCGCAGTCCTGGATGATGTCGATCCCGGCCTCGTCCGCCCGTCGCGCCAGACCCCACGCCACGTAGTCGTGCTTCGCGATCCCCGCCCGCGGCTGGTAGGTCGCCCCGAGCACCGGGTAGCGGATGTCCTGGGAGGTGTTCACGATCGGGCAGACCTTGCGGACCTCGTCCGCGTCCAGCCACTCCGCGTCCACGCCCTGGAGCTTGTTCGCCTCGACCCGGCGCACCGAGTCCCGCACGTCCTGCAGCGTGTGCGCCAGGTTCAGCACCCCGCGCTGGCTGAAGAGGATGGGGTAGCCGAGGTCCTCCTCGAGGCCCTCCCACAACTTCAGGGAGTGCTCGTAGATCCCCGCCGACTCGTCCCACAGGTAGTTCGAGCGGATCAGCGTGGTGTTGCGGGCCATGTTCCCGCCCGCCAGCCAGCCCTTCTCGAGCACCGCGACGTTGGTGATCCCGTGGTTCTTGGCCAGGTAGTGCGCCGTCGCCAGCCCGTGCCCACCACCGCCGACGATCACCACGTCGTAGGACGCCTTCGGCTCGGGGTTGCGCCACAGGAAGTCCGGGTGCTCCGGCAGGTCCGCCCCCGGGGTGCGCGGGGGGTGGGGAACGGCATCACCCGGGTCGCGCGAGAAGGCGTCCACTGTGGTCATCGGCTCGTCTCCGTCAGGGTCTCGACGACTGGTATATCAGTCGTCGACGAGCCTAGGGGTGGGTCGCGATCGACGTCAAGGGACGAGTGCGGCCCTCACGGACGCCCGCCGAGGGCCTGCGACGCCCTGGCGGCCGCCTCCACGACGGCGGGGACGACCTCGAGCAGCCGTTCCGTCGTGAGGCGGTAGGCCGGACCGGAGACGCTGATGGCCGCGACGACCGTCCCGTCGGGGCCGTGCACCGGCGCGGCCACGGCGTGGAGCCCGACCTCGAGCTCCTCCAGCGTCGTCGCGTACCCGTCGACGGCGATCTTGTCGAGGACCTCCTCGAGGTCACGACGACGGACGAGGGTGGCGTCGGTGAAGCGGCGCAACCGGCCGGACACCCCGGCCGAGCGGACCGGCGGGCAGAACGCCATCAGGACCTTCCCGCTCGACGTCGCGTGCAACGGCGTGCGTTCCCCCACCCAGTTGTGGGTCACCACGGAGGACGCGCCCCGGACCTGGTCGACGTTGATCGCCGCGTCACCGTCCGCGACGGCGACGTTCACGGTCTCCCCGGTGGCGGCGGCCAGCTCCTCGCACGCCGGACGGGCCCGGCGCGTGACGTCCAGCTGGTCGGCGACGGCGCCGGCGAGGCGGACGACGGCCATCCCCAGCCGGTACTTGCCGCGGTCCCCGACCTGTTCGACCAGTCCGCGGCCCTCCAGCGCGGTCACCAGCCGGAACGCCGTCGACTTGTGGACGTCGAGGCGCTGGGAGATCTCGGTGACCCCGGACTCCCCGAGCTCGGCGAGGACCTCGAGGATCGTGACGGCCCGGTCGACGGACTGCACCGGCGAGGTGCGCGGTGCGTCGCCGCCGGGAGTGTCCTTCACGTGGTCCTCACGCCGACATGGTCTCAAACGGGTCGCCGGGCCACCGCCCGAGCGGACCGCGCTGCCGGCGGACTGACGTACCAGTCCACGGACAGCCACCTAGGATGCTGCCGTGAGTGCGGAGACCTCGCTGGAGCCGACCCCCACGCTGGCCGACCAGGCCTACGAGCGGCTGCGCGACCGCCTGCTCGTGCTCGACATCAGACCCGGCGAGCCCCTCCACGACGACGCCCTGGCCAAGGAGTTCGGCGTCGGACGGACGCCGGTGCGCGAGGCGTTCAAACGCCTCGAGGCCGACCGCCTCGTCGTCGCCTACCCCCGCCGGGGCACGTTCGCGACCACCGTGGACATGACGGACCTGGGCCAGATCTCCGAGATCCGCCGCGCCCTGGAACCCCTGGCCGCCGCCGGTGCGGCCCGGCGGGCGGGTGCGGCCGCGCGCTCGGAGATGCGCGAGCTCGCCCGCACCGTCGCCGGCCTGCACGCCGAGGTCGACGGCGGGACGCTGACCCAGCGCGAACTCATGCGTCACGACGTCGAGGTCCACCGCAGCATCTACCGGCACTGCGGGAACGCCTACCTCGCGGACGTCCTCGTCCGCCACGACAACCTCGCGACCCGGATCTGGTGCCTCGTCCTGGACCGGCTCCCGACCTTCGCCGGACACGTCGGTGAGCACGTGGCCCTGCTGGAGGCGATCGTCGCGGGCGACGCCGACGAGGCGGCGCGACTGGCCCACGAGCACGTCACGGGCTTCGAGGAGACCGTGCGCGGCGTCCTCTGAACGCCGCGCACCACCCGCTCCGACCACAAAACGCACCGGAGACACGATCGAGTGGGCACATTGCTCGTCGAGCACGGCCTCGGATGCGCCAGGATGTCACCCGTGCGCCGTCTCGACACCATCGATGCCCGGATCCTCCTCGCCCTGGACGAGGATCCCCGCGCGACCGTGCTGGGCCTCTCGCGCCAGCTGGGTCTGGCCCGGGGGACGGTCCAGGCGCACCTCGAACGCCTCGAGGCCGACGGCGTCCTGCACCGGTTCTCCCGGCGGCTCGCCCCCGCCGCGCTGGGGTTCTCGGTCTCCGCGTTCGTCATGATCGAGATCCACCAGGGGCAGCAGGACGACACCCTGCGCCGGCTCAAGGACACCCCCGAGGTGCTCGAGGTGCACGGCATCACCGGTGACGGGGACCTCATGTGCCGGGTCGTGGCCCGCGACGCCGACGACCTCTACCGGGTGGGACAGGGGCTGCTGTCCATCCCCGGGGTCGTCCGGACCCGGACCTCGCTGGCCATGCGCGAGCTCGTGCCCTACCGGATCGACCCGCTGCTGAGCGACCTCGCCGACTGATCGGCGGCACCACCCGGCCGTTCCCGGCCCCCCGACCCCCCTCGCGGCGAGGTCGGGGCCCCCCGGTGCGGCAGAATCAGGCACGTGCTGCGCTGGCTGACCTCAGGTGAATCCCACGGACCCGCGCTCGCGGGGATCCTCGAAGGCCTCCCCGCGGGGGTGGAGGTCGACAGCGCCCAGATCCGCGCGGCGCTCGCCCGCCGCCGCCTCGGCCACGGCCGCGGCGCCCGGATGGGCTTTGAGCAGGACGAGCTCGAGGTCATCGGCGGCATCCGCCACGGGGTCACGCAGGGTGGCCCGATCGCGCTGCGCATCGGCAACACCGAGTGGCCGCGCTGGTCGGAGGTCATGGCCGCGGACCCGGTCGACGCCGAGGGCCGCCGCTACGACGAGCCGGGCCGGCTGCCGGCCCGGGGCCGTTCCGCCCCCCTGACCCGGCCGCGCCCGGGCCACGCCGACCTCACCGGCATGCAGAAGTACGGCTTCGACGACGCCCGGCCGGTGCTGGAACGCGCCTCGGCCCGCGAGACCGCGACGCGCGTCGCCCTCGGCGAGGTCGCCCGCGCCTTCCTGGCCCAGACCGTCGGGGCCGAGGTGGTCTCGCACGTGGTGTCGCTGGGCACGGTGGACGCCCCGGCCGGCGTCGTCCCCGCCCGCGGGCAGCGGGACGTCATCGACGCGGACCCGGTCCGCTGCGTGGACCCCGCGACCAGCGCGGCGATGGTCGCCGAGATCGACCTGGCCCACACCGAGGGCGACACCCTCGGCGGGGTCGTCGAGGTCGTCGTGCACGACCTGCCGCCGGGCCTCGGGTCCTACGTGCACTGGGACCGCAAGCTCGACGCGCGTCTCGCCGCGGTGCTCATGGGCATCCAGGCCATCAAGGGCGTCGAGGTCGGCGACGGTTTCGAGACCGCCCGCCGCCGCGGTTCCGCCGCGCACGACGAGATCGAGCGCACCGACGGCGGGGACGGCGCGGAGGGCATGACCGTCCGCCGCCGCACCGACCGGGCCGGCGGGATCGAGGGCGGGATGACCAACGGCGAGGTCCTGCGGGTCCGCGCCGCGATGAAACCCATCTCGACCGTCCCCCGCGCCCTGGACACCGTCGACACCTCCTCGGGCGGTGCGGCGCAGGCGATCGCGCAGCGTTCCGACGTCTGCGCCGTCCCCGCGGCGGGTGTCGTCGCCGAGGCCATGGTGGCGCTCGTGCTCGCCGACGCGGTGCTGGAGAAGTTCGGCGGCGACAACGTCGAGCAGGTGCGCGCGAACGTCGCGTCCTACCTCGACGGCCTGAAGATCCACGTCTCCGGCGCCTGATCGACCGACTCCTGGGAAGTTTTCCACCCCACCTCACGTCGTGAAGGGTGGAAACCTTCCCAGGAGTGGCCGGGGACGGGTGGGGCCGGGGTCTCACTGCAACGCGGCGGTGAGGCGCATGACGTTGTCGAGGTAGCGCTGGCGGAGGGGGCGCTGCGACCACTCCGCCGGCGTGAGTTCCCGGGACCGTTCGCGGTACTCCGAGACCTTCGCGGTGAGTTCCCCGACGAACGCGGGTTCCAGGCCGAGCAGCGACACCTCGTAGTCCAGGCTGAACGAGCGCATGTCCATGTTGCTGGACCCGATCACGGCTCGTTCGCCGTCCACGACCAGCACCTTGCTGTGCAGGACGGCGGGGAACGGCAGCATGTGGATCCGGACCCCGGCGTCGAGCAGCGTCGTGTAGTACGACCGTTGCGCGTGGTGGACCATGAACTGGTCCGCCTTCTCGGACACGAAGAGCTCGACGTCGACACCCCGGTAGGCCGCGGTCGTGATGGCCTGCTCCAGACCGTCGTCGGGGATGAAGTAGGGGCTGACGACGGAGACCGAACGGGTCGCGGCGTGGATCAGCGCGGAGAACATCCGCAGGTTCGGTTCCGTCGGGAACCCCGGACCGGAGGGGACGACCTGGAAGGCGCCCGTGGAGCCGCCGGACGGTTCCGGCCCCACGGCGTCCACCTGCGTCAGCGTCTCCCCCGTCTCGGCGAGCCAGTCGGTCGCGAACACCGCCTCCAGGGACTGGACGACGAACCCCGTGAGTTCCACGTTGAGGTCGACCCAGCGCCGCCCCGCCCGGACGTTCTTGCGGACGAGGTACCCCTGGTCGATGAGGTTCTGGGAACCGACGAAACCCGTCCGGCCGTCGACCACGACGAGCTTGCGGTGGTTGCGCAGGTCCGGGCGGCGCCACCGGCCGCGCAGCGGGTCGATCGGCATCATGCGGTGCCACTCGACCCCGTCGGCGGTGAGCCGCTCGTTCATGCGCATGTGACCGGGGTACTTGCGCGACCCGAGGTGGTCGTAGAGGAAGCGCACCGTCACCCCGCGCGCGACGGCGTCGCGCAGGGCGTCGAAGAAAGGTTCCGTCGTGGCGTCGAGGGCCGCGATGTAGAACTCGACGTGCACGCTGCGCTCGGCGGTCGCGACGGCCGCCGCGAGCGCACCGACGAACTCCCCGTCCGGCAGCAGCCGCCGGTGGTCGCCGGAGACGCAGGGCAGCGAGGTGAGCCGGCGGTTGAGCCCGAGCAGCGAGGCGAGGTGCGCGTCGGCCACCAGACCCGGCGGGAGCGAGGGGAGGTCCTCGACGCGTTCGGCGATGACCTGGTTCACCTGCTGCTGCAGGCGGTGGCGGCGGCCGGTGACGTAGGGGCTGCCCAGCAGCAGGAAGAGCGGCAACCCGACGATCGGCAGGAAGAGGATGAGCAGCAACCAGGCCGAGGAGGAACCGGGTTTCCGGTTCTCGGGAACGGTTCCGACCGCGACCACCTTCACGACGTAGTCGAGGACCACGAGGACCTCGCTGAGGATCGCGATCAGGCTCACCGGCAGCTCACCATCCGAGGCGCCCTGCGCGGCAGCAGGAAGCGTCGACCGATGTCCATGAGCATCCCGCGCAGGGCGTCGTCCGGGATGTCCCGGCACGTCTCGTCGCCCAGCGGGCCGACCATCCCGGTCAGGAAGAACACCGTCGCCACCCGCCGCTCGTCGTCGGCGTCCGGGCCGGCGAGCAGTTCGCGCAGTTCCTCACCGATCTCGCGCATGCGCGGGTGGTGCTCCTGCAGGTGCGCGAACACCGGGTCGACCGCCGCGACGACGTAGATCCGACGGACCTCGACGATGAGGTCCACGAGACCCGCGAGGGCGGTCTCGACCTGCGCCCGACGACCCCGCCGGGCCCGCGCCCGCTCGACGATCTCGAGCACGCGGTCGAGGAAGGGCGCGACCACCCCGACGACGAGGTCGTCCTTGGTCTTGTAGTGGTGGTACACCGCGGCCTTGGTGACGCCCATCTCGTCGGCGATCATCTGCAACGACGTACCGCTGATGCCGTGCTCCGCGAACAACCGCAGCGCCGCCTCGTGCAGGCGGGTCCGACCGGGTCCCGGCGGACGTCCGTCGCCGACCGTCGCCGTCATCGATCTCCCGCCCGTCACCGTGGACGTCCGGTGCCGTCCGGACGTCACTGTACCTGCGGCTACGACTTTCGACGGATGATCCACCCGTCGACAACTAGCCGATCGACTAGGTGATGTCTCTTGGCCCGCCTCGCGCGGCCGGGGTACCGTCGAGCATCTCCACGCAGTAGAGCGACGTCGCCACCGGCGCCGACGGACCTCGTGTCGTCCCTCACGAAGGAGCCTCTCCCCGATGGAAACCCTGCTGTACCGACTGGGCCGCTTCAGCGCCCGCCGCCACTGGCAGGTGCTCGCCGTCTGGGCCGTCCTGCTGGCCGTCCTCGCCGGCCTCGCCTACGGAGTCGACAAGACGGCCGCGACCGACACCAGCTTCTCGATCCCGGGGACGCAGGCCAGCGAGGGTCTGGACCTCATCGGGCAGAAGTTCTCCGCCGGCGCCAACAACGCCACCGCGACGGTCGTCTTCCAGGCCCCCGCGGGGCAGACCCTCACCGGTGCCGACGCGGCCTCCGTCGAGGACCTGCTGGCGCGGTTGCGCGGCCTCGACGGGGTCGTCTCGGTGAGCGACCCGCTCGCGGCCGAGACCCCGATGCTCTCCGCCGACCGGACGATCGCGTCCTCGACGGTGACCTTCGACGGGGTCGTCGGGGACATCACCAAGGAACAGGCCGACGCGCTCGTCGCGGCGACGGACCACGACGCCGGTGACGTCCGCGTCGAGATGACGTCGCAGGTCGTGACGAGCGAGGCCGGGCACGCCAGCGAGGCGATCGGCGTCGCCGTCGCGTTCCTCGTCCTCATCCTCACCTACGGCGCCCTGGCCGCCGCGGGGGCCAACCTCCTCACGGCGGGCCTCGGGGTCGGCGCCGGCATCCTCGGCATCACCGCGCTGGGCAACGTCGTCTCGCTCTCGGCCACCACCCCGGCCCTGGCGGGCATGCTCGGGCTCGCGGTCGGCATCGACTACGCCCTGTTCGTCTTCGCCCGCACCCGCACCGAACTGCGTCGCGGGGAGACCCTCGACCGGGCCATCGCGAAGGCGACCGGGACGGCCGGGACGGCTGTCGTGTTCGCCGGGACCACGGTCATCATCGCCCTGGCCGGTCTGGCCGTCGTCGACATCCCGTTCCTGACCCAGATGGGTCTGGCCGCCGCGGCCACGGTCTTCGTCGCCGTCATCGTGGCCCTGACCGCCGTCCCGGCGTTCCTCAAGGTCCTCGGCCTGAAGGTGCTGCCCAAGAAGGAACGCCACCGCGACCCAGCCGGCCTGCGGGCCGCCGCCGAGAGCGACGACCACGCCGAGGCCGACCTCGCCGGTCCGGGGCTGCTGGGCCGCTGGGCCCGCGGCGTCACCAACCACCCCGTCGTCTCGCTGCTCGTGGCCGTCGTCCTCGTCGGCGCCATCGCCATCCCCGTCGCCTCGATGCGGACGGCGCTGCCCTCGGCCGAGAACGACGACCCGGCGAGCTCCTCCCGCCAGGCCTACGACCTGCTCGTCCAGGGCTTCGGGCCGGGCTCGCAGTCCAGCCTCCTCGTCCTGGTCAACGGCACGGACCCGACCGCCGTCGCCGGCGCGGCCACCGAGGTCACGAACGAGGTCAAGGGCCTCGCCGACGTGGCGGCCGTCGTGCCGGGCATCCCCTCCGCCGACGGCACCGCGCAGCTCATCACCGTCGTGCCCGGTAGCGGGCCGACGGACACCCGCACCAGCGACCTGGTCCGCAACATCCGTTCCGCCACCGGCGGCACCACCGGGGCCGAGGTCCTCGTCACCGGTCAGACCGCGCTGGACATCGACGTCACCGACTCGCTCAACGACGCGCTGCCGAAGTACATCGCGCTGATCGTGGTCCTGGCGCTCCTCCTGCTGATCATGCTGTTCCGCTCGCTGGCGGTGCCGCTGCTGGCCACCGTCGGGTTCCTGCTCTCGCTCGGCGCCTCGCTGGGGGCGGTCGTCGCGATCTACCAGTGGGGCTGGCTCTCCGACGTCTTCCAGGTCCCCCAGCCGGCACCGCTGCTGAGCTTCATGCCGGTGCTGGTCGTCGGGATCCTGTTCGGGCTCGCGATGGACTACCAGATGTTCATGGTGTCGGCGATCCACGAGCAGCACGCCCACGGCCGCAGGCCCAAGGACGCCGTCCTCGCCGGGTTCCGCCGGTCGGCGCCCGTCGTCGTCGCGGCCGCGTTCATCATGTCCGGCGTCTTCGTCGGGTTCGCCACCAGCGGTGACCAGATCATCGGCTCGATCGGCATGGCCCTCACCGTGGGCGTCCTCGCCGACGCGCTCGTCGTCCGCATGGTCATCATGCCCGCGGCGCTGACCCTGCTCGGCAACGCCGCCTGGTGGATGCCGCGGTGGATGCAGAAGCTCGTCCCGAACGTGGACGCCGAGGGCCGCAGCCTCGACGCGCTGCTCAGCACCGAGGCCGCCGCCTCGAGCGGACCGGCCCCCGCGCAGGCGGTTCCGGTCCCCAGCCAGCGCGAGGAACGTCGCCGGCCGGTCGACCCGGAACTCGCGGGGACCCCGCACGGGATGCCGGCCGAGCAGCGGGTCGCGCGGATCCTGCAGGACCTCCCGCTCGGGATCGTCGGGCTGGTCACCGGGTCGGCGGGGAACCCGCTGGCCGGCGCCGTGCTCACCGTCACCGACCCCGCGGGACAGCAGGTCGTGCGGAGCACGTCCGACGAGGTCGGGTTCTACGAGCTGCCGCTGGACGCGGGCGGCACGTTCGTCCTCATCGTCGCCGCGGCGGACGCGAAACCCGCCGCGCACCTCGTCCCGGTCTCCGACCGCACGGTGCGCCACGACGTCCGGCTCGTCGGCAACGCCGCCGTGCACGGCCTCGTGACGGGGGCCGACGGGAAGGACCCGGTGTGCGACGGCGTCCTCACCCTGCTCGACGTCCAGGGCCGGGTGGTGGCCTCCACCCGCACCGACGAGGCGGGTCGCTACCGGTTGAGCGACCTGGTGGCCGGCACGTTCGTCCTGAGCGTGCTGAGCGAGTCGTTCCGTCCGGTGGCCCGCACGATCGACCTCGGGCCCGGCCAGGAGCTCGAGGAGGACGTGCGCCTCAGCCACGGTGGCCGGTTGATCGGCCAGGTGTCCGCGGCCAGCGACGGACGCGGGGTTCCCGAGGCCGCCGTGACGCTGGTGGACGGTGGCGGCTCCGTCGTCGAGCGTGCCACCACCGACCCCGAGGGCTCGTTCCACTTCGACGACCTCTCCGCCGGCCACTACACGCTGACCGCGGCGGGTTACGCCCCCGTCGCGACCACCGTCGAGGTCGACGAGGGCACCCACCGCGACGTCGAGGTCAAGCTCGGCGAAGGAGCCACCCCCTCCGACTCGTGATCTTGCGGGGAATCCCCGCAAGATCACGAACGGCAGGGTGAAACCCAGGGTTGACACAGTCGTCAACCCTGGGTTTCATGATGTCGGTGACGGACACGGAGGAGTGGCGCGAGGCCCTGCCGCACCGCGCCGGGGACTCCTCCCTGGGCGCCGTCTCGGCCCGCCTCGCCACCCGCACGACCCCGGCCGTCGTGCGCGACGTGGTGGACGACCTCGGACGCGGCCTCCTCGCCCAGCTGTGGGGAGAGCCCACTGGCCGCGACTGGCTCGGCGAGTGCGGGGGCCCGCTGGGGGCCGCGCTGGTGCTGGCCGAGGTCGACGCCGCCGCATCGGCGCTGCGCTCGCACGTGGCCGGTGCGCGCGCCTCGCTCCTCGCGGACCTGGTCGAGGACCACAGCCTGGTGGAACTCGCCGAACTCATCGGCGTCTCCCGGCAGGCCCTGCACAAGACCCTCAGGAACCGTGGACTGTGAGGACGACGACGATGTCCCAGGAACTCATCGACACGCTCCCGACGCACCCGTTGCGGCAGCGGGGCCCGGCACGGCGGCTCTACGCCGGGGGTCTGGTCGTGCAGCTGCTCAGCTGGCTCTTCATCATGGCGCTCGCCGTGACCCAGCAGCACGGCACCGGCCTCGGCTTCGTCGGGCCCCTCACGTTCATCGCCGCCGACCACGTCGGCACGGTCTTGAGGCGACGCGCCTGGTGGCACGTCCCGCTGCGCAACGCCGGGCCCGTTCCCGACCCGGTCGAGCTGGCTTACTGGACGTTCGTGGCCCTCAGCCTGATCACCGTCGCCGCCGTCGTGGCCTTCGGCCACCGTTCGGAGCCGAGCGGAGTCCTGTGGATGCTCTTCGTCCTGGCCTGCGCCCTCGCAGCGTTGACGCCGGACAAGCGACCCGCCCCGGAGCCGAGCGGTCGCTGGTCCCTCCGGGCCGCCCCGATGCTCGTCGCGGCGACCGCCGTCCTGGCGATCGGCATCAGCGCAGGCCGCATGAAACCGACCTCAGCGCTCATCGCGTGGCTCGCCGCGGCCTGCCTGCTGGCCTTCACCCGCCTCGTCGCCGCCCACCGCCACCCCTCCGACGCGTGATCCCGCGGGGATTCCCCGCCAGATCACGGGTCGGGGGTGGGGCTCAGGCCTGCTGGCGCAGGGTCCGGGCGAGCTCGCGGCGGCCGGCCTGCTCGGCGGGGTCGGGCACCGGCAACGAGGCGATCAGGCGCTTCGTGTAGTCGTGCCGCGGATCGCGCAGCACCTGTTCGCTGGTGCCGTGCTCGACGAGGCGGCCGTGGAACAGCACCCCGATCCGGTCGGCGAGCATGTCCACCACGGCGAGGTCGTGGGAGATGAACAGGGCCGCGAAACCGAACCGCTGCTGCAACTGCGTGAACAGCTCCAGCACGGTGGCCTGCACCGAGACGTCGAGGGCCGAGGTGGGTTCGTCGGCGATGAGGAGCTCGGGGTCGAGCGCGATCCCCCGGGCCAGCGAGCACCGCTGGCGCTGACCGCCTGACAACTCGTGCGGGTAGCGGTCCGCGTACGACGTGGGCAGCTCGACGGCCTCGAGCAGCTCGCGGACGCGCGCGGCCCGTGCGGTCGCGCCGACCTCGGGCCGGTGCACCACCAGGGGTTCCGCGACGCACTCCCCGATCGTCAGCCGCGGGTTGAACGACGCGGCGGGGTCCTGGAACACGAACCCGATCTGCTTGCGCAGCGGCCGGAACGCGCGCTCCTTGAACCCGACCATCTCGTGACCGAAGACGGTGAGCGACCCACCGGCGGCCGGAGTCAGACCGGCGAGGGTCCGCCCGATCGTCGTCTTCCCCGAACCGGACTCCCCGACCAGACCCAGGACCTCACCCCGCGCGATCGAGAAGTCGACCCCGCGCACGGCGTGGAAGTCCGGCTTGCCGATCCCTCCGGGGAACACGACCTGCAGCCCCCGGGACACGACGACCGGGTCCGCGACGGACACCTCGCGCAGCGGTTCCCCGGAGGAGGCCCCGGTGGAGATCCCGTCGACCTCCGTGACCGAGAGCCGCGGCACCGCGGCGAGCAGGCGCCGCGTGTAGTCGGCCTGCGGCGCGGCGAACAGGGTCGCCACGTCGGCGACCTCGACGACCTCCCCGCGGTACATCACGGCGACCCGGTCGGCCAGGTCGGCGACGACGCCCATGTTGTGCGTGATGAGGACGATCGCCGTGCCCGTCCGGTCCCGCAGGTCCCGCAGCAGGTCGAGGATCTCGGCCTGCACGGTCACGTCGAGGGCCGTCGTGGGTTCGTCCGCGACGATGAGTTCCGCCCCCAGGGCCAGGGCCATCGCGATGACGATGCGCTGCTTCTGCCCGCCGGAGAACTGGTGGGGGTAGTAGTCGTAGCGCGAGGCCGCGTCGGGGATGCCGACCTGCTCCATCGCCGCGACGGCCCGCGCCTTCAACTCCTTGCGGGAGGTCCGCGGGTTGTGCGCCCGCAACCCCTCCACGATCTGGAAGCCCACGGTGTAGACGGGGTTCAGCGCCGTCGACGGCTCCTGGAAGACCATCGACACGTCGGCGCCGCGCATCGCCCGCAGCCGCGCCGACGACGCGGTGAGGACGTCGGTCCCGGCGAGGACCACCGCCCCCGAACGGGTCGCGGTCTCGGGCAGCAACCCGAGGATGCTGCGGGCGGTCACGCTCTTCCCGGACCCGGACTCACCGACGATGGCCAGAACCTCGCCGGCCACGACCCGCAGCGACAGGTCGCGGACGGCCGGGACGTCACCGGAGTCCGTCGCGAAGGTGACGTGGAGGTGGGAGATGTCGAGGATCGCGCCCTCGGAACGGATGGGGACAGCGGCGCGCGCGGGAACGTGCCCGGCGGCGGACGCCGCCTTCAGCGCACGCTTGCGGCGGCGGAGCCGGGGGTCGGACAGGTCGTTCATGGACTCACCGACGAGGGTGATGCCGAGCACCGTCAGCACGATCGCGAGACCCGGGAACAGCGCCGTCCACCAGATGCCGCTCGTCACGTCGGAGACGGCCTTGTTCAGGTCGAAACCCCACTCCGACGCCGAGGTCGGCTCGATGCCGAAACCCAGGAAGCCCAGGGCCGCGAGCGTCAGGATCGCCTCGGAGGCGTTGAGGGTGGAGATGAGCGGGATGTTGCGGGTGGCGTTGCGGAACACGTGCCGCACGATGATGCGCAGGGTCGACTCCCCCAGCACCTGGGCGGCCTCCACGAACGGTTCGGCCTTGATCCGGGCCGCCTCCGAACGCACCACGCGGAAGTACTGCGGCACGAACACCACGGTGATGGAGATGGCGGCGGCGAGGACCCCGCCCACGACCTTCGACTGACCGCCCGAGATGACGATGGTCATGACGATGGCCAGCAGCAGCGACGGGAAGGCGTAGACGGCGTCGGCGACGACGACGAGCACGCGGTCGAACCAGCCGCCCAGGTACCCGGAGACCAGACCGAGGGCCACCCCGACGAAGAGGCTCATCGCCACGGCGACCACGATCACGAACAGCGCGGTCCGCGTACCCCACAGGACGCGGGAGAAGACGTCGAAGCCACCGACGGTCGTGCCCCACAGGTGCGCCGAGCTCGGCGGTTGCTGGGCGCCGAACCCGCCGTCAGCGTCGCTCAGCTGCGAGTACCCGTAGGGCGCGATGAGCGGGACGAACACGGCGACCAGGACGACCACGCCGACGATGACCAGCCCGGTGAGGAGCATGCCGCGCTGCAGCCCGACCGAGGACCGCAGTTCCCGCAGGACGGGGAGGCGCCACAGCGGTGACGACCGCCGGCCCGACGTCGGGAGGTCGGAGGTCGGATCGGGGGCCACGGTGTCCTGCTGCGGATCCGTCATGTCAGTACCTCACTCGAGGGTCGATCAGGGCGGCGATGACGTCCACCACGAAGTTCGTCACGGCGACGATCACGGCGAGCAGGACGACGATGCCCTGCACGGCGACGAAGTCGCGGGCGGTGAGGTACTGCGCGAGCTGGTTCCCCAGCCCACCCCACTCGAACGTCGTCTCGGTGAGCACGGCTCCGCCGAGGAGCATGGCGATCTGCAGGCCCATGGCGGTGATGATCGGGATCAGGGCCGGTCGCAGCGCGTGCCGGGTCACGAGGCGGAACTCGCTGACCCCGCGGGAGCGCCCGGACTCCACGTACTGGGCGTCGAGGGTACCGATGAGGTTCGTCCGGGTCAGGCGCAGGAAGGTGCTGCCGGTGATGACCCCGAGGCAGACGGCCGGCAGGACCGCGTGCGAGAGCACGTCGCCCAGCGCGCCGACGTCACCGATGCGCAGGGCGTCCAGGGTGTAGATCCCGGTGGGGCTCACGACCCCGCCCATGACGAGCTGCACGTTCGAACTCGCCCGGCCGGCGACCGGGAGGACCGGCCAGAAGGAACCGAACACGAGCTTCAGGAGCAGACCGGCGAAGAACACCGGGGTCGCGTAGCCCAGGACCGCGAGGATGCGCAGGGTCGCGTCGGGCCAGCGGTCCCGCACCCGGGCCGCCACCATCCCGAGCGGGATGCCCAGCACGACGGCGACGATCACGGCGTAGAACGCGAGCTCGAGCGTCGCGGCGCCGTACTCGAGCAGCACGTCGGTGACCGCACGGCCGTCGGAGATGGAGGTCCCGAAGTCACCGTGCAGCAGGTTCCCCATGTACTCGACGTACTGGACGAGGATCGGCCGGTCGTAACCGGCCTGGTGGACGCGTTCGGCCAGCTGCGCCGACGTGAGTCGCCCACCGAGAGCCGCGGTGATGGGGTCGCCGGTGATCCGCATCAGGAAGAACACGAGCGTGGTGAGGATCCACACGGTCGGGATGATCAGCAGGAACCGGACCACCAGGTAACGCAGGAGGCCGGAACCACCGCCTCGTCGCGGCGCCGCGACCGGGTCGGGTGCGCCGTCGGTGGTACCGGGGACAGCGGTCGTCGATGACATGGGTTGCTCCGGGGGTGGGCAGCGCCTGCAGGGTCGTGGCGCCGGGGCGACGGGAACCGCACGCACGACGAGGCGCCCACCGCGCGGGCGAGCGCCTCGTCGTGCGGCCGGAGGCCTACTTGCTCAGCGACGACAACCGGAACCGGAAGGAGGCGTCGAGCGTGTCGTCGACCCCCTTCACGTCGGTGCCGGAGATCGCGACCTGCGAACCCTGCAGCAGCGGCAGCGTCGGCAGCTGCGCGGCGACGTCGTCCTGGATCTTCCCGATCAGCGCCTTGCGCTGGTCGGCGTCGGTCATCCCGACCTGCTCCGCGATCTCGGCGTTGATCGCCTGGTCGCGGAAGTGGTTGGCGAGGAAGCTCGCCGACTCGTCGGTGTCGTAGAAGAACGGCGTGAGGTAGTTGTCCCCGTCGGAGTAGTCGGGGAACCAGCCCAGCTGGTACATCGGGTACACGTCGGAGGAACGGTCCTTGGAGTACTGGACCCACTCCGTCGACTGCAGGTCGACCGTGAACAGCCCGGTGTCCTCGAGCTGCTGCTTCACCTGCGCGTACTCGTCACCCGAGGACGCACCGTAGTGGTCGGGGTTGTACTGCAGCTTGATGTCGATCGGGGTGGTCACCCCGGCCGCGGCGAGGACCTGCTTGGCCTTGTCCACGTCCGGCCCACCGGAACCGTCGCCGTAGGCGCTCTTGAGGGACTCGTTGGCCCCGGCGAGACCCTCGGGGAGGTAGGAGTAGAGCGGGGTGTAGGTGCCCTTGTAGACCTGGTCGGCGATCGCCTCGCGGTCGACGGAGTCGGCCATCGCCTGGCGGACGGCGAGCGCCTTGGCCGGGTCGGGGCTGTCGGACTTGGCCCCGAACGGCATGGTGTCGAAGTTGAAGACGACGTAGCGGATCTCCCCGCCGGGGCCCTTGTGGACCTTGACCTTGTCGTTCTTCTCCAGGTCGGCGATGTCGGTGGCGGACAGCGAGCGCCACGCCACGTCGATCTTGCCGTTGGAGATGTCGAGCTTCATGTTGTTCGCGTCGGTGTAGTACGTCATGTTCACGGTGCTCGACGCGGGTTTGCCCAGCAGCCCCTGGTAGCCGTCGAACGCCTTGTACGAGACCAGCTTGTTGAACTGGTAGCTCGCGATCGTGTACGGGCCGGCGAACGCCTTCGCGGCCACGATGTCGGCGTCCGCGGTGAGCGAGTTCGGGGAGAACACCTGCTCGTCCACGATGGGCCCGGCGGCGCTGGCGAGGATCTGCGGGAACGTCTGGTCGGCCCGGTTCAGGGTGAAGACGACGGTGCTGGCGTCGGGCGTCGCGACGGAGTCGAGGGATCCCAGCAGGGAGGCCGGTCCGTTGGGGTCGGCGATCGCCTTCTGGCGGTCGAAGCTGAACTTCACGTCCGAGGAGGTGAGTTCGTGACCGTTGGCGAACTTCAGACCCGACTTGAGCTTCACGGTGTAGGTCGTGGGGTCGGTGAACTCGGCGGACTCGGCGATGCTGGGTTCCACCTCGGAGCTGCCCGGCTTCTGCTCCACGAGGTAGGGGTAGACCTGGTTCTCGACGAACGTCGAGCCCGTGTCGTAGGACCCGGCTGGGTCGATCTTGGTGACCTTGTCGGTCGTGCCGACCGTGAGGGCGTCACTCCCGCCGGCGGCGTCGTCGTCGTTCTGGGCCGTGGAGGTCGAGCAGGCGCTCAACGCCAGCAGACCCAGTGCGGCGATGGAGGCGGACAAACGTCGTTTCATGGTCCCGCTTCGTTCGTGGTGGGAGACGGACTGGACTCACCCCGTTGTAGTCCTCACGTGCATCCTGTCCGAGGCTGGACGATTTGACCACATCTCCGACGATGCACCAAACAATCCGCCCAGCCCGTAGCGCAATGGAAACACGAGCTTGACCTGCGCGAAACGTGGCGCGCCGACCGCGCCCGCACCCCGCCACGTCGCGGGGTGCGTCGGGTCGCTGCGGAGGTCAGGCGGATCGCAGCATCGGGACGTGCGGGATGGCGTCCTCGACGAACTCGGGGCCGCTGGCGGCGAAACCGAACCGGGCGTACCAGCGCTCGAGGTGGGCCTGGGCGTCCAGGACGACGTCCACCCCGGGGAGGAGTTCCAGCGCCCGGCGCATCAACGCCCCCGCGACCCCGGCCCCGCGGGCGCCGGCGGCCGTCGCGACGCGCCCGATGCGGCCGCGTCCGTCGGTGTCGCGCAGGACCCGCAGCGTGGCGAGCACGGAGCCGTCCGGCGCTTCGGCCCACACGTGCAGGCACGAGGGTTCGAGGTCGCGACCGTCGAGTTCGGCGTAGGCGCAGCGCTGCTCGACGACGAAGACCTCGACCCGCAGCCGGAGCAGGGCGTAGAGGACCGCGGGCGGGAGGTCGGCGAGCGCCGCCTCCCGCACCACGAACCGGACGGGACCCGTGTCCTCGCTCACGACCCGAGCAGGTCGTGCCGCACGACGGTCTGCTCGCGGTCCGGACCGACGCCGACGGCGGAGATCCGGGAACCGGAGAACTCCTCGAGGGCCTCGACGTAGGCCTGGGCGTTCTTCGGCAGGTCGGCCATCGTGCGGGCGCCGGTGATGTCCTCGGTCCAGCCGTCGAAGAACTCGTAGACCGGCGTCGCGTGGTGGAAGTCGGTCTGCGACATCGGGATCTCGTCGTGCCGGACGCCGTCGACGTCGTAGGCGACGCAGACCGGGATGCGTTCCCAGCCGGTGAGGGTGTCGAGCTTGGTCAGCACGAAGTCGGTCACCCCGTTGATCCGGGCCGCGTAGCGCGAGATGACCGCGTCGTACCAGCCGGTGCGGCGCGGGCGACCGGTCGTGGTGCCGAACTCGCCGCCGTCCTGGCGCAGCTTCTCACCGTCCGCGTCGAGCAGTTCCGTGGGGAACGGCCCCTCGCCGACTCGCGTCGTGTACGCCTTGACGACGGCGACGATGCGGTCGATCCGGTTCGGCGGGATCCCCGCCCCGGTGCAGGCACCGGCCGCGGTGGCGCTGGAGGACGTGACGAACGGGTAGGTGCCGTGGTCGATGTCGAGCATCGTGGCCTGGCCGCCCTCGAAGAGGACGATCTCGTCGCGGTCGAGGGCGTGGGAGAGTTCGAGGCTGACGTCGGTCACCATCGGCGCGATGCGCTCGCGGTAGGACAGCAGCTCGTCCACGGTCTGGTCGACCGACACCGCGCGACGGTTGTAGACCTTCAGCAGCAGGTGGTTCTTCTGGTCGAGGGCGCCCTCGACCTTCTGCCGCAGGATCGACTCGTCGAAGAGGTCCTGGACCCGGATGCCGATGCGGTTGATCTTGTCCGCGTAGGACGGTCCGACCCCGCGACCGGTGGTCCCGATCTTGCGGCTGCCCAGGAACCGCTCGGTCACCTGGTCGAGCACGCGGTGGTACGGCGCGATCACGTGGGCCGAGGCGGAGAGCAGGAGCTTCGAGCAGTCGACCCCGCGCGCCGTCAGCGCATCGATCTCCTCGAAGAGCACCGAGAGGTCCACGACGACACCGTTGCCGATGACGGGGGTGACCCCGGGGGTGAGGATCCCGCTGGGCAGGAGGTGCAGGGCGTACTTCTCGTCGCCGACCACGACCGTGTGGCCGGCGTTGTTGCCGCCGTTGAACTTCACGACGTAGTCGACCCGTGCGCCGAGGGCGTCGGTGGCCTTGCCCTTGCCCTCGTCCCCCCACTGGGCGCCGACGAGCACGATCGCGGGCATGAGATCCCCTGTCTTCCTGTGACACGACTTGTCCGGGTGCATCTGGCCCCACGGACCACCCGGCACCCGAGAGCGGTGGGGCGGTCGCCGCAGACCACGCCGAGCTTACCGGGTGGTGACCGCCCGGGCGGTCAGCCGGCGAACCGCTCCGCGAGATCGCGACCGATCGCGGTGCCCGACTCCCAGGCCGTCTGCACCTTGGGCCGTCCACCCCACGCGTCGCTGCAGACGCCCATCCGGCTGCCCTCGTCCCAGCCGAACGCCGCGTCGGCGTGCGGGCGCAACGGTTCCGCCAGGGACCAGCGGTGGGCGCGGGCCCAGGTCGGCGCGGGCGTCGCCGCCGACGTCAGCAGGGGTCCGAGCTCCGCGAGGACCTCGGGGACGATCGAGGCAGGGGCGTCGAGGTGGTCGCTGGAGACGTCCGGGGCCGCGTGCGCGACGAGGACGGGAGCCCCGTCGCCCCGGCGGGACCCGTCGTCGACGAGGAAGACGAGCAGGTCGGAGTCGTTGACGAAGGCTCCGTGGAAGTCCGGCCACCAGCGCTGGTCCCAGGCCGCGTAGACGGAGATGCAGGGACGCCAGTTCCAGCGCGCGGACACGTCCAGACGCGTCGCGACCATGCGCGGCAACAGGTCCGCGGCCTGCGGGTCCGGCATGGCGAGCACGACCGCGGCGGCGGCACGCCCGTCGACGACCGGGCCGTCGAGGGTGCCGTCCACGGCCTCCACGTCGATGCCGCTCACCACGTCCAGCGGCTCCCGTCCCGGTGGGGCGACGAGGTCGTCGAGCAGGCTCCGCAGCCCGCCGGGGGTCCCCCAGCGCACGGGGCCGGTCGAGGACCCCGCGAGCCCACCGCCCGCGGCGGCGCGGCCGGAGATCTTGGCGAACGTGTCGGTCCAGGGCCGGGCCAGTTCCCGACGTTCCCAGTCGGCCACGACCTCGGAGAACCCCCCGGACCCCTCGGCGGTGAAGTAGGCGGCACCGAGGTCGACCACGCGGGTCCCCACGCTCGTCTCGACCCGGCGCCCGCTCATGCGACCCCCGACGCGACGCCCGCGGTCCAGGACCCGCACGGGCACCCCGGCGTCGGCCAGCACGCGGGCGCAGGCCAGACCGGAGATGCCGGCCCCGACGACGAGGACGGGACGCTCGGGCGTCGCGGGGTCGGTCACGAGGGGATCAGCTCCCGGGCGGCGATCGGGTCGCAGTCCTCGAGCAACGTGGTGCAGCGCACGGCTTCCTCTGTCTCCTCGATGCGGGCCGCGGCCTGCTGCAGGACGGCGAGCGCCCGCAGGAAACCCCGGTTCGGTTCGTGCGCCCACGGCACGGGACCGTGTCCGCGCCAGCCGGCGCGACGCAACGCGTCCAGCCCGCGGTGGTACCCGGTGCGCGCGAACGCGTACGCGGTCATGGTCTCCCCCGCCGCGAGTGCGCGCTCGGCGAGCAGGGCCCAGGGCAACGACGCCGAGGGGTGCCCGGCGGCGACGGCGTCGGGGTCCTTCCCGGCGGCGAGCTCCGCGTCGACCTCGGGGACGGCGGGCAGGTGGGTGGGCGGGGGTCCGCCGAGCAGGTTGGTTCCGGTGGTCACGGGAGGTCCTCTCCTAGTTCTTCGGGGCGGTCGGGATCTCGACCCAGACGATCTTGCCCCGCCGGGTGCGGGTGGTCCCCCACCGGCCCAGCGAGGCGACGAGGCGCATGCCGTGCCCACCCGCGCCGTCGGGACGGGCCTCGACGACCTGGGGTTCCTCGGGACTGTCGTCCTCCACCTCCAGGCGCAGGGCGCCCGGCAGGTCGAAGAGGCGCAGTCCGATGGTCCCCCAGCCGTGCAGGACGGCGTTGGCGACGAGCTCGGAGACGACGATCTCGGCCTGCGGGCCGCACTGCAGGCCCCAGACGGCGCAGGCGCGCAGGGTGGCGTGCCGCGCCTTGCCGATGGAGGACGGCTCCGAGGGCAGCTGCCAGCGGCGACGGCGGGGGGTGTCGGCCGTGGGCAGCGCTCCGCCGTCGGCCTCGGACTCCTCCGGCACGCGGACGACGACGATGGCGGTGTCGTCCTCGGGGGTGTCGCCGAGTCCGCTGAGCAGCTCCTCCCCGATGCCGGCGGCGTCGCGCGCCCTGGAGGCGGCGAGGACCTCGACGAGGACCTCGAGCCCGTCGTGCAGGGGCCGGGCGCGGGTCTCGATGAGGCCGTCGGTGTAGAAGACGAGGACGTCGCCGGGCGCGAGGGCGCGCTCGCGGGTGGGTCGGGGTCGTTCGCCGAGCCCGACGAGGGTGCCGGTCGCCTCGCTCAGGACCTCCACCGCCCGGGGGTCGGCGTTCCCGCGGCGCAGCAGCGGCGGCAGGTGTCCGGCGCTGGACCAGGCCATCTCCCAGCCGCCGTCGTCGAGGCGCTGCAGGGTCGCGTAGACGAGGCTCGCCATCCGCGGGATGCGCATGCCGCCGGTGAGCTGGTCGACGCGCATCAGGACGCTGGCGGGGTCGTCGAGCTCGTGGGCGGCGGAGCGGACGACGGAACGGATCTGACCCATCGCGGCCGCGGCCTCGACGTCGTGGCCGACGACGTCGCCGACGACGATCCCGGCGACGTGCTGGCCGCCGCCGTCGACCGCCGGCGGCAGGACGTCGTACCAGTCACCGCCGACCTGGGCGTGCTCGGCGTTGGAGGCGTAGAACGTCCAGACGTCGAGGCCCTCGATCCCGTCGAGGCCCGTCGCGTCCGGAAGCATGCTGCGCTGCAGCGTCTCGGACAGGGCGTGCTCGCGGGCGTGCAGGCGTTCGTTCTCCACCAGCAACCCCGCGCGGCGCGCCGCCCCGGCGAGCACGGTGCGGTCCTCGGGCCCGGTCCCCCCGGGGTGCGGGACGACCACGAGGACGCCGACGACGTTCTCCCGACCCCGCAGGGGCAGGGCCAGGGCGGGGGTTCCCGCCGTGAGCTCGGCGAGCCACGCGGTCGCGGTCCCGGGAGGCGCGTCGAGCGCCGCGATCTCCAGGGCTTCCCCCGTGTCGGGCGCGGCGGGGTCGAGCAGCGGGTCCGAGCCGGCCTGGCGCGAACGGCGCAGCCGGTGGCCGACGAGCCCGTGCAGGTGCGGGCCGTGGGCGGCGACGACCTCGACCTCGGTGGCGGCGCCCCCGGGTCCCTCGCGCAGCAGCGCCACCATCGCGGCGGAGACGAGGTGGTCGCCCAGCACCCGCACGACCGAGCGGATCCCGTGGGTCACGTCCTCGTCGAGCACGACGGCGTCGAGGCGGCCGAGGACCTCGAGGCGGGTGGCGGCCCGCCGTTCGGCGCTGCGATCGGTGGTGTGGTCGGTGGCGCTCGCCTCGGCGGTGCGACGGGTCACGTCGGAGTGCCAGGAGACGACGTGGCAGACGGCGCCGGTGCGGTCCAGCAGCGGGACGGTGCGGACCTCGTGCAGGAAGGCGGTGCCGTCGCCGCGGTGGTCCAGGACCGTGACGGTCGTGGGCCGGGCCAGGGAGACGCTGCGGGTCAGCTCCGCCAGGGCGGCCTCGTCACGGGTGCTCAGCAGCTCCTCCCAGGAGCGGCCCAGCACGTCGTGCGCGGTGGCCCCGGTGGTGCGGGTGAAGGCGCCGTCGATCCAGTCCACGACGAGGTGGCCCTCGCGCAGGGCGGACAACGCCGTCCCGGGGCCGGCGGCGACGACGCCGCGGGTGTCGTCGTGGCCCGCGTGCTCGACGGCGTGGGTGCGCACCACGACGACGAGGAGCTGGTCGTGGCCGGGGACCCGGCCGGCGCTGACCCAGAGGTCACCGGGCAGTCGGGCGCCCGCGACCACCTCACCGCGTTCGAGGCGGTCCCAGACGGGATCGGCCACCAGTCCGGCCCGACGCAGGAAGTCCCGCAGGTCGCGCGGCGGGAGCTCGCCCTCGGCCACCCCGGCGGCAGCGCGGGCGGTCGCGTCGAGGGCCAGCAGCTCCCCCGTCGCAGCCCCCGGGACCGACACCAGCAGCAGCACGGCGGCCGGCTCGCGCAGCGCGAGCGCCTGCGGGCTGCTGCGGGACATCGGGGTGGAGCTCCTCGTGGTCTGGGACGCGATGGGTCGTCGCAGGTGCGCGACGACGGTGCGTGCCTCGGTCGATAGCATGCAGGGGGCTCGAACGGAGCGCGCGTCGAGGGTGGCGGGCACGACGTCGGGTCCACCGCCCGGTTCGAGACCGGACGGAAGGACATCCGCTGCCTGTAGAAGCCGGGCACGGCACACAGCGGTCGGACCACGGAGGACCCATGACGAACGACGCGACACCGCCGGGCGAGGCCCCCCGGGTGCCCCAGGTGCGCTCGGTGGACCCCGGCTCGGTGCACGTCCTCTACGAACCGCGGGCCACCCGGGTGGTGCTCACGGGCGAGATCGACGCCGAGCTCGGCCCGGACCTGCTCGAGGCGGCCGAGGACGCGCTGACCTCGGGCCGGCCGTTGCAGGTCGACGCCCACCACGTGACCTTCATGGACTCGACGGGGCTCGCGTTCCTCGCGCGCCTCGCCTCGCGGTCCAAGGGGCGCCGGGTGACGCTGATCCGCCCGCCCGCGGTCGTGAAGTTCCTCATCGAGACGACGAACATCGTCCAGCTCCTGGACGTCGTCGACGAGGAACCGGGGCTGACCGCGCCGGACGACGACGGGCCGCAGCCCGCCTGAGACCCGCCAGCACGAAGGCCCGGCCCCGCGAGGGGACCGGGCCTTCTCGCGTTCAGCGCGTCACTTCACGCTCTTGCCCGCGCTGCGCAGCGCCTGGGCGGCCTCGACGACGCGGGCGGCCATGCCCGTCTCGCCGGCCTTGCCCCAGACCCGCGGGTCGTAGGTCTTCTTGTTGCCGACCTCGCCGTCGACCTTCAGCACACCGTCGTAGTTGCGGAGCATGTGGTCCGCGATCGGGCGGGTGAAGGCGTACTGGGTGTCGGTGTCGACGTTCATCTTGATGACGCCGTAGTCGACGGCGTCGCTGATCTCCTGGTCGGAGGACCCGGAGCCGCCGTGGAAGACCAGGTCGAACGGCTTGTCCTTGCCGACCTGCGCGCCGACCTTCTCCTGGATCTCCTTGAGGATCTCCGGGCGCAGCTTGACCCCGCCGGGCTTGTAGACGCCGTGGACGTTGCCGAAGGTGAGCGCCGTCAGGTAGCGGCCCTTCTCCCCCGAGCCGAGCGCGTTCACGGTCGCCAGCGCGTCGTCGACGGTCGTGTAGAGCTTGTCGTTGATCTCGTGGGCGACACCGTCCTCCTCGCCCCCCACGACGCCGATCTCGACCTCGAGGATGATCTTGGCGGCGACGGCCCGGGCCAGGAGCTCCTCCGCGATCGAGAGGTTCTCGTCGAGCGGCACGGCCGAGCCGTCCCACATGTGCGACTGGAACAGCGGGTCGCGACCCGACCTCACGCGCTCGGCCGAGATCTCGAGCAGCGGACGCACGAAGCCGTCCAGCTTGTCCTTCGGGCAGTGGTCGGTGTGCAGGGCGATGTTCACGCCGTAGCCCTTGGCCACGTGGTGGGCGTACTCGGCGAGCGCCTGCGAGCCCAGGACCATGTCCTTGACGGTCGTGCCCGACAGGAACTCCGCACCACCGGTGGAGACCTGGACGATGCCGTCGCTCTCGGCCTCGGCGAAACCACGGATGGCGGCGTTCAGCGTGATGCTCGAGGAGATGTTGATGGCCGGGTAGGCGAAGGAACCGGCCTTCGCGCGGTCGAGCATCTCGGCGTAGACGTCCGGGGTGGCGATGGGCATGGAGACTCCTCCGTCTGGCGACTCTGGCAGGGCGATCCTTCCACGCCCCCCTCAGGCAGCGCAGCGTGCCCTTCACGGTGGCCTCACGGTGCCCTTCCCGGATGCCGACCGCCCGTCGCGGTGTCAGCGTGGGGCCATGACGGACACCAGCTTGCAGGGCAAGAAGGTCGCGTTCCTCGTGGCCACCGAGGGCATCGAGCAGGTCGAGCTGACCGAACCGTGGAAGGCCGTGCAGGAGGCGGGCGGGGAGCCCGTGCTGATCTCGACGAAGGCCGGTCAGGTGCAGGCCTTCGACCACCTCGACAAGGGCGACACCTTCGACGTCGACGTCGTCGTGGACGACGCGAGCCCGAGCGAGTACGCCGCGCTCGTCCTGCCGGGGGGGGTCGCCAACCCCGACGCGCTGCGGACGAGCCTGTCGGCCGTGAAGTTCGTCGGGCAGTTCGCCGCGTCGACGCGGCCCATCGCGGCCATCTGCCACGCCCCGTGGACCCTCGTCGAGGCCGACGTGCTCAAGGGCCGACGGATGACGTCGTGGCCCTCGTTGCGGACGGACCTGCGCAACGCCGGGGCCGAGTGGGTCGACGAGGAGGTCGTCGTGGACCTCTCCGGTCCCGGGCCCCTCATCACCAGCCGCAACCCCGACGACCTGCCGGCGTTCAGCAAGGCCCTCGTGGAGGCGATCGCGTGAACACCGGCATCGGCTACACCTGCATGAGCGAGCAGTCCGACCCGCGCTGGTTGGTGCGGGACGCGATGGCGGCCGAGGAGGCCGGTTTCGACACGATCGTCTTCTCCGACCACGCCTCGCCGTGGCTGACCTCGCAGGGTCACGCGCCCTACGCCTGGTCGGTGCTCGGGGCGGTCGCGGCGACGACGTCCCGGGTGGAACTCATGACGTACGTGACCTGCCCCACGATCCGCTACCACCCCGCGATCGTGGCCCAGAAGGCCGCGACGGTGCAGATCCTCTCCGAGGGGCGCTTCGTCCTCGGCCTGGGTTCCGGGGAGAACCTCAACGAGCACGTCGTCGGGCAGGGCTGGCCGGCGGTCGAGGAACGTCAGGACATGCTCGTCGAGGCCTGCGAGATCATCTCGAACCTCTTCGACGGGGAACTCCTCACCTACGTCGGCGACCACTTCCGGGTCGACTCCCACCGCCTGTGGGACGTTCCCGAGCACCGGGTCCCGATCGCCGTCGCGGTCAGCGGCGAGAAGTCGGCGACGAGGTTCTCGCCGTTGGCCGACCACCTCGTCGCGGTGGAGCCGGAGGCCGCCCTGGCCGCCTGGGACGCCGCCCGCGAACCCGGCCAGCGGCCCAGCCGCAAGATCGGGCAGATGCCGGTCAGCTGGGACGCCGACCAGGACGCCGCGACCGCCCGGGCGCACGAGCAGTTCCGCTGGTTCGCCGGTGGCTGGAAGGTGAACGCCGACCTGCCGACGACCGCCGGTTTCGCGGGCGCCACGCAGTTCGTGCGTCCCGAGGACGTCGCCGGGACGATCCCCTGCGGGAACTCCGTCGACGCGATCGTCGAAGCCGCGTCCGCCTACTTCGAGGCGGGTTTCACCGACCTCTCGCTCGTGCAGATCGGCGGGGAGCACCAGTCGGAGTTCCTGAAGGTGGCGCAGAGCGAGATCATCCCCGCCCTGCGCGAGGCGGCCCAGGGGTCTGACCCCTCCCCCAGCTGAACCGGTCGATCGTTCCCGACCCGCCGGCGCCCGGGCACGACCTGCCCGGGCTCCGGCGGACGCGGTCACGGCGGCGCCGCCTGAACCTTTCCTGAGTGTCACTTGAGCGCTACGCTGCGTGGAGACATCGGGGTCTCGGGCGAAGAAGGTCTTCATGCGTCAGCGCACGGCAGTTCTCGCGATCACTCCTCTCACCGCAGCGCTCCTGACCCTCGCTCCTGGGGCGTCGGCGGCGGCTGCGCCGCGGGCCGTGGTCGTCCCCTGCGGGACGACCCTCACGACCAGCGTGCGACTGGCCGCCGACGTCGTCTGTCCCGAGGGCGGCGGGCTGCAGCTCGCGCGTGACGGCATCGAACTCAACCTGAACGGGCACTCGGTCACCGGCCCGGGCGCCGGGACGGACAGCAGCGGCGTCTTCTTCGCCGCCCGGGACGTCACCGTCCGCAACGGCACGATCTCGGGGTGGGGTACGGGGGTCACCGCCAACTACTCCAACGACGACGGGCCGGTGAGCGTGAGCGGCACCGTGCGCGAGGCTCGGCTGCAGGGCAACGGGGTCGGGGTCGACAGCGAGCAGGGTGGCGACGTCGTCGTGCGGAACTCCCTCCTCAGCGGGAACTCCCGGGGCGGCGTCGCGGTCTTCGACGGGCGCCTGCGGGTGGAGCGGTCCACGGCCGAGGCCAACCAGACGGGATTCTTCACCTTCTCCATCGACCCCGGGGCCTTCGTCGTGCGGGACTCCCTCATCCGGGGGAACCGGGGCGCCGGGATCTCCTGCAGCCAGGACGGACGCTACGATGTCGACCGTACCACGTTGCAGCGCAACGGAACCGGGCTCGACGTGTTCGAGTGCGGTGGGATCGTCCAGAACTCGAAGTTCATCTGGAACCGGCAGCACGTCGGCGGGTTCCTCGTGGAGGGCGACCGGATCGACCTGGTCTGCAACAGCTACACCCGCGACGGCGGACCGGTGGAGTTCCCCGTCCAGCCCTGTCCCGCCGGGGTCAGCGCCCCCGCCATCGCCGAGGAGTCCTGAGTCTCAGTGACTGTTTCAGATGTGGGTCCATGTCGGGCATGCTGGTGCGGTGGCTGGTGATCGCAAG